>CAZHMQ010000109.1:0-6724 GCA_964533645.1 uncultured Coxiellaceae bacterium
CCCAATTATGATACCTTATTTATGGCTATTTACACACTTGGCCTGACATCCTCACACTGTCATGCCAGCATGCTTTTAGCTGGCATCCAGTTTGGATGCTGCCACATTTGCAGGCTTGCTTCTGATAATAGAATGCCTGCTTTTTCGTATGGACACGATCATGTTAATCAAAACCAAGCCATCTACCGCTAAATGAGGTAAATAAATTCCAATTCATTAAGCGATTAAAATTGCTAACCCTTTTTCTGCAACAAGATTTAGCAGCTTAAGAGATGTCCCTCTAGGGTGTTTTTCGCCTTGTTCCCATTGTTTAACAGTAGATGTGCTTGTATTAAGACATTTTGCAAATACAGGCTGGCTGACTTTTTCTCTTATTCGAATTTTTTTAATTTCTTTAGGCGATAATTCTTTTACTGGAGTTAGGCATAATGTATCAAATTCACGCATTGTGGTTGCATCAATCACATTTGCTTCGTATAAGCCCTTTGCCATCTCGTGTGCGACTTCAAGCATTGTTGGATGTTTTATTTTTTTAGCTTTCATAACTATTTTACCTCGTACAATTCACCGATTTTAATTAAAGTTTCTAGCTTACTATCTGACAATTTTAAGTAATAATCAGCTAATTTTTTATAAACTAATTCTTCTTTATTGCTGACATTCTCCTGATCATTTTTAGCATAGCCATACATAAAAACAGATCGATCTTTTTCTTTAAAAGCTAAAATAGTTCTATAACTTGATCGTTTTCCTTGTCCTTTTCTAGCAACGCGTTGTTTATACAGGCCACTACCTAAATTAGCATCGAATAAACCCTTTTCTATCTCACCAATAGCTTTTTTTAAAGCGCTATCACTGATTCTTTCTTTTTTTGTCCATTGATGAAAAATGCGATATTTGAAGATTCTCATTTAATTATCCGGCCTTTACTTTATTTAAAGTATATCACTAAGTGATCCAATTTTCAAGTGGCTAAGAAAGAAATGTCACTAACAGTATTTAGTCTAGATATAAATAGTTATGATGAAGTGGTTTAAATTAATTTAACTGGTTGATTCTTAATATTTTTTGGAAAATGGCCAAACTCCAGTAGTAGTTTTTTATTTTATAGTTTTAAATATTTATTAAACAATAAGTTATGCTTTATGAAAATTATTTTTTACCTCACAAGACCGGAGAAGAAGCCCTTGAGAAGATAATTTTTCATGTTAATCAATATATTACATAAACGCTATAGCATCTTTCAACTCTTGAAGCTGCTCCGGCGTCCCTACATTATGCCAAAAGCCTTTAAAATACTCCCCTGTCACAAGCCCTTGCCTCGCATACTCTTTCAACACTTCGCCTAACCTAAACTTACCCAGCTTACATTTTGCAAATAAATCAGGATGAAAAAGACCTATATTGGCATAAGTTAAACGACAAGGTGGAACACAATCCACAAAACCACCATCCAGATTAAAATCACCGCTTAGATTAAAATCAGGATTATCGACTAACACAATATGTGCCAAACCAGAAAGCGTAGTCAATTGTTGCAAAGCATAATCCGAAATGACATCACAACTTAATACGATAAATGGGTCTGGACCCAATAAAGGTAATGCTTGGAATATGCCACCACCCGTTTCCAAAGCCTCTTCTTCTTCAGAATAGGCAATATGCACGCCATATTTTTTACCATCGCCTAATGCGGCTATAATTTTTTCACGTTGATAACTGACATTAATCACAATATCTTTTATACCCACTGCAATCATCGCATCAATAGAATACTCAATCAAAAACTTCTGGCCTACGCGTAATAATGCCTTAGGTGTATGGTCAGTTAAGGCTCCCATACGTTGCCCACGGCCCGCCGCTAAAATCATTCCGCGCATAAGGTACTTTCCTTTTGATAAGCAGGTAAGATCACGGCATGTAAAAAATCACAAAAATCACAGCACTCTGGAAAATGTTTGCTGATGTTTAAAATATAATTTAATGTTCTTGGAATATGTTTTAAATAGTGAGGATTGGCATCGCGTTTATATTTTCGTGAAAAAGTTAACAAAGCTTTCATATGTCGCTGCAAGCCCATCCCATCAAACCAACGTAAAAATAATTCATCACTCACGGATATGTGAATACGTTCTTTATAGCTTAAAGCAAGTTTTATCACAACATCCTCGGGCCAATCAATATAACAATCACGCAACAAAGAAACCAAATCATAAGTCTGAGGACCTATAAAAGCATCTTGAAAATCTAATACACCTATTTTGTTTTGTGGCAATACCATCAAATTCGCAGAATGATAATCCCTATGCATAAAAACCTGGGGTTGAGATGCTGCGAGAGTTGCTAGAAAATCAAAAACATTTGCCAACATGGCCTCAGTTGCGGATGAAAGATTTAGATTCAAATAACTTTGCAAAAACCATTGTTTAAACCATTCCAACTCTTGATACATAAATGTTGCCGTCAATGCCGGAATATTCCAACCCTCAACTTGTTTGCATGTTTGCAATATAGCTAACGTATTTAAGGCCTCACCATAAAGTTGTGACATATTAGATGCATTTAATTCTGTTAATAATTGTTTATCACCCAAATCTGTAATAAGCAAAAAGCCTGCGCTCAAGTTTTTTTTAAAAATTTCAGGAGAGATTAAACCTAGTTCACGTAAAGCTTTAGTGATAGCAGCATAGGCGACGCAATTTTCTCTGTCAGGTGGAGCATCCATTGCTATCCAGGATTGTTCGTTGCATAAGACTCTAAAATAGCGTCTAAAACTTGCATCACCTGCGATCGCTTGTAATGAAAATGTGCTAAAGCCGCAGTCGTTGCTAAGCCAGCTATGTAAAAGATTTTGTCGTGTGTCCAATATCGTGCCCGTACCTGATTTTCAAAAGTCCTGCTATTTTAATTTACATTCAAATGATACGCAAAGAAAAGACGGGCGGGCACGGGCACGATGAATAGCTTTGTCCTTCACACAACTTTTCGATACACTTGCAAGATTCGGAATGTGGAAAATATCGTGAATGCGCGTAGCAATAAATCTTAAATTATCACTTATCATATGCATAAGTTTGCTGATTTTTATGGAATCTGCGCAATTAAAAGCCGATAAACCTACAAGCAACTACTGCCAGCCTTCTGCAGAAGATACAAAATCCCTAAGCAAATCAGCCATTGCAGATGCTTTAGGCTGGGTTGTGACCAATGACAACCGTTGCGGAGGGTACTATCTTGAACCACCCTTTATAAACTCTGAAGATCTGTATAATAATAAATCAACCTTGATCACCGGTAATCAAGGTGTTTTTTCTCTGCACGGCACCTCGATTTATCAAGGCAAAGTAACTATCACTCAAGATGATCAAAAAGTTACCACCAGCAAAGCTTATCTTTATCGCAACCCCACCACAGAAAAATACAGTGGCATAGATTTAATAGGCAATGTGAGCTTTCGCGAACCTAATAGTCTGGTGTTAGCACGTTGCGGATATGTCGATTTAGAAAATAAAAATAAAGTATTACGCGATATTTTATACCGCACTGCCATTTACAGTAATACCCATGAAAAACCCAAAGGTCTTACCAAAACTGAATTACAAAGTGAGCATAAAGTTTATCAATTAAGCGCATGGGGCAGTGCTTCAGAATTTAAACAAGATGAACCTAAAGTATATAAATTCCAAGCAGCAAGCTACAGTACTTGTCCACCCCTTAATGCTGCCTGGAAAGTTGAAGCCGATGATATTACTTTGGACAAAAATTCAGGTCGCGGCATTGCTAGAAACGCAAAGCTGTTAGTCAAAGATATACCTGTTTTTTATGCGCCTTACTTAAATTTTCCTATTGATTCACGACGACAAACTGGATTTTTATGGCCTAGTGTAGGTTCTTCTAGCACATCGGGTGCGACTTTTACTGTACCTTTTTATTGGAACATCGCTCCTAATTACGATGACACTATTACGCCTACTGTGCTCGCTAAGCGCGGCTTGCAAATCACTAATTTATTCCGTTATCTCTCAGATTCACCCGCGACGAATGGTGAATTCAAGTTTGTCATCTTACCTTATGACCAATTATTTAAAACGTTTAAAGAAACACAAGCCATAACCAATCAACATTCGACTAATGACGCCACTTTATCGGAATTAAATGCCTTAGAAAAAGCAAGTCTTACGCGTTATGCCATTTCATGGCAACACAAAACACAGTTTAATGATCACTGGACAACCGACGTCGATTACAACTTTGTGAGTGATGATTATTATTTAGAAGATTTCAGCAATGGTTTAAACGAAATCACTCCCAATCAATTATTACAACAAGCTGATTTAAATTACAAAGGTCAATACTGGGCTTTCACGGGACGCGTACAAGGTTATCAAACGCTACATCCGCTTGAAGAAAATACTTTCTATAATCAATATATACGCTTGCCGCAACTCATCTTAGATGGTATGTATCCGGATGATAGAACTGGCTTAACTTTTTTTATTGCCAATGACTTAACCCATTTCGATATTATGCAAAATCCAGGCAATATCAACCCTGGATTGCTGCCAAAACAACCCATAGGAAATCGTTTCAACGTTCAGCCCGGCATAAATCTACCTATTTACCATCCATCTTATTATATTAATCCGCGACTACAACTCGCCATGACCAAATACGAACTTGGCAATGTAGTTGACGACAATAGCAAAAGCCCAAGTCGAGTATTACCTATTTTTGATATCAACTCTGGCCTCTATTTTGATCGTAATATTTCTTTCTTTTCACGCCACATGCGACAAACTTTAGAACCCAAGATGTATTACACCTATGTACCTTACAGAAACCAAGGTGAAATTCCGATTTTTGATACCACCATTAACACCTTGACCTATGATCAATTATTCACCTACAACCGCTTTAGTGGGCTGGATCGTATAGGCGACGCCAATCAAATCAGTCTGGGGATTACCACTCGATTCATTGACCAACAATCAGGATATGAAAAAATTAGCGCCGGAATTGGTCAAATTTTTTACTTTGAAAATCGTCGTGTTACCTTATGCACGGCTCCTAACTCCTGCGAAGAAGCCATGCATTCTCCTGAAAACACCAATAACCGTTCGCCACTTTCTGCTGTTTTATCTTACACCTTAACTCCTGGTTGGAATGCAACTTCTTATACTATTTGGGACTCCCAAGAAAAAGAATTTAATAATCAAACATTTACCCTACAATATCTAAGAGATATTCAACGCGCTGTCAGTTTTAGCTATACTTATGTACGTAACGGTGATCTTCCGCAAAACCCCGAAACTCAAGTCGGCAAAAGTGTCACCAACCTTTCACAAACCGATTTTTCATTTACTTGGCCGATCTCACGCGATTGGAGCACAGTCGCTCGCTGGACAGAAAATTGGAATCGTTCCCGTTTCCAGAATTTACTATATGGTTTACAATATGACACTTGCTGTTGGGCTGTGCGTGTCGTTGCGGGCAAAACTTTTAATAATTTAACCCCTAACAATACCTATCAATATAATACGGAATTTTATATTCAATTCGCTCTAAAAGGCTTAGGGAATTTTGGAACCGGCAATCCAGGCCAAATACTCAACAATGCAAGCATTGCGAATCAAACCAATTTTGGGCAGGATTATTAAATGAGAAAATATCTTAATCGCGGAATTATATTAGCCATTGCGTTATGTTGCACGCAAGCCTTTGCTGAACAATCGCTAGATCGCATTGTCGCAGTTATTAATAATGGAGTCATTGTCGAAAGTGAACTCAATGAAACTATTAACAAAATAAAATCTCAAATGGCAGGATCAAACACCTCCTTACCTCCTGCTGAGGTTTTACGCAAGCAAGTGTTAGAACAATTAGTCAATAAACGCTTACAACTGCAATTAGCTGATACGGCAGGCATGGAAATTACAGACGAACAAGTTGATAAAGCCATTCTTTCTATTGCCAAGAAAAATCGTCTCACCGTAGCTGAGCTTTATCAAGAACTTGCTAAACGTGGCATGAATAAAGATGATTATCGCAAAGATATTCATGATGAATATTTGATTCATCAAATACAAGAAAAAGCCGTTGCCCCAACCATTTCTATATCATCACAAGAAGTCGAAGATTTTATGCGATCTTCTGCGTGGCAGGCACATAACAACAAAGAATATCATTTAGAAGATATTTTAATTGCATTACCTGACACTCCTTCAACACAAGATGTCACCGATGCAAAAAAACGCGCCGAAGCACTGCTCGTCAAATTACGTAACGGCACCAACTTTAGCACAGCCGCGATGGCCGAATCCGGCGGGACAAAAGCACTGCAAGGTGGCGATCTTGGCTGGCGTAAATTACCCGAAATACCTACCGCTTTTTCTAATCCCATCCTCCTTGCAAAAGAAGGTGAGATTGTTGGCCCTATACAAACACCAAATGGATTTCATCTTATCCATGTAGCGGGCATTCGTAATACAGGCGGTGAATTAAAAGGTGAAAATCAACGTCAACAGGTACAACAATATCTTTTTGAACGTAAATTTGAAGAATCACTGCAAAACTGGATAAGTAAAATTCGCAGCGAAGCGTTTGTTGATATGAATCCTAAGGGTTAAAATTCTCTCGTCATGATTGCATCAATGTAGGGTGGGCAAAGCGCAGCGTGCCCACCATTCTTGATTGGAAACAGCAAAATGGTGGGCACGCTGCGCTT
>CAZHMQ010000110.1:0-6703 GCA_964533645.1 uncultured Coxiellaceae bacterium
CTAGCATGGGGAACCTTTCATGCGATGAATTAAAATAGTTATGTATAAGAGCATGTCCTGACGGTCGCGGCTCGGTTATTCTGGTATGATACCTCTTTTATCTGTAAAATTGTGGCATTCATTTTTTTTTAACAAAATGCTTATGGACATACGACAAAATCTTTTACATAACTGGCTTGCCAACGACTGCGGCCTTAGTGAATTTTCATTGCAAGCAATCGCAGGTGATGCAAGTTTTAGACGATACTTCAGGGTATTACATAATGCACAATCATGGGTTGCGATGGATGCTCCGCCCGATAGAGAAAACTGCGTTGCTTATATTGCGATTACTAAGGCTTTACGTAAGCTGGGTTTGCATTCGCCAGAAGTTTATAAAGAAAATTTAACTGCGGGTTTTTTGCTGATTACGGATTTTGGTGATAAGCAATTATTAGGAGAGTTAAATACATCCAATATGCTGCAACTTTATGGGGAAGCATTGGATACTTTGGCAATGTTACAGGCTTGTAAGTCTATTGAAGGTTGGAACGTTCCAGCGTTTACAGCAAATTTTATGTATCAAGAACTCGAATGGTTTAAAGCATGGTTTTTACAAAACTATTTGGGGTTACATTTTTCATCTGCAACTGAGAGCATGTTAGCCAATACTTTTGATTTTTTAGCAAACCTTGCAGCTTCTCAGCCCAAAGTTTTTATGCATAGGGATTATCATTCGGCGAATTTAATGGTATTGCCACAACATAAAATAGGTGTGTTAGATTTCCAAGATGCTTTTATAGGGCCTGTGACTTATGATTTGGTTTCCTTGTTACGTGATTGTTATATTGATTGGCCCGAGGATGTCGTTACAAAACTTGCTTTAAGCTATAAAGAACGTATTCATATATCCGTGAGTGATGAATTATTTTTACGTTGGTTTGATGGTATGGGCTTGCAGCGACATATGAAAGCTTTGTTAACTTTTTCAAGAAAATATAAACGCGATGCCAATCCTCACTATTTAAAACATATTCCAAGAACATTAAATTATATTTTAAACATCAGCAAACATTTTCCAGAGTGCTGTGATTTTTGTGATTTTTTGCATCATGTCATATTGCCAACTTATGAGAAGGTGAGTTTAGTATGCGTGGAATGATTTTAGCAGCGGGACGCGGGCAGCGTATGGGAGCATTAACCGACCACACACCTAAGGCATTATTACGAGTCGGTCATAAATATTTGATCGAATATGCTATTGATGTGATGGTTGCAGTGGGCATAAAAGATATTGTCATTAATGTCAGTTATTTTCGTGAAAAAATCAAAGCCGCATTAGGTAATGGGGAAAAGTATCATATAAATATTCATTATTCCGAAGAAGAAGAAGCTTTAGAAACCGGGGGTGGAATCTATCAAGCATTGCCTCTGCTAGGCCCAAATTCTTTTATTGTATTAAGTTGTGATGTGATTTCAGATTATGCTTTGCAACAATTGCCTACGCTTTCTGGATTGGCGCATATTGTTTTAGTCGATAATCCTGATTTTAATGTGCGCGGTGACTTTAATCTTGATGGAAATAGAGTGAATATAGATCCGCCTTGTCGTTTGACTTACGCAAATATAGGACTTTTTCATCCTGATTTATTTGCAAAATGTAAGCCTGGTAAGTTTAGATTAGGTGATGTACTGAAAGAACATGCGAGACAAGGGCTTGTGACAGGGGAGTATTTTAAAGGCTTTTGGCATAATTTAGGGACGCCGGAGCAGCTTCAAGAGTTGAAAGATGCTATAGCGTTTATGTAATATATTGATTAACATGAAAAATTATCTTCTCAAGGGCTTCTTCTCCGGTCTTGTGAGGTAAAAAATAATGTAAGAAGCTGTTTGGTTAAAGTTTGACAATCTTTTACCGAACCGCGACCGTCAGGGAGCGTCACAAATTTATAAATTTCCGATCAAGTGAGCGATTAGTACGCATGAAATAGGACGAGTAGATCATTTTTTGTGTGTGACTTCTATCGCAAAAGATATTTTATCTCTCATATCGTTTCTGTCAGTTGTATTAGATCAAATTAAACACCTGTGACGCTCCCTGACGGTCGCGGCTCGGTAAAAGATTGTCAAACTTTAACCAAACAGCTTCTTAAATTTGCTTGCTTTTTTTAATGATTTTTTAGATTATCTTTTTTCTCACGCTTTTTCCATTCCGTTTTTTTCCATTATAATAGGACATTTCATGACACTTGCTATTGTATATAGCCGTGCAACTTCTGGTATTTCTGCGCCATTAGTGACGGTAGAAGTTCATATTTCCAAAGGAATGCCAGGTTTTAATATCGTTGGCTTACCTGAAACCGCTGTGAAAGAAAGTAAAGACAGAGTTCGCAGTGCATTATTAAATACGCATTTTGAATATCCTAGGCGTCGTAAAACAGTTAATTTGGCGCCAGCGGATTTACCTAAAGAAGGCGGTCGTTTTGATTTGCCGATTGCTCTAGGTATTCTTGCAGCTTCAGGTCAAATTCCACATCAAGTGTTATCGCAATATGAGTTTGTGGGAGAGTTAGCACTTTCTGGCGAATTGCGTTTTGTGCATGGCATTTTACCTGTAGTGCTTGCGGCAAGAGAGAGCGGCAGATCTTTGATTGTACCTTATTCGAATGTAAATGAAGCAGTATTAGTTAAGGATGCGAAAATATTTGCTGCAAAACATATCTTAGAAGTTTGTGCGCATTTAAAAAATGAAACTCTATTACAACCTTGTATGTCATTTGCGGTACCGCCAAAAAGGCAGCATAAATTAGATTTAGCAGATGTTCGTGGTCAGCCTCATGCCAAGCGTGCCTTAGAAATTGCTGCAGCAGGTAGACATAGTCTTTTGTTGATGGGCCCGCCTGGGACGGGAAAGACCATGTTAGCGAGTCGTTTAACGAGTATTTTGCCTGACCTTTCAGATGATCAAGCCTTAGAGGTTGCGGCGCTTTCTTCTATCAGTCGACAGGGTTTTGATGTGGCGAAATGGTGTGACATTCCATTTCGTTCTCCGCACCATAGTATTTCAGGTGTTGCCTTGGTAGGTGGCGGCCGTCCACCTAGGCCTGGCGAAATTTCTCTTGCGCATCAAGGTGTATTATTTTTAGATGAATTGCCAGAGTTTTCACGTCAAGCCTTGGAGTCCTTGCGTGAACCTTTAGAGTCAGGGTACGTAACCATTTCACGAGCATCTTATCAAGAAACTTTTCCTGCAGCATTTCAATTTATTGCGGCCATGAATCCTTGTCCATGTGGTTATGCAGGTAGCCCTAAAAATACTTGTGATTGTACAAGTGAGCAAATACAACGTTATTTAGCAAAGTTATCAGGTCCTCTGTTGGATAGAATTGATATGCACATTGAAGTACCTAGTCTTACACCTAATGTGTTGTCTATGGCAGTAGATCAGAGTGATAGTAGTTTGTTAACGAAAGATAGAGTCATGAAAGCAAGAGAGCGGCAGTTGATGAGGCAGTCAAAATGTAATCAAGCGCTCACAGTAAGCGAAATAGACCAATTTTGTGGGTTGAATAAAGAAGCGCAAGAACTTTTGCATAAAATCATGCAAAAATTTAATTTTACTGCGAGAACCTATCATCGTATTCTGAAACTTTCACGAACCATTGCAGATCTAGCAGGTTGTCATGCTATTCTGATGGAACATATAAGTGAAGCATTGATGTATCGCTGTCTAGATAGGTCAATAATTGACCATAAAAGATAAAAAGATACAAGATTTTTAGTTTATAATAAAGGTATATAGAGATATATATAAGAAGAGTTGAGGGGGGAAAATGCCTATCACATTCTATCCACATGAAGAAGATATCTCGGTGGGTACTATTAAAGAAAAATTAGAAATACTATTAACAGCAGCTGAGCGTTATAAGGCAGCTATTCTTGATACGGCATCAAAAACATCGGAACCCATAATGGATGCTAAGACACGTATTGCACCCAAGGAGATAGTGCATGCTTTTCAATGGCAGGAAATTGCGCTTGTGCTTAGACAAATACGTGAGCTACCAGAAAATAATCCAGCTAACCGTGTCACAAAAATAGAGCATCTCACTAAACTTGCTGAAGTCTATGAAATGCTTAGGGCGGCAAAAATGCCAAAGCTTGAAGCCGTGAGACTGGCATTGATTAATGAAGCGAATCATTTGCGTTCGACGAGTGCGGCTTAGAGCCTGTTCAAGTCGGTCGCGTGCTTGATAACTCAATAAAAAAATGATACATATCATTGCGTTTTTCGTAAGAGGATAAATGCAATGGATACAAGAAGGTTGATGGAAAATATAACGAACAAAAAGGCATATATGGCCAGTGGTGCAGCCTTTATGATCATAAGCGGAATTCTTTTAAATAAATATTTACAAGGGAAGTTGCACATTACATCATTTCAGTCTTTTTTTATGTTAAATAAGTTGTATAAGAGTTCTACTTTTCAGACATCGCAAACCGAATATAAAAAAATCACAGATCAATCCATCAATTATCCTGCGTGGCAAAGAATTCTTAAAGATAAAAAACTTCCCGCAGCTATCGTGAATCTGGACGCATTTGATCACAACGTAGATAAGTTGGCTGAACTTGTTGGTAAAAGTGGCAAAACCATGCGTATTGCAACTAAATCCATTCGCGTACCTGATCTTATTTTACGTGCTCTCACTAAATATCCAGAAATTTTTAAAGGTGTTATGTGTTTTACGGCAGAAGAAGCATCATTTCTGCATACACTTGGCATCGATGATTTGCTTGTTGCCTACCCTACGGTACAACAAAGTGATCTCAATATGTTACGAGAACTGCATGAATCCGGTGCTAAAGTTTCGTTAGTAGTTGATAGCGTTGATCAAATGAAGCTTGTCTCTGAAGCCATGAAGGAGTTAAAAACACCTTTTCCTGTTGTCATTGAAATGGATATGTCGCTTAGACCTATGCGTGACCTCGTGCATTTGGGTGTTCGCCGTAGCCCTGTAAGAACGACAGATGATTTACGAACTCTACTTAAGGCTTCTCGTGACTATCCGAATTTACAAGTTATAGGTGTCATGGCTTATGAGGCAGCTGTAGCTGGATTAACAGATAATAATCCTCATAAAAAAATGTTGAATCCTGTCGCGACTCTGGTGAGAAAAATGGTTATTTCATATGCTGCTAAGTTACGTGCGGAAGTTCCTAAAATATTTGAAGAAGTCGGAATTCCACTTAAGATTTTCAATGGTGGTGGCACAGGCTCTATTAATTATGCAGTGAATGAAAAAGATCTCACTGAAGTCACGATGGGAAGCGGTTTATTATGTTCTCATCTTTTTGATTACTATTCTAATCTTAAAGATACTTTTTATTTCGAACCATCTATCTATTTTGCTTTACAGACCACAAGAACTTCAGACCCTGGATATATTACCTGTCTAGGCGGTGGGTATATTGCATCAGGTGAACCAGGTTGGGATCGTGTACCGAAACCGGTTATGCCAGAAGGTTTAAAATTGACAAGTTCGGAAGCTTGTGGAGAGGTTAATACTCCCATGGTAGTCACGGGCGCAATCACACCTCCTCTAGGTGGGCCAACATTATTTCGCCCAGCAAAAGCGGGTGAACTCGCAGAACGTTTTAATGAATATCTGTTAGTTTCAGATGAGCAAGTCACAGGTCAGGCAAAAACATATCGCGGTATGGGAAAATGTTTTCTATAAAGAAAGGGAGTTGTCATGTCAGTTTCACGGGAAGAATTAAAAAATAGGGATCAAACCAATGGTGTTTATTATGTAAATTCTGTTGAACAATTAAAAGATATTATAGCGTGTGCAACAAAAAATAATCTTACGGTTAGAGTTTCGGGGTCAGAACATTCACCTCCTGCATCGATTTATTCAAAAGACGATAAACAAATTAAAATTAAATTAGACGGTAAGCTTAAAGAAATAAGTTCATTTGAAATAGAAGAATCTAAAGATACTGCTTTAGTTCGGGTAGGAGCGGGCTGTCATTTGGGTTTTGATCCATGTGACCCTAAATCAACTTGGGAAAATTCTTTCAATGATCAAATCGATCAAAAAGGATTTGCGTTACCGACTTTAGGTGGGATTAGTCACCAAACCGTGGCAGGTTTCTTATCCACTTCATCAAGTGGTGGAACTGCTAAACATACGATAGCCGATGCAATTGAAGCTATTGGATTTGTGGACGGGACAGGAACCTATAGACAAGTCAAAAAAGGAGAGGAATTATTTAATGCTGTTGGCGTGTCTATGGGCTTATTAGGTATTGTCACGGATGTTACATTTAAATTACAAAAACGATATCTTGTGCAAGGAAAAGAAATCAATCAAGAAGTTAAACATTCATGCATAGCAGGTGATAGCAAGAGTGATTATGCAGCCTTGGATAAAGTTTTATTTGAAGATAATGAATATGGTCATATTAACTGGTTTGCACAAAAATATGTAGATAGCATTTCTCTTTGGACAGGAAGTCAGATGAGTGATGTGCAGGCAGGGCGTGTACCTTATAGGCACGCCTTAAATTCTAGAGCCATCAGTGTTTTGGCAGGTGCTCTTTTATATCTAACCAATCTATTAAATGAAAAAAGCGGTAATTATGATTTAGCCCAACGATTATTAGCCACTTTTCTTAAACCTTTTGTAAACCCTAAAGATCACCAAGCATTCCAAGATAT
>CAZHMQ010000111.1:0-6564 GCA_964533645.1 uncultured Coxiellaceae bacterium
AACTTTTCTTCTTATTGCTATCATCGCAGGATTACTAGGGTTCACTGGTATCGCAATTGTTTCAGCTGAAATCGCCAAAGTTATATTCTTTATTTTCCTTGTATTATTTATTGTTACGTTAGTCTTACACATTGTCCGACGCGGACCTTAAGGTAAAGGAGGTCTTTTTCATCGGATGTAATCATTGGCATTAATGTTATATCACTTATTTGGACTGGAAAATGAATTTGTCATTTTCCAGTTTATTTTTAAAAATATAGATGTAACTAGGATTTTTTAGGTACTTTCATACCTTTTTTTCTAGCTTTTGATAAACCAATGGCAATAGCCTGTTTGCGACTTTTAACGGGTTTTAATTTAGCTCCACTGCGCGCAGTTCCTTTTTTGTAACGTTTCATTTCTTTTTCGACTTCTTTCTGCGAACTTTTGCTATATTTCATTACCATAAATGACCTCCTTAGAAATAAACGTTATTTAACAAAAGCAAAAACAAGTAAAAATATAAATGCAACAATAGCAGTTAAGCCATGAGCAATCGCCATCCATTTTGGAACCGATTGTCCTGTAAGATCACGATATATCAGCATGATTCCGCCAAATGCAGCTAAAATAAAAAGAACAATACTTACGATTGGCGATGGGCTATTGTAAAGCGCGTATATGATGAGAATGATTAAACCTATAGTTGCTAATGGACCATGGATAAATGCGACACCTTTAGGCGTTTCTTTGTTAGTAAGTACAAAGGATAGTAAATATAATCCTAACAGTGCTGCTAATGTAAAAAAAATGATTGCAATATATAACATACTAGCTCCTATAGCTGTTTATTAAATATTTTGATAAAATGGTTGAACAGCAACATAAAGATTTCCTGTAGAATAACTCGTTGTGACTCCACCTATTTTATGGGCTTCTATAATCGCTACTTTTTTACCAGCCTTAATTAAATGAGATGCAGCAGTAATACCAGTTATCCCGCCTCCAATAATGGCAACATCCACTTCGATATTATTAGAGAGCTCTGGGTAGGTTGAAGATCGCGTACTGATCGCTTCCCACAATGATATTGTATTCATGTCTAATTCCATTTAGATTACTGATATGTATTGTACTAATTTTTAATTACATTTTAAATATAAGATAAGCGAGTTTCTATATTAGTCTCATTCCTGCATGCGAATTTAGTCGAATGCAGGAATGAAAGTATCTATTTTCTTTTTTTATCCGTTCTTTTCTTGTGATTCAGATGATTTGGTTGTTGTGTATCATTTTTGGGAGTTTTTAAGTCGGTATCTTGAAATCCACCAATAGGAGGATTGCATGGAGGTTATTTTGCTATAATCAATAAATAAAGAAACATAAGGGATTTTTTATATGCCAAATGCGAATAATGATATTGAAAATAAAGAACCCAAAAAAGAGAAAACAATAAAATACGGTATTTTAGCTATTACAGCTATTATTATTGCAGTCCTGTTGATGATTCTAGGTATCTACTTGTATGGGCAATTTCATACCTCTGATGAAATAAAAGAACCTGTTAAAATTAGTCAGGTAGTGTCAGTTAATATTTAGCTAATCACCTCTGCTAATGTAAAATCGTACGTTTGTTCACTGACATCTTCTTTTTAACATGAGGAATGGATTTATAATTTTTATGGCTTTTTTTGGATTTACCTAAGCTCTTTTTTAATAATTCTACAAAATCCAGGGCTTTTCCTGTTTTTATAGAGGCTCTTGGTTCCATTTGAATGATAGGTTTATGTTTAATTCTGCGTTCAGCCCATTTATGAACAACCTTTTGAAATTCATCTTGGTATTTTTCAGGTTTCCATGTCGATATCATCGATTTTATAAGTTTTTGTGCAATATCAATTTCATTAGTGGTAACTTTATATTTTTTTAAATTATCTTGGGGAATATCAAGATCTTTGAATGGCCTTATTTCGTTATGGTATCTTAGTAGATATAAAACCAACGCATTTTTATAACATGCAACTGCACCAACATATTCTTTAGTACTAATAATCACTTTAGCAATTCCCATTGTTTTGGTTTTCTTAAGAGCTTCGCGCAAAATGACGTATCCTTTTTCTCCGTTTTTATTGGGCACCAAGTAATATGTTTTATCTACATCAATTAATTTGATGCAATCTTCATTGACAAAATTTTCAATCCCTATGCATCTTGCATTTTCTCCAGCAACTTTTTCAAGTTCACCTTCTTCGACTGGTAAAATGGTATTTTTATCATATTCATAACCTTTGATGATATTTTCCCATGGAACTTCTCTGCCTGTTTCGTTATTTACCCGCTTATATTTAATTCGCGCATAATTTCTTTTGTCAATTTGATGAAATCTGATTTTTTCTGAAGCATTTTCTGAGTTGTATAGAATAATAGGAATATTGACTAAACCGAAAGAAATAAAACCTTTCCAATTGGATCGTGGCATATTATTGTCTCCATTTGTTATGATTCAATGGAAATTGTTCTCGATTCAATCAAGCATTTTACGATTCATAAAGCATACATATATTATATTCGAAAAAGATAGTTTATGCTGAGACAAGGAGGTCATAAGGTTATGCCATTAACTTCTTATCATAAAAAAAGGATTTTTTCTAAAACCAGCGAACCAAAAGGGAAACGCTCCTCTGTAAAGGGCAACTTATACGTCATACAAAAACATGCCGCGCGTCATTTGCATTATGATTTTCGACTTGAATTAAACGGCGTTTTATTAAGCTGGGCCATTCCAAAAGGTCCCTGTCTCGATCCTTCAGTAAAACGATTAGCTGTACAGGTAGAAGATCATCCAATTGAATATGGTAATTTTGAAGGTACTATTCCTAAAGGACAATATGGTGGCGGAACCGTTATGCTTTGGGATCAAGGAAAATGGATTTGTGAAAATGACGATTCATCTAAGGCATACCAAAATGGTCATTTGAGTTTTACATTACAAGGAAAAAAATTGCATGGTCGATGGCATCTTATTCGATTTAAAAACGAAGATGAAAATTGGTTTTTAATAAAATCCAAAGATAAGTACGCAATTTCTATAAATAAATATGATATTACTATCAGTAAGCCTAACAGCGTATTATCAAAAAACACTCTTGAACAAATCGCACATACTCAAAAAAAAATTCCTTTAAAAAAATCTATTTCTAAATTATATTTAAGTGCTCCTAAAAAACCTTTTCCAAAAGTCATAAAACCTCAACTGGCTACATTGGTAGATACGCCACCAGCAGGAACAAAATGGCTGCATGAAATAAAATTAGATGGATATCGCATTATTGCTTTTAAAAACGGTGATGATATTCGATTAATATCTAGAAATAATAAAAATTTGACGAAGTATTTTGATCATATTGTCCAGGAATTAAAAAAAATTCCTTTAAAGAAAGTCATTATGGATGGCGAAATTGTGGTGCTTGATAAAAATCAACATACTAATTTTCAATTGCTACAAAATAGTATTAAAAATAATGCTAAAAATAATATGATCTATTATGTATTTGACTTACTTTATTATGATAAATATGATTTAACTCGATTACCTCTTATCGAACGAAAAAAAATATTACATACCCTCATACCTTCTAGTGTTTCACCCGTTCTTCGTTACAGTGATCATATTATAGATTCTGGGAAAGAAGTTTTTGAAAAAGCATGTAAAATGTCATTAGAAGGTATTATATCAAAAGCGCTAAATAGCCCATATGAACAAAAAAGAACAAAAACTTGGTTAAAAATAAAATGTTTAAAGCAACAGGAATTTATTATTGGTGGTTACACTCAACCAAAAGGATCAAGAAATTTTTTCGGAGCGTTGTTAGTAGGTTATTATAATGATAAGAAGCAGCTTATTTATTGTGGAAAAGTAGGAATAGGTTTTGATGAAGACTCCTTAAAACACATTTTTGAATTGTTGAAAAAACATCATTCAAGCCAAAATCCTTTTAATGAAAAATCGCCCGTATTATTAAATACCAAATGGGTTAAACCCACGCATGTAGCCGAAATTAAATTTTCCGAATGGACAAAAAAAGGAATGCTGCGACACCCTAGTTTTAATCGATTGCATGATAAAACGTCTGATATTACCAAAGATAATACTCGTCAATCTATTAAATTTACAAATCCAAATAAAAAATTGTATCCCGAAGACAATATTACAAAAAAAGATATATATAACTATTACGATAGCATTCACACATGGATTCTTCCTTATGTAGCCAATCGGCCTCTTATGTTAGTCAGGTGTCCTAATACCTATAAAAAATGTTTTTATCAGAAGCATTTCAATAAGACTATGCCAAACGTGATTCACAATCTTACAATAGAATTAAATCATAAAATAGAAAACTATATATTTATTAATGATAGAAAAGGTTTATTATCCTTGGTTCAATTAGGTGTATTAGAGATGCATCCTTGGGGAAGCCAAATTAAAGATGATGAGTATCCTGATCGAATTATTTTAGATTTAGATCCTTCAGATAGTATTACGTGGAAAAAAATAGTAGCTTCAGCAAAACTAATTAAAAAGTATCTTGAAAAATGCGGCCTAAAATCATTTGTAAAAACAACAGGCGGCAAAGGTTTGCATGTTGTTATACCCATACAACCAGAATATGATTGGTCCCAAATTAAAAATTTTTCTAAAACATTTGTAGAATGGATGGTACTAAGGTATCCAGATTTATTTGTAAGTGTTATATCTAAAACA
This sequence comes from uncultured Coxiellaceae bacterium, assembly GCA_964533645.1. Taxonomy (GTDB): domain Bacteria; phylum Pseudomonadota; class Gammaproteobacteria; order DSM-16500; family DSM-16500; genus JABDBK01. The sequence continues at coordinate 4,745 of CAZHMQ010000111.1, forward strand.
AAAAGATCAGGAAAAATTTACATAGATTATTTACGAAACCAGCGTGGCTCTACTTCTATTGCGGCTTATTCTACACGAGCAAGAAAAGGTGCTCCTGTTTCTGTACCATTAGATTGGGATGAATTGACAGACCGTTACGATGATACCTATTATACTATTTTTACTTTACCTACCCGTTTAGAAAACTTGAAACAAGATCCTTGGAGAAATTTTTATAAAATAAAACAATCATTGAAAAAAATACAATACCCTGAATAAAAGCAGTCATTAGGTAGTGACGTTCGTAATGTATGGAATATACAGCATGAGATATAGGGATCATTATATGAACCATCGGAAATATTGTCGCAGTGAAGTTCTTATACAATTTTTATTTATGTAATTTCAATAGGATTAATTTTCGGTTTAATTTGATAAATACAAATAGACATTATTTTGTTATGGTAGGTTGGACTATTGGCTGAAAGCCCAACCTATATTTTTTACGATTAACCTGGTTGCAAAGTTAATGGAATAGTGCTGCCTACTGCAGGCGCTGATTTCATAAATGTACTTCCGTGTTGTCCGTTATAAACATAACCAACATCATAACCAATGATGACTGATTTTTTTAAATAACGTGTATGACAAACGGGTACTATAACCGTTTCTTCACGCGGCGGAGGGGGTTGATTCATATTGCCTTCAACATTATTGCCAGCCAATGCACCGAGCACCACACCACCAATAGTTGCAGCGGTTCTTCCACGACCTTGACCAACTTGATTACCTAACGCACCACCTGCTAAACCACCGACGATTGCACCCATGCCAGACGTTCCACCACTCGCACCGGGAGGAGGTCCTACTAATACTGTACGTGGCGCATCATGGCAAACACGTTTAGGATAAGTATGGACAGAGTAACGAGGTTGAACGCTAATGACTTGAGCCATTGTTGGTGTTACAGGCACAGGTGTTACTACTGTTTGAGGTGTTGGCGCTTCCGACGCAGGGGCTTGTGTAACAGCAGGTGCGGTTGCAGTTGATGCGGGTTCCGCATTAGTAAATTTTAATAACAGCACTGCTATAAGTGCGCCTATGCCAACTAACCCGATTGCGCCTAAGGTTAATAACATGCCTTTCTTTGTTTCTTGATGCATACTGTCTCCAGGTCGTTTTAATAGAAGAGATTGATCATAAGTTTACCAGAATGTTGCAACAAAGGTCAAACTATACTCTATGCGAAGCCTGTATTTTGTGAGATAGATAAAAAAACTTAAACTAATCAGCCAATTTTCCCAGGTTACCTCATTAAAATAGCTACCCTTTTAAGGAAATCCTATATTTTCAGCAAGTTGGAGCTGAAAAATTTAGATGGAAAAACATCTCGCCCTAGTTCGATGGGGAAAATAAACCACTTCATTTACTAAGCGCATTTGCTAGTGAACTTGGATTATCTTTAGGTCAAATAAAGTTAAGAGAAAATCAAATGAAATAACAGCAATACCTGTGTGTCGCGAATCTTAATTTGCATTGATTTTTGGATAGAATTTTACCTGATGAATAATTAGCGACAGGCAAACTTTTTTTTTGCGTTGCTTCTAAGTGAATTTCTGCGACGAGCCGTCGCAGTTTTGATCGTTTATTAGATGACCAAAACTGTCAGCACTGCTGACAGTTTTGTAAGTGTGCTGAATTTTATATCTAGCTATTTGCGATTGAGTGTAAAATACACAGAGCTTCATTTGAAAATCTCCAACAGCTTGTTGGAGATTTGGTTATAAATTTCTGCAACGATGCGTTGCAGAATTAATAATCGCCATTAGCTGGGCTAAAAG
>CAZHMQ010000112.1:0-6459 GCA_964533645.1 uncultured Coxiellaceae bacterium
AGGCAGAATGCCTGCATGATGAAAACGGCAGTTACACAAAATATCTTACAGGCTCGTCTATTTTTTAATCAGACCTTCGTCGGGGTTCCACGTATATTCATTCCCATTATGAAAAAAACTGATTAATCTATCTAATTTTAATGAGCCTTCACGCACCCTAATAAGAAAATTTGACTCTGTTGAATTATCCCCGGATGTCAAAATATCGGTTTTTTGTACCGCGACTGTAAGATACGCATGCTGGGGTTTATCTTTTTTTGTGCGCAACATGGCTTCTATTTCATTTTTATTCGAATAAATCGGTCTGTTTACGCTGTATTCATAAAAAACTTTAGGATTAAGCATATTGTTCCAGTTACGTAATACTATGCCTTTTGCATTAAATAAATAAACGTACACCAAAACTTCGTTTTCTTGTACACCCAACTTACTATTTTTGATGATGACACTAGCAGTGGTTTGATCCACCTCTAATTGCATTAACATTTCTTTTAAACGATCGCGTACAAACCTGAACTTATCACCGATTTCAAATTTTGTACGCAAGGCTTCATCACACTCTATAGCTTCACTCACAAGTGCAATTAATTTAGCTTGTTGTGTTTTTTCATCATCATTTGCAAACATAAGTTATGATTCTCTACGACTTTTTTCATTTTGTAGGCTGCTGTTTTCTGGCAACAAACCTTCTATATTTTTACTAAACTTCTCTAAATTAGTCGCTGCTTCAAGCAGATATTGGACAGACTTACCCGGTGTGCCCGGTGGCGCGGCATTTTGTAGTCCCGTTGCCAGAATATACACCTGGCTTGCTAATGCATGCATTTTATTTTTCATTAAATAAATAATTGCCGCTTTCATAGACAATACCTTCATCACTCTACTCTATTGTAAGCTTAGCACATTAAAGCCGACTTGCCTCAGTGCTTCATAAAGAATCACAGCAACCGCATTCGAAAGATTAAGACTGCGCGATTCAGCAAGCATTGGAATACGTATCACGGATGACTTACTCAAGGTATTTAGTAAATCTTTCGGCAGCCCCCTTGATTCTGGACCAAAAAGCAATACATCACCTTGTTCATATTTTACATCTGAATAAAAGGTTGTTCCATGAGTAGAGCAGGCAAATAATCGCTTAGGCTGGACTTGCTCAAGAAAGCGTTGGTAGTTTTCATGATGATGCACTCTTGCCCATTCATGATAATCCAATCCTGCTCTCTTTAATTGTTTGTCATCCGGCATAAAACTTAATGGATGAATAAGATGCAAGATAGCACCTGTATTCGCACATAAACGAATAATATTCCCGGTATTCGGGGGAATTTCCGGTTCATATAAAGCAACTTGAATCAAAATGCTATCCTGCCAATGTATTATTTTTTTCTAGATAAGGATTACCGAGCTGCTTATTACGCTCTATAAGATAAGCACGTCTTTGCAAATACGCATCTCGCACAAAAGTATATTTATCTAATGCAGCTTGTTCAAATACATTTTGATAACGAAGTATTTCCGCCCGTCTTACCATCAAACTACCCGCAAACAGCCCATACTCCACTGTATCTGATTCAATATATGGATAAATAGTTAAATAATAATTTGGATAAACCGATAATTGATCACGCACTGTCCCTGGCCCTAAAATAGGCAATACTAAGTAATTTGAATTTACCCAGCCCCATTGCGCCAACGTTAACCCAAAATCTTGCTTATTATTAGGCTCCAACCCTATACCTGACGCAACATCAAATAACCCGCCTAATCCTATCGTGGTATTAATACCTAAGCGCCATGAGTCATTGATAGCTTGATAAAAATTAGCCTGCAAAAGGTCATTCAATATCGTAGGTACCGTGTCAATATTGTTATAAGCATTACTTATTCCTTTAGCCAATGGCTTAGGCGTAATTTTGATATAAACTACCGCGATCGGCTTTAAAATCAGTCGATCTAACCAATCATTAAACACAAACATGGGTCGATTAAAAGTTTCATAAGGATCTTTGTTCGCAGAAAAAGGCAAAGCTTCATCAGCAACTACATTGCGAATAAAGAACAATGTAAAGATACAAGCTATGACTCTTAATTTATTGATTTTTTTCATATTGCGGCCTATGTGAAAAACCTTTCTAGTTTAACTTCACTTAAGAATATATGCCAATCAGATTTGTTTGTGCTTTGTATCTAGGCAGGTTTTACATATAATTCCTATTTTCTAAAAGAGATACACTTATGACCCATAGACCTCGCCCACTTGCCTTAATTATCTTAGATGGCTGGGGATACCGTGAAGAACTTGATGCGAATGCGATCGCTCAAGCTAAAAAACCCTTTTGGGATTATCTTTGGCAAACCTATCCGCACACCTTGATTTCAGGTTGTGGTCGTTGCGTGGGTCTTCCCGACGATCAAATGGGTAACTCTGAAGTCGGACATTTAAATATGGGTGCAGGTCGGATCGTACATCAAGATTTAACACGTATCGACGCCGCCATTGACGATAAAACGTTTTTTTCTAATCCTGTGCTTAGCAAAGCCATCGATCAAGCCGTTCAATCACAAAAAGCCATTCATGTATTAGGATTGCTTTCACCAGGTGGAGTGCATAGCCATGAACGACAAATCAGCGCTGTAATCGAACTAGCCGCACAGCGTCACGCCACACATGTTTATTTTCATGCATTCTTGGATGGACGCGATACGCCACCTAAAAGTGCAGAACCTTCTCTAAGCGCATTAACAAAGCAATTTAATCAACTTCAGTGCGGAAAAATTGCGTCTATCATTGGACGTTATTATGCCATGGATAGAGACAAACGTTGGGATCGTGTTAAAAAAGCCTATGATTTACTTACTGGAGACAATGCAGAATATCACGCAAAAACAGCGATGGATGCATTGCAGCTTGCCTACGATAGAAATGAAACCGATGAATTTATAAAGGCAACAAGCATTCATGCGGCCGAAGAACATCCTGTTACTATGAATGATGGTGATACGGTAATTTTCATGAATTTTCGCGCTGATCGCGCGCGTGAAATGACGTCAGCTTTTGTTGATCCTAATTTTAAAGGCTTTCATCGAGACAAATGGCCTAAAGTTAATTTTATTTCACTTACCGAATACGATAAAACCTTCACTATCGAGATTGCATTTCCGCCGGAATCTCTTAATAATATTTTAGGTGAATACTTGAGCAAGCATCATTTCAAACAATTACGCATTGCCGAAACCGAAAAATACGCACATGTCACCTTTTTCTTCAATGGTGGCATAGAACAACCTTACCCTGGCGAAGATAGGATACTTATCCCATCACCCCCCGTCACAACCTATGATTTACAACCTGAAATGAGCGCACCTGAGGTTACCCATCAACTTGTCAAAGCGATTGAAAGCAAAGCATACGATGTCATCATTTGTAATTTTGCTAATCCGGATATGTTAGGCCACACAGGCAATTTACCTGCCACCATAAAAGCCATTGAAACCATAGACACCTGCCTTGAAAAAATCATCGCCGCATTACAATCCGTCGGTGGTGAGGCTATTATTACAGCCGATCATGGCAATGCTGAGATCATGTTTGATCATTGCACCCAACAAGCGCATACGGCACACACCACTGAACTTATTCCATTAATCTACGTAGGACGTCCTGCCACGATTGCCAAGAAACAAGGCATTTTGTCTGATATTGCGCCGACTATGCTTTATCTTATGAACCTTGCCCAACCTTCAGAAATGACAGGAGAGTCATTATTGCACTTGTCTTAAAAAAATAATTTGATTGCTCATCTTATTTATTAAATGTAAAACTTAGCATCTATTTAATACTTGGCCTACGATATTTTTAACCATATTGAATATAAATGTATGATGCATGCTAGGGTCTAGCATGCAAATTTATTTATGTAAAATCAATAAATTGTCATAATTTTCGTCAAAATTATCCCTTAATGGTATCTCCTAATATCGCATCACCCCCAGATCGGAGGAAAATGAACTATACTGAAATAAAGATATACCTCTTGAGGAAACTATCTTATGAAACCACAAATGATAAAAGCAGGGATTAATATCATAAGCATGCTATTTGTGTGTATCGCCTTCACTTCAACTTCTTTCGCTTTCAAAGAAGTTGCAACTAATGCTTTAACAAAACAAGAAAAAGACATCAAAACAAATACTTTGCAAAAAACAGACATTGATAGGTTTACCAATGCCATCGCGCAAATCAAAGATTATTATGTGCAACCCATCAACGATAAAAAATTATTGGAAGATGCCATACGCGGTATGCTGAGTGGTTTAGATCCTCATTCTGAATATCTTGATGCTGAAAGCTATAAAACTCTTATGATGACAACAGCAGGAGCTTTTGGGGGATTAGGAGTTGAAGTCACTGGAGAATACGGTGTGCTTAAAGTCATTAGTCCTATTGATGATACTCCAGCCGCTAAAGCAGGCATTAAGCCTGGTGATTACATAGTCGGCATTAATGGAAAAATGGTTAATGATATGACCATGAACGAAGCCGTTGATAACATGCGCGGCCCGAAAGGATCGCAAGTTACCTTAAGCATTATCCGCAAAGGTGAAAAACTTCCTCTTAGCATTAAATTAACAAGAGAAGTTATTCGTATATCGAGCGTAAAAAGCAAAATGCTATCTCCAGGCTTTGGTTATGTTCGAATCAGCGAATTCCAACAACCCACCACTGAGCTCATGATTACAGCCATTGATAAATTGAAAAAAGAAAGTGGCGGTAATTTAAAAGGTTTAATCTTAGATTTACGCAATAACCCAGGTGGTTTATTAGATACAGCAGTACAAGTTGTGGATGTCTTTTTAAATAATCGCAGCACGCACAAATATAAAGATATGATTGTGTATACGGAAGGACGATTTCCTAGTGCGCAATATATCGCAAAAGCTTCACACCCTGGCGATATTTTGAATGGCGCACCCATGGTGATCTTAGTGAACGAAGGATCAGCATCTGCTTCTGAAATTGTTGCAGGCGCTCTGCAAGACTATCATCGCGCAGTTATCGTAGGTATCAATAGTTTCGGCAAAGGATCTGTACAAACCGTCTTACCTTTAGATGACCAGCATGCGCTTAAATTAACAACGGCACTTTATCACACCCCATCAGGCCGCATTATACAAAATAAAGGGATAGTACCTGATGTCAATGTTGCTGATTTAAAAATACAAACCAGCAAAGCTGACACATCCATGCTTGCACCTATACGAGAATTTGAACTAAAAGGAAGTTTGAAAGCCACCGGCGGCAAAAATATGGGTATACTTCCTATAACAACTGAAACTTCAGTCTTAGCAGAATCGGACTTCCAACTTTATGAAGCCTATAAAATACTTAGCACCATGTATATGCTAGGCCAAAATCAAGTAACGACGCCAGCAACTGCGTCGAATTAAAACGCTTTAGGTAGAACTGTTTAAGTTTATACGAAACACTTTTATTCCTCGCTTAGAACGCGCGCAAAAATTAATCTGCACTTTTTTTAATTATGTTTTACCATGATGGCATCTATCTCAATCATAGCGGCTTTTGGTAAAGCGACGACGACAAATGAGGTTCTAGCTGGATAAGGATTGTTAAAATAATTCACCATTATCTCATTTACGTACTGCAAATGTCCGATATCGGTAAGATATACGGTTAATTTTACTACGGCACTTAAATCAGCACCTGCAGCTATCGCAACTGCTTTCAAGTTTTCAAAAACTTGAGTAATTTGAGCCTTGATACCCCCATCAACAATAGCCATAGTCGCGAGATTTAACGCAATTTGACCAGAAAGATAAACCGTATTACCCACTTCCACTGCTTGCGAATAACAACCAATGGCTTCTGGAGCATTTTTTGTGACAATTTCTTTTTTCATATAGCTCTCCACGTTCTTTTAACACAAAAAAAATGCGCATAAATGCGCATTTTTTTAAATCTACGTCATTTATTTTTTGCATTCTGTCTCTGTTTTATTGCAGCAAGGACAGCAACGGCAACAACATAAACAGATGTTATAAACCCATGCCCATACAATACCTAATATGAAACCTTCCAAGAAACCCCAAGCAAGACCCAAAAAACCGCCTTTTAATGAAGCTCCAAAACCTGGATATACGGACGTCCACTGCTCAACCATAGCCCCGCCATAACCCCATAACCAGCTAGACCAAGCGAAAAGCATCATACATATACCAGTAATAACACCTAATGAAACACCGAACGCAAGCGCACTCAAACGCATACATTTACATTTGCCACCCATCACACACCTCCTGTAAGTAAAAGGCCAGCTTTTAAATATCACAACTAGTATACAAAGAACCATTCCCGCATGAAAGCGGAAACAGTTATTTTTATATTATCCTAGGGTCTGTCGTCAATTAACCCCCACCCACGTCGTCCCGCGGCTTGTCCGC
>CAZHMQ010000113.1:0-6451 GCA_964533645.1 uncultured Coxiellaceae bacterium
GAGCACGTTTTTTTGCTGATGCAATATTAGCCAAGGTATTCCTCCAAACAATCTCATTATATCGAAAGGCAGGTAATATGCCTGCTTCTTTCGGTATTGTCAATTTTTAGGTATGATAACCGTCTCTTTTTTATAGAAAGCCGTACATATGAGCAAAAGCCTTTTTAAATCGACCTCAGTTGTCGTGTTAATGACGACGATATCCCGTATTTTCGGGTTTATTCGCGATATGGTGACGGCTGTTTTCTTCGGTGCAGCAGCCGGATTTGATGCTTTTTCAGTCGCTTTTAAAATTCCGAATTTTATGCGTAGATTATTTGCCGAAGGATCTTTTGCCCAAGCTTTCGTACCCGTACTTTCTGAATATCAAAAACAAAAAAAACCTGAGGAAATTCAAGATTTTATTAATGCTATTGCCGGAACTTTGGCTTTTGTTTTGTTATGTGTGACAGCAGTAGGAGTCATCTTTGCACCCGTTATAGTGAGGATATTTGCCCCAGGCTTTGATACTGAAGGGCCGCGTTATGAATTAGCAGTGACGATGTTACGGATTACGTTTCCTTATTTATTATTGATTTCTCTGACAGCTTTTTGTGGCTCTATCCTGAATACTTATAGCCGTTATTGGGTAGCAGCTTTTACACCAGTATTTCTTAATATTTGTATGATAGCCACAGCGATATGGCTAGCGCCCCATATGGCGACGCCTATTATCGCATTGGCCTGGGGGGTATTCATTGCTGGAGTAGTGCAATTATTGTTCCAGTGGCCTTTTTTAAAGCGTTTACGTTTAACGCCAAAACCTAAGGTGAATTTTAGGGATCCGGGGGTGACAAAGGTTTTAAAATTGATGGTTCCAGCATTATTTGGTGTATCGGTTTCGCAATTGAATCTTTTAATCGACACTTTGTTTGCATCCTTTTTGGTCGTAGGTAGTGTATCTTGGCTTTATTATTCAGATCGCTTGATGGAATTCCCTTTAGGCGTATTTGGTGTTGCAATTTCGACGGTTATTTTGCCGAATTTATCTAGACATCATGCGAGTCAATCCCATGAGGATTTTTCATTAACCTTAGATTGGGCGCTACGTTGTGTTTTATTGATAGGTATACCATCTGCAGTAGTATTGGCTGTGATGTCTGGGCCTTTATTGAGCACTCTGTTTCAACATGGAAGGTTTGATGCTTATGCTGTTGTCATGGCGAGTAAAAGTTTGGCGATGTTTGCCATAGGTATTGCTCCTTTTATGTTAATTAAAATCCTTGCCTCAGGCTTTTATGCGAGACAAAACTTACGGACTCCAGTTCGCATCGGGATTGTCGCGATGTTTGCAAATATGGTTTTTAATTTAATCTTTATATGGCCCCTCGCCCATGCAGGCATCGCTCTTGCAACCTCGCTAGCATCTCTCGTAAATGTGAGTTTTTTATATTATTTTTTGGTGAAAGATAGGATTTATATCCCACGAGCAGGCTGGAAGTTTTTTATTTTTAGACTGAGTTTTGCCAATATGTTGTTGGGACTATGGCTATGGTTTGGATCTGGAGAACTTTCCACTTGGTTGAGTAATAATACCCTATGGCGTGTGGAGCACCTTTTATTTTTGTTAGTATCGGCTATAGGTGTTTATTTCGCAGGTTTATGGTTAGCTGGCGTGAGACCGCGGGATCTTTTGATCCCGCATAGAGAAGTTGTGGTATAAACGCGTTCTAACTTGGTCTTGGTTTGTCTTGACTCATTTGTGCGCTAGTAATGCGTGAGTGTCTCGAAAGTATTTCTTTAATTTCACCAGGGAGTTTAACGGTTTTTTGTACGCCTTCATCTGCGCTGGAAAATAATCTATTGTATTTATCTAGATGTTTTTGTTGCGTCTGTTCTATGATGGTTAAAAGCTTTACTGCTTTTTCGCTCAAAGCTTGAGTTCGTTTATCAATGGCTGCAATCGGTTGTGGAAAATTGCTGAGGTATTCTTTGGTATTTGGAGCTTTTTTAAGTCTTTCAATGATTTCTATTTTTTCTGTATCTGAAATAGATTGCATTTCTTTCAGTGCTTTTAATAAATTATCACGTTCCCTTTCATATTCTTCTTCTGTATTTGTTAATGTCTTTTCACTTTCGGGGTCAATCGTACGAATAGCTTGGTCGACTTTTTGAAGATTAGTAATCGCGTTATCGACAATATGATATAAAATATCAGCCGTACCGATTTGATTTCCATTTTTAAGTCCATCTGCGGCAAAATGAGCTAATACACTGGTCACTACAGGATCTTTGGGTATCGTATCACCGAAATATTTGGCTGTCGTGAGTAATAAAGCAATGTCTGCATCAGATCTGAATGTGGTAGGATTATTTACAGCCACAAGTAAACCCTCACTGTTATCATATAGTTATTCGTCATAATATAACTATAGCACTTTTACAAGTACAGGTGTATACGCGTATAATCCCTTGTTTTTGCGGTGAATAATTGTGACAACTCAATTAATACGAGGATTAAGCCATATTAATGCCCTGTTTAAGGGGGGGGTGGTGACTATTGGCAATTTTGATGGGGTGCATCAGGGACATCAGGTTTTATTATCCAATGTGGTTAAGACCGCAAAATCCTTACATTTGCCCTCTACCGTGATCACTTTTGAACCACAGCCATTGGAATATTTGGTTCCGAAAAAGTCAGTCCCAAGATTAACTCGCTTACGCGAAAAGTTTTATTTATTATCAAAAGCTGGAATTGATAATGTTTTGATCATACGTTTTGATGAAGATTTTGCGCGTTTATCGGCGGATGAATTTATTCAATCCTTACTCATTGATAAACTTAAGGTTAAACATCTTATTGTAGGGGATGATTTTCGTTTTGGTTGGGGGCGTCAGGGTGACATAGCTTTATTAAAAAAAGCCGGTCTTTCGGTGCAAGCACAGTCTGATATCATCATGGATTCAGAACGAGTCAGTAGCACCCGAGTAAGACAAGCCTTGCTGTCAGGTGATCATGATGTGGCGCATCGTTTATTAGGACGACCTTATTTTATGATGGGACGTGTGGTGCATGGCAATAAACTGGGTCGTGTATTAGGGTATCCTACCGCCAATATTTATTTGCATCGTAAGGTATCGCCGGTGATGGGAATTTATGTGGTTCAAGTGCATGGCTTAGCAAAAAAACCATTGCCAGGGGTCGCGAATATAGGTATACGTCCTACCATAGGTGGGACACGCAGTTTGTTAGAAGTGCATTTATTTAACTTTAATCAATCTATCTATGGTAAATATGTTTCGGTAGAATTTTGTCACAAACTTCGAGATGAAGAGCGCTATGATAGTCTAGATGCCTTGAAGGCACAGATTGATATTGATGCTCGGCAAGCACGTGAATATTTTATAAAGCAGGGTGAGAACATAAAATGAGTGAATATAAAGATACTTTAAATTTACCAAAAACTGATTTTCCTATGAAAGCGAATCTTGCTTCCCGTGAGCCAAACATGCTAAAAAAATGGGAAGAGTTAGATCTTTATAAAAAAATACGTGAAAAGAATGCAACTAACCCTAGGTTTATTTTTCATGATGGACCTCCTTATGCAAACGGACAAATTCATGTGGGACATGTCGTCAATAAAGTATTAAAAGACATAGTTACCAAATCAAAAACATTCAGTGGCTTTGACGCAGCGTTTGTCCCGGGCTGGGATTGCCACGGCTTACCCATAGAATTAAATGTCGAGAAAAAAATAGGTAAACCCGGTCATAAAGTGACAGTCGCTGAATTTCGTAGTGCTTGTCGTGAATATGCCATGGAGCAAGTAGAAATCCAAAAAGCGGGCTTTAGACGTTTAGGCGTAGTCGCTGATTGGGAACATCCTTATTTGACCATGGATTTTTCCTATGAAGCAGATATCGTACGTAGTCTTGCAAAAATCATAGCAAATGGCCATGTACAAAAAGGCGAACGTCCTGTGTATTGGTGTTTGGACTGTTGTTCTGCTCTTGCTGAAGCGGAGGTTGAATACGCGGATAAAACTTCTTATGCCATGGATGTACGTTTTAAAGTGTTGGATGAAGCTGCCTTTCTCGCATGCTTTAAAACAACACCACAAGGAAAAGGGGATATCGCTATCCCTATTTGGACCACGACTCCTTGGACCTTGCCTTCTAACCAAGCGGTTTGTTTGAATCCTTATTTAGAATATGCCTTAGTTCAATGTGATGACAAAGAACGTTTGCTCATTGCAGAGTCTTTAGTGGAATCGGTGATGCAACGTTATGGTGTCGATGCATATAAAATTCTTGGTAAGACTTTAGGAAGTACGCTAGAAAAACAATTATTAACACATCCTTTTTATGAAAGAACGGTACCTGTTGTGTTAGCTGAATTTGTTACTGTAGAAACAGGTACAGGTGCGGTGCATATCGCAGCGGCACATGGACAAGATGACTTTATGACCGCAAAAATCTATCAATTACCTATGATGAGTTTAGTAGGGGATGATGGGTGTTTCGCAAAAAACACTCCTCTTTTGGGCGGCATGCATGTTAATAAAGTGAATGATCTTATTGTCGAAGCATTAAAAGCAAAAAATACATTATTAGCATTTGCACAAATGACACATAGTTATCCTCATTGCTGGCGACATAAAACACCACTTATTTTTCGTGCGACGTCACAATGGTTTATTAGCATGGAAAAAAACAAACTACGTGACATGGCATTGGTTGCGATTGAAAATGTTCATTGGATTCCAGAGTGGGGTCAAAATCGTATTTTTTCTATGATAGAAAACAGACCGGATTGGTGTATTTCAAGGCAACGAACTTGGGGTGTACCTATCGCCTTATTTTTGCATAAAGAAACAGGCGAAATGCATCCTAATACCGTTAAGCTTATGGAAGAAGTAGCACAACGTATAGAAAAATCCGGTGTGGATGCATGGTTTGATTTGGATCTCGAAGAGTTGTTAGGTGCAGATGCAAAAGATTATAAAAAATGCATGGATACTTTAGATGTGTGGTTTGATTCGGGGGTGAGCAGTGATTGTGTATTAAAAACTCGTCCCGAATTAGGCTTTCCCGCCGATTTATATTTAGAAGGTTCAGATCAACATCGTGGATGGTTTAATTCCTCTTTATTGACAGCGTTAGCAATAGATGGTCATAAACCCTATAAAACCGTATTAACCCATGGTTATGTGATGGCGGCCAAAGGCCAAAAGATGTCTAAATCTAAGGGCAACGCCATGTCGCCTGAAGAAATGATCAAGACGATGGGCGCCGATGTATTACGTTTATGGGTGTCTTCTATTGATTATCGCGGAGATATTTTTGTATCGGATGAGATATTAACCCGTACTTCTGAAACCTATAGACGCATACGCAACACTTCTCGATTTTTGCTTGCTAATTTAGAAGGTTTTGATCCAGCACAACATAAAGTTAAATCTGAGAATATGTTAGCGCTTGATAGATGGGTGGTGGATAAAGCTAGATTAGTACAAAAAGAAATGATTGAAGCTTATGATGCTTATCAATTTCATTTAATTTATCAAAAAATCCATCAATTTTGTTCCATCGAGTTGGGTAGTTTTTATTTGGATATTATTAAAGATAGGCAATATACGACTCAAACGAATAGTTTAGCACGTCGTTCTACCCAAACAGCGATGTATCATATTATTGAAGCCTTGGTTCGTTGGATGGCTCCCATATTGAGTTTTACTGCAGAAGAAATTTGGCAATTTATTCCAGGTGAACGTAACGAATCCGTGTTTTTGAATACATGGTATGAAGATTTAGCGCCTCTTCCCAAAGATATTGATATGAATCAAGCCTATTGGGAAAAATTGCGTTTGATTCGTGATGCAGTGAATAAAAATATTGAAGTTTTGCGTGCTGACGGCAAACTTGGGGCGCCCTTAGAAGCCGCAGTGCATTTATATTGTGAAGATACATTAAAACACCAATTGGATAAGTTAGGCGATGAGTTACGTTTTTTATTAATTACTTCATCAGCAGATGTGCATCTTAAAGACTCTCAACGTGATGATGTCATGCCCACCGATATTTCTGGTATGTGGTTATCCGTGGAGCCCTTACGTTATACTAAATGCGAACGTTGTTGGCATAGACGTGCGGATGTAGGTGAAAATGCAGATTATCCGGGTTTGTGTTTACGTTGTGTGGATAATGTCTCAGGTATGGGTGAGGTAAGAAAATTTGTGTAAGAAAATGCTAAACCAATTTTGTTCTAGCGGCGCACGCTGGTTATGGATAGCGATAGTCGTTTTTGGGCTTGATCGTTATACCAAACATATGGCAGAAGCCTATCTTAATGCTTATACAGAGTTGCCCATTATCCCAGGCTTTAATTTAACGCTTTCTTACAATAAAGGTGCTGCCTTTAGTTTTTTGGATCAGGCACCCGGTTGGCAAACATGGTTTTTTGGCAGTATCG
>CAZHMQ010000114.1:0-6397 GCA_964533645.1 uncultured Coxiellaceae bacterium
GATTGCGGAATACCGAACCGCAGTTAGGCAATCCCGTAGGTTGAGATGCATTTCGTTTTTCTAATAATACACGAATATTTTCAAGAGAGCGTGTTTTTTCTCCAGGTGATAACTTAAAATGGCCTGCAACAAACCACTCATCAGGATAACGACTCACATGACGATAACCCACTTCAAATTCGTGAGCTTGTCGAATGCGTCTTTGGCCTAATCTATCCATGGTTTCCACCTGTTGAACCGATTGCCATGTTTCACCTCCATAACATCCTGCATTCATCGCAAGCGCACCCCCTACTGTCCCGGGGATACCCGCCATAAATTCAAGCCCTGTTAAAGCCTGTCTTGCCGTGTTTCTTGCAAGTTGCGCACAAGAAACCCCTGCTTCAGCACGTACTAAACCGCAGTCTTGTTGTATGGTCAGATCTGTCAGAGCACCCTGCGTCACAATCACAACCCCTTCCATACCACCATCACGAATTAAAACGTTACTGCCCAAACCTAACCAAAATATAGACATATCTGCGGGCTGTTGCTGCAAAAAAATCGCCAAATCAGAAAGATCAGCCGGTATGTATATCATCTCAGCAGAACCACCTACTCGCCATGAGTTATACTCTGCGAGAGATGCGTTTCGCATTAAACGACCACGTAATGATAGGGCGTCTACTTGCATTAGCTAGCCTCTTTAACAAATGAAGTTATAATCGATTCACGCAACTGCGATGTTGCTAAGTTGGATGCCAAAGCACCAATATTCCCAGCACCTTGCATAAGCAATATATCACCATCCATCAAAACATCTTGTAAGAGTTTAGCCAAGTCAGCATGTTCTGTCACAAGATACGGCGTAACTTTGCCACGCTCATGAATAGCTTGCTTTAAGGATGCACTATCAGCACCTTGAATAGGAGCTTCACCCGCTGAGTACACATCTAATAATACTAAGGCATCGGGATTAGATAAAACCGTACAAAAATCATTAAATAAGTCATGCGTTCGTGTATAACGATGCGGTTGATAAACCATCACAAAACGTTTATCTGGCCAACTTTGTCTAGCTGCTTGTATGGTAGCTGCAATCTCTCTTGGATGATGACCATAATCATCAATCAATGTGACACTACCACCCTTTTGCAAAGCGAATTCACCGTATATTTGAAACCGACGACCAATACCCGAAAAATTCTCTAAAGCACGCTGAATAGCTTGATCAGAAATTTTTAGTTCGGTCGCCACAGCAATGGCTGCTAATGCATTTAAAACATTATGCTTACCCGGTAAATTTAAAGTAATTTCTAATTTATTATGATCTGGACGCTCTACCACAAAATGCATGCGCGTTCCTGTTTGTAAAATGAGAGTCGCTCTGAAATCAGCCTCTTCTTCAAATCCATAAGTGACATAAGGACGAGAAATATCAGGTAAAATACGCCTCACTTCAGGATCTTCCACACATAATACTGCTAAACCGTAAAAGGGCAGACGATTTAAAAAGTCGACGAACGCCTTACATAATTCAGAAAAATCATTATGATACGTGCCCATATGATCTGCATCGATATTCGTAATAATCGAAACCATAGGATTTAAGTGTAAAAACGATGCATCGCTTTCATCTGCTTCAGCAACTAAATAACGTCCTGTGCCAAGACGCGCATTACTGCCTGCGCTATTTAAGCGTCCGCCAATGACAAACGTGGGATCTACACCTTCTTCCGCAAGAATACTGGTCATTAAACTTGTCGTTGTGGTTTTACCGTGCGTTCCAGCTATCGCAATCCCATATCGAAATCGCATCAACTCACCCAACATTTCTGCACGTTGTACGATAGGAATATGCGCATCTCGTGCTGCAATCAGCTCAACGTTATTCACATCCACTGCGGAGGATCGTACCACCACATCAGCATGCAGAACATGTTTAGCATCATGGCCACGATAAACCTCAGCACCAATAGAGGACAAACGTTTCGTTAAAGCATTATCTGCTAAATCCGAGCCCGACACGCGATATCCCTGACTTAACAGTACTTCGGCAATCCCCGCCATACCCACGCCGCCAATACCGACGAAATGAATATGTTTAATACGTCCCATTTCAAATGTCCAACTCAATGACAGATCTCCTCACAAATGTTTAATACTCTCTCAGTCGCATCGACTCTGCGCAACTGAAATGCCGCTTTGGCCATGGCCATACGCTTATCTGCTGAACCACATAACTCTGTGAGTAAACTCACTAACACATCCACCGATAAATCAGCCTGCTGAATCAAAATAGCGGCTTTTTCTTTAGCCATATAATTGGCATTCGCTGTTTGATGATCATCCACAGCATAGGGATAAGGCACTAAAATGGCCCCTAAACCCACCGCACACAACTCAGCAATCGTGAGAGCTCCCGCACGACATAATACCACATCTGCCCACTCATAGGCTTTATCCATCTCATTAATAAATGGAATAACCTCTGCTTTGAGACCTAATGCTTCATAGGCTTTTGCTGTATCAGCAAATTGGGTAACCCCCGCTTGATGCATAATATCAGGCCGCATAGATTCTGGAAGCGCCGCTAATGCCTTAGGCAATAATTCATTAAGTGCTGTAGCACCTAAACTGCCACCCAATATTAATAAATGCGGCTTAGACCTGTTAGTTAACCGCATGTCAGGTGACTTTAAACCCGTGATCTCAGATCGAACAGGATTTCCAGTCGTCATAATCGCTTTATTTTGCTTAAAAGTATGAGGAAAGCCTTCTAAGACCTTGGTAGCGATTAATGATAACCATTTATTCGTTAATCCAGGTTTTGCATTTTGCTCATGAATCACCAGCTTTTTACCCGCAAAAAAAGCGGCTATACCGCCAGGACCACTGACAAAGCCGCCCATCCCAATCACAATATCGGGATCAAAATTTTTTATGATACGTCTCGCCTCTAATGTCGCCATCAATAGCCGCCATGGACCATAAGCAAGATCTTTCCAACCTTTACCACGCAACCCGCTAATACTAATACAATGCAGCTTGAAACCAGCTTCAGGAACTAGCTTTGCTTCTAAGCCTTTACGCGTGCCTAGCCATTCTACATCCACACCTTGCTCACGAAAACTTTTGGCAACAGCAAGTCCTGGGAAAACATGCCCTCCCGTACCGCCCGCCATCATGAGCACACGTTTCAATTTAGTCATCTTGCAATCCTAACATGAACATACGACTTTCATAATCTATCCTTAATATAAGTGCTATCACAATACAGTTAATCAGCATACTACTGCCGCCATAACTGACTAATGGCAGGGTTAACCCCTTCGTCGGCAATACACCCGAGTTAACACCCACACTTACTGCAAACTGGATAGCAATCCATATACCAAAGCCATAAGCTAAAAATCCAGAAAAAGATCGTCCCAAAAGCTGCGCCTGTCGTCCTATCCAAAAAATACGCCAGACCATAAAACAAAATAAAGCAATAATTGCCAAAACACCCACCAAACCTAACTCTTCTGCAATCACCGCAAACAGAAAATCGGTATAAGATTCAGGAAGATAAAAAAGTTTTTGAATGCTATTTCCAAGACCTACACCAAACCATCCACCACGGCCAAAGGCTATTAAAGACTGTGTTAATTGATAACCACTATTATAAGGGTTTGCCCAAGGATTTAAAAAGGATGTAAGTCTTGCCATACGATAGGGTTCAGAGATGGCTATAATAGATAAACCCAGCAACACAATAATAAATAGTAATATAAAATGTTGTACGCGCATGCCTGCTAAAAACATCATACCCAAGGCAGTCGTCATAATCACCACAGTTGCGCCAAAATCAGGCTCACATAACAACAACAATGCGACCACCCCCAAAATACCTATAGGTTTTAAAAAGCCTGTTAAATGGGTTCTGATTTCAGTATTTCGACGAAATAAATAACCTGCCAAATACATCACAGCAGCGAGCTTTGCTAATTCTGAAACTTGAATTCTAAGAGAACCATAGCCAATCCATCGAGAGCTACCATTCACGGAATGCCCAATGCCTGGAAGCAAAACAAGCGCCAACAATAGCATCACACCGACCAAAAAGAATCCACCTAGCTTTTCCCACGTGGAAATCTTAAATTGAACGACAATACTTCCCGCCAAAACGCCTAAGACAATACCTATCATCTGTCTATAGAGATAATAAAACGGCTGATTAAGCAATTTATCTGAAATAACAATTGAGGCCGAAGCTACCATGAGTAGACCTAAACTCATGAGCACTCCCACCACCATCAATAGCCAACGATCATAAGGCGCAGGAGGAGACATGTAAATAGGGCGATTTAGCATAATAAGTCCATCAAAATAATGGACATATTATACTGAAGTTCCGCTATTTTTCTCTAGTGATTATTGGTATGATCCATAATGAAGCAGAATCCACATCATCCCAAAAAGGCTATTGAATGAAATGATGTTTTTTGTTGAAAAAATGTATCGTTTTCAATCTAAATAATGCGTATAGATTAAATAACAATTATGATTAAGTCAACTTGACTTGATTTTGTATCTTCCTCTGGTATATTGCCTTTCGCTCAACTATATAACTAATTTTTTAAAGGATTTTTGAATCATGTTTAACAGACCCAAAATGACTGTTGCCAATATTGATATTGGCTTTGTAACTTCCGAGCTTAAAATGATGAGCGAAAAAGATAAAAAATACCGGCTCCCTCATCATCTACATTGTTGTCTTTTAGATATAACAGTAGATAGAAACATACCAGAAATAAAAAAACTTCTTAATTTAGCGAACACATTAGGCATAAAAGAGACACTTATTGATCAACTCTATATGCGTGCTGTTGGACTTCGATACAATAAAAAGGAATTGGACGAGCTGCTGGATATTTGCCCTATAAATCCGTCCCGCAAGATTCACCACCATATTGACCGTGGATGTGCTGCTAGAGTTAAAGATGATATTCCAGATGAGAAGAGATATCAAACTTGCTCTCTTTTGGAATACTGTGATTTTTTTCATGGTAAAACGGATGCCAAAAAATACAAGCCATCTCTTGCTAAAAACTTGCATCTATACACTGCATCAGAGAAAGATGCCCTATTTACAGAGCAAGGGGCAACTAAGAAAAAACGCATGTAATGACATCAACCCCTCCTTCAGGAGGGGGTTTATTTTATAATCCTCGTACCGCATCAGAAAACACTTGTCCACGATGCTCAAAGTTTTTAAACATATCAAAACTTGCACAAAATAGACAACCCATAACCATAACCATAACCAATCGCTAAAACCGCAAACGCATTGAAATCAACCCGTTATAACTGTAAGATTTATGTTTATATTTAAAAATATGTGTTAAATGACAACCAATCTTGAGGAAATATAAACTATGTTTAGGAAAAAAAATTATAAATTATGCCAAGTAAAACATCTCAAAACTCCAAAAAAAAAATTAATGCCGGGCCAGGTAAATCCATTTTCATGGAATGACGAACTGGATTCATTAAAATATCATGTTCTTTCTTATGGGGTAGATTTCGACACTGAAAAAAGCATCAATGCTGCTATTGAACAAGCTGTCTTTGATAGAAATTTTGATTATTTGGACAGTATACTTTCAATATTCGCAAGGGTTACTTCAAATATCAAGGCCCTTACCCAGTTTGTTTATCTACAAGCTGTTTGTTACGCCTACAATAAGGAAGATTTTCATCGATTGTTGAAAAAGTTTCCTATCGATATGCATGAAAAAATAGATTATTACGCTAACGTTGCACATCAGAATGATATCGCTCCTTCAAAGTTCTTGGATGTTCCAACATATTCTGAAACCCTAAAAGAATTTACCATACGACTTGGAGCCAAAGAACTCACTGCAGAGATAGATGACATGTTTCCAGAACAACCAGAACAAGCGGTAACTAAGAAAAGGCGCATATAATTAAATAAATCATCTCTCTTGTTAGGTAGGTGATGCTTACAACCCTCGCACCGCGTCAGAAAACACTTGTCCGCGGTGTTCAAAGTTTTTGAACATATCAAAACTCGCACAAGCTGGTGATAGTAAAACACTATCACCTGACGCTGCGGCATGATCAGATAGCAAAACCGCTTCTTCCATCGTCTTTGCAAATTGCACATCCACTCGATCACCAATCACCGATGCTAATAATGGCGCTGCTTCGCCAATCAGTACAACCGATTTGGCATATTTTTCTATAGCTAAAACTAAAGGTGAAAAGTCAGCGCTTTTTCCGACACCGCCTGCAATAATCACAAGCTTGCCCTTTGTGTCACTTCCTAAACCTTCGATAGCTGCAAGCGTTGCACCCACATTGGTTCCTTTGGAATCATTATACCAACATACGCCATTGCGTTTTCGCACCA
>CAZHMQ010000115.1:0-6354 GCA_964533645.1 uncultured Coxiellaceae bacterium
TACGTAAAAGACCGCCTTGGGAATTTGAATTCGATACATCCTTACGTTTGTTAACGCAGCAAATGCAAACTCATGATCTTGCCGGATTTGGTTGCGCAGAGTTGACGATAGCGCTTACGGCTGCGGGTTGTTTGTTGCATTATGCAAAAGAAACGCAAAAAACAAAGCTTCCGCATATTCGTGCTATTCATACAGAACGTCGTGATGAAAGCATTATGTTGGATGCGGCAACACGACGCAATTTAGAATTAGTCACTAATCTTTCTGGGGGCGTGGAATATACTCTTGCGCATGTGTTTGATCATACCGCAACAACTATGGGTAGTCGTTTGTTAAAACGTTGGTTAAATAGACCCTTACGCAATCAACAGGTGTTGAAAGCAAGGCAAGATGGCATTAAAAATCTTTTAGAAGATAGACACTATTTATTTTTACATCAAGTGTTGCGAAATGTAGGAGATTTAGAAAGAATTCTTGCGCGTATTGCTTTAAAATCAGCACGTCCAAGAGATTTAATTGAGTTGCGACATACTTTGTCAGTATTGCCGGAATTACAGCGAGGGTTATCATCCGCTACCGCATTGTTATTACAACAATTAGCTAAAAATATTCATGAGCATCCTGCATTATATGAATTATTAAGTAAAGCCATTGTAGAAAATCCACCTGTAACGATACGTGATGGGGGTGTGATTGCATTAGGTTATGATGCTGAACTCGATGAATTATTGGCTTTAAGTGAAAATGCAGGTGAATTTTTATTGGAGCTTGAAGAACGTGAAAAAGCCCGCACGGGACTTTCCACTTTAAAAGTCGGTTATAACAGAGTGCATGGATTTTATATAGAAATTAGTCGGCTACAAGCAGCATCCGCGCCCGCTGATTATATAAGACGCCAAACTTTGAAAAATGCCGAACGATTTATTACGCCAGAATTAAAAAGTTATGAAGATAAAGCGTTAAGTAGCCGTGAAAAAGCGCTTGCTCGCGAGAAAAAATTATATGAAGAATTATTAGAAAAAATTATTGTTGATTTGGAACCCTTACAAAAAACAGCACAAGCGTTAGCGGAACTTGATGTTATCACGAATTTCGCAGAACGTGCGGATAGTTTGCAGTTACACTGTCCTGAATTAAATGATATACCTGGAATTTCTATACAAGCAGGACGGCATCCAGTCGTGGAATCAGTATTAGCTAAACCTTTTGTGCCTAATGATGTTCTGTTAAATGATGAGCGACGCATGTTGATTATTACCGGTCCTAATATGGGCGGAAAATCAACGTATATGCGACAAATTGCACTGATTGTGCTATTGGCGCATATAGGTAGTTATGTTCCTGCAAAAGCGGCTTCCATAGGACCTATCGATAGAATTTTTACACGCATAGGTGCAGCGGATGATTTAGCGAGTGGTCGCTCAACCTTTATGGTTGAAATGACAGAAACCGCAACCATTTTGCATAATGCAACCGCGCAAAGTTTAATATTGATGGATGAAATAGGGCGGGGTACGAGTACGTTTGATGGTTTGTCGCTTGCATTTGCGACAGCTGAATATTTGGCACATGAAATTAAAGCGTTTACCTTATTTGCGACCCATTATTTTGAATTAACAAGTTTGGCTGATCATATTCCTCTTATTCAGAATATCCATTTTGATGCTTTTGCCCAGCATGACAAAATTATATTTTTACATACTGTAAACCCGGGTCCTGCTAATCAAAGTTATGGTATTCAAGTAGCACAATTGGCAGGTGTTCCTCGATCAGTCATTCATCTTGCAAAACAAAAATTAGCTGAGCTTGAATCACAAAATATAGTGACAACACCTATAACAAAGCCAAAAGAAGTGCTTCATCCTGTCATAGAATATTTACAGACCATTCATCCAGATCAGATTTCAGCAAGAGAAGCGCTAGATATAATTTATAAAATGAAGACTTTATTATGACGACTCCAATTCAATATTGTTATGAAAAGGTTGCAGCGCACGGTTCGCCTGTTTATTACAGCATTAAAAAAGTAAGACCAGAAAAACGAGATAAACTCATTATCATTGAAGCATTTTATCAAGAGCTAGAAAATATATTATTGAAAAATTCTGATATGGAGTTAGCATATAACCAATTGAACTGGTGGAAAGGTGAAGTCATCAAAATTCCGCAAGGCTTGACGAGTCATCCAGTGACTCAGGCGATGAAGCATGTAGGTTTGATAGATGTTCAAAGCTATTTTGATATTATCGATGGAATCGAGCAAACCTTAGCATTTCAAGCTTTTGATACTTTTGAAGATCTGGTTGTGCATATCATACGGACAGGGGGTGCGCGTGAATTATTGTTGTTAGATTTACTTGAGCTGCCTGATAAAATTCCAGAAGAAATTATTTATCAATGTAGTATGGTCATTGAATTAGTTAAATATATTCAGTATTTGCGTCATTATATTCGTCGTGGTTTGGTGATGTTTCCACGTGATGAATTGCAAAAGTTTCACATTTCAACAGAGTTGTTGCAAGGCTTTAAAACCACACCCAATATTCAACAATTTTTAACAACACAAGTTGAAAAAATTACTCGGGCATATCAACAGGCCAATAAAGCATTCAATTCACACACTAAACATTTACAAGCACGATGTGATTTATCAATTGCAACATTGCGAGAAATTCAACAAAATGGATTTACTGTATTAGAAAATTTTATTCAATTAACGCCATTAAAGATGTGGTGGGTGGCGTATAGAACGTAAATACAAAACCTCCCTTTGAAAAGGGGAGGTTAGGAGGGGATATTATCGCGGAAGAGGCTGTTTTATATATCCCTTAGTTTTGAGCTCATCCGGATCGTGCTGCCCTTGGTCAATTACCATATGTCCATTGACGCTTGATATATATACGGTAGGAGGGATAGATTGATGATTGATAGAGATTGCGCGCTGTCTAAGTAAGGGGCTAGGAGGTGGAAATAAAAGATTTGCATTGTTTGTATGTTTTATAGCGTTTTCATTTTTTAAATGCTGCAAGTTTTCAAGTTGTTCATCTTTTGAGGGTGTGTTTTCTCGACTATTCATGGTGTTCTCATTTTATTAGTTTTATAACCAATAAGTATAATGTAATTAATGCACTAAAGATACCGAATTATTTTATCAAGCCAATCTTCCATAGCATTTTATTTGAATATGTGTATGATTCTTCTTTGGCGTCATTCTGAGAGCAACGAATGGGATGACAAAAAAATTAATAAAAAGGACCTTATATGCCAGAATTTAAAAATCCTATTACCAAAGCAAATATTCAAACATGGGAACAAGATTTACAAACGCTTCCTAGAAAGATAGAGCAATTACATGTAGACATACACGCTTACCAGGCACACATAAAACAACTTGAACCCAAATTACAATCCGTTAATGCGCAAATAGCACCTATTGATGCGGTTATTGAATCACTCGATGCTCGCATAGAAATTATTGAAAGCGGTAGAAAAATAAACAATCTAGAGCCAAAAATACCTCCTCATCAAGCTATTGTTGATGAACTTACGCCACAATTGGTTGAGGTAGAAAAAACATTAGCACCCATTAATGATGAAATTAACAAATTGGAAAGAGTGATTCGTGTTAAACAACATCAGTTAGATATTGCAGAATTCCAAGAAAGCATGCGGCGTCATCAAGCTACATTAGATCTTGCAAGTGGATCTCATAGAATAGCTAAGGCATCTTTAGCATCCTGTCATGCAGAAATAGAACAGCTTCGTTCACAAATTCGCATGTTAGAAAGTCAAAATAGTACAGATGAGCGCACGATATGGATGAATAATATTATTGGCCAGCCTCAACCCATGCCAATGGCTATGCCTATGGGACAGCCTAGTCCAGTCGCAGTGTGTCAGCCACAGCCTGTAGCCGTAGGTTGTTATGATCAAAACAGCGGTCTTAGAAGTAACATTGAGATGAGAAGAGGGCAGATTACTCAGCTAAATGCCACTATAGGGATAAAACAAGGTGCTCAAAGCACTTATGAAAAAGAAGTTCGACGATTGAAGACTGAAATGGATCAATCTCAATATGAAATAAACTTGTTAAAAAATAAATTATCAAGCAGTGAATCCAGTTTGCTAAGTTTCTCTCATCAAGAAAAGTCTTGGGCGAATAGTGAGGAAATGTCCCAGCTTAGAGTCAAGCTGCAACAGCATCAATCCATTCGTGCCCCTCACGAATCAAAGAGAAACAGTTTGCAAAGTGAAATATCAGAGCATAGTTCACAGGTTTCAATGCTTAAAGGTTCAATTTCAACATTGAAGCAGAGAATTAATGATCTTACTGACACAGCAAGCAATTTTGCAGATATAAATGATACGGCTGATCTAAAAGATCGTTTAGGGAGACAAAAGGATATTAAAAAACCTTTAAGCTCAGAACGAACACGCTTAACAACTGAGATTGAGCAAGAAAATACAAATATTAGGTTAACACAAGCTGATATTTCAGCGTTTGAAACAACATTAGCTCGTCATCGTGCTAATTATTTTCTCATAAACTTACGGGAGCATCCGGAGAGTGCATTTGAGAATTTAGCTCAAGCCGTGCGAAATCAATTAGCAGGTTATGATTATAAGCACCCTGCTAATCAAAGTTATAATGTGCGTGCTTACTTAAACAGTTTTGAACAAGAAATTTTAAGAATTAGAAATTTGGCTTTGCCGGTTAATCAAAAGTCGACAAATAATCAAGTTTCTTTGCTAGATAACCCTGCTGTAATGAAATATTTCATATTATGCGGCAGTTTTTATCGAATGGTAGAGAATATAAGTCATGAAAGAAATACTTCCTTTGCCTCGCTTGTGAGGGAAGCTTTAAAAAATACTCCTATTGACCCTAAGTTATGTATGGATATGTACGCGCCTTATCAGGCGATTCCCATATCTGAAGCCCAGTTAAATAACGCGGAACAAAAGCGATATGAAGCTGCTCGACAAGCCTTTTCGACAACCTTATCGACTATTCCTAAACATGATAAAAAATTCAAAAAATTACATGATTTGGGCGAAGACATTATGAAAAAGGTTGATCTACGCAAATCAAATGATATTGATCTTAAACATGCGACATTGATTTTAGAAAACTCGAATAATTTAGCTTTATTTCCTCATGATGTCGGTTTTCAGGAAAATCAAAAATCATTAGCTAGCTATATTCCTGAAGATAAACCTGGAGCTAAAAAGAAATGTTGGGGTATTTTATTGATGTTTTTAGGTGCTGCCATAGCTATTGGTAGTGGCGTTGCTTGTATAGTCTCTCCATTTGCTACCATTGGCGTAGGAGCTGGTGTGGTGACCATGATTGCAGGTGTGGGTTTATTCCGTTCTGGACGTAAAGATTTAACAAGAGCCATGAATAATTATGAACGTATGACACACGACATGGGTGATAACAATACCAATCCGCCACCTTATGTCACGCCTGCGTCGAATATGCCTGAGTCAAGTGCGTCTGTGTTAGATACGGGTATTTTTACAAAATTGAGATGATTTTATTTCCTTCCCCCGCGAAGCGTGATGCCAGCTAAAAGCATGCTGGCATGACAGCGCTGGGCTTATCCGGAATTCGCGTTTATAGTATTACGCCTGCACGGATTCTTTTAAAGCCGTGATCATATTGCGTTCGAGTTCCATCCATTTTCCACGACGTAATCCGCGAGGAAGCAAAATGATGCCAAACCGGATACGAATTAAGCGGCTGACTTTAACGCCTTGCGACTCCCAAAGTTTACGCACAATGCGATTACGACCTTCTTTGACGAGCACATGATACCAATGATTACTACCTTCGCCGCCGCCATCAGTAATGCTATTAAAGTTTGTAGGTTCACCATCGATGAGGACGCCTTTTTTTAAGGTTTGCAACATGCCTTCTGACACTTGTCCTTGAATTCTAACCGCATATTCGCGTTCAATTTCCATGGATGGGTGCATAAGTTTATGTGCAAGCTCACCATCATTTGTTAACAATAAAACCCCTGAAGTATTAAAATCGAGTCGACCTACGGAAATCCAACGGCCATTACGCAATAATGGCAAATGATCAAAAATAGTCGGACGATTTTCCGGGTCTTGGCGCGAGCAAATTTCACCTTCAGGTTTATGATAAAGTAAAACACGAGTTTTTTGAGATTCGCTCTTAATGAGTTTGATTTCACGTCCATCGACACGTACTTTATCGTTGGCGGTGATGCGATCACCGAGCTTTGCTATTTGACCGTTTACAGAAATCCTTTTTTCACGTAACCAATTTTCAATTTGTCGACGCGATGCGAGTCCTGCATTCGCTAAGACTTTTTGTATTTT
>CAZHMQ010000116.1:0-6221 GCA_964533645.1 uncultured Coxiellaceae bacterium
GATAATGGTAGTTTAGAATAAGCAGTTACACAATTTTATTTACAGCCTCAAATAGACTTCTTTGCAAAATTTACGCCGAAGGCGACCTTTGTTGACTTACCTTCTTCTGGTTCCAGAAGGATTATCCAAACGTTTCTCGATGTAGTTTTCGATATTTTCTTTGGGAGTTTTAGGTTTGTTTTCAAAGATAGGGTTTTTTGTCAGTGTTGCCGGGTTTTTTTGATATAAATGCTCTATGGTTTTAATAATAGGAAAGCTAGTGTTACCTAACCAACTTTTGAATTTTAAAAAAGTATCAGTTTGAAAGCGCAGTTGATTGGTTTGTCCTGCCACAAAGGGTTTAGAAAGATCTAGCGAAACAATTTGAAGTTCTTGTTTGAGGATCTCTTCTTGTTTTTGAGTTTCAACTTTTTCTAGATGTTGTTTTTGTTCTGTTATATTTTCAATAGAGTTCGGTTCGGTAGGTTTTCTTTGGGTTAAGAAACCTTGTTTTTGTTTGGTTTCAATATAAAACTTGCGATGTTCTTTTTCAGCTTTTTCTTTGGTCTCAGTCAGCTCTATTTTTGTAATGATTTCTTCTTCACGTTTTTTTGCGGCTTTAATGTAGAGCTCTTTTAAATCTTTTAGTTGGCGAGTTCTTTCTTGTTCAAGAGAGACTTTTTCTTTTGATCCAATTCTTTGGTCCTTGTCGGTGGTGCTATCTTCATCGCTAGTGGTTTGCTTTGCTGTTCGTTCAGTGGCGCGGCAGCTGGCGCAGACGGTCCCATAGTTTGTGCCTTGCTTTCCGCTAATTTGCAAAAAAGCGGCGAGTGGCTTTTCTAGACCGCAGACGGTGCATGTGCGTGTAAGTCTTGGTTGATTGGTCATATTTTTATCTACAGATAACGCTACAGTGGTTATCTACCTGATGGATCATGGGAATAATTCTCGCAATAGTATACCAAAAAATATTTACTTTTTATACAATTCAGATTAGACCATATTGATGTGAGTGATTTGCTCGATTATGATGAAGTTCTTGCTGGAAGGGGTAGTTTAGAGTATCCTCAACACCTTGATTATATTATACTTAGTGCGGTCAAAACTTGTGATCCTTTGTTTTGCTCAGGATGACAGGTTTTGATCGCGCTAAATAATCGTTACAGATTGAGCCGCAAATGATGTTTGTGGAATTTAATAATGAATAAAATGGAGAATAAAAACATGACAAAAGGGCCATCATTACAAGATCCTTTCTTGAATACGTTACGTAAAGAAAAGATTCCTGTGTCAATCTATTTAGTGAATGGAATAAAGCTACAAGGATTGGTAGAGTCATTTGATCAATTTGTTGTACTATTAAAAAATACGGTTAGCCAAATGGTATATAAACATGCTATTTCAACTGTTGTTCCTTCACGAAATGTAGCATCCCCCCTAGATTACAGTAATGCTAATCATGGTCATGGGAATGGGAATAACAATGGACATCATGCACCTGCCGTTAATCCAAAAGAAAAAGAATAAGGGGTAGTAGTTTGATAGATCGCCCAGAAGGTGGCGAACGCGCTGTGCTAGTGCATGTTCATTTTCCTGTAGGTAGTATGCAAGAAGACTTGATTGAGTTTAAGGATCTTGCTTTATCTGCTGGTGCTGACGCAATAGCTGTGGTCACAGGAACTCGAAAAGTTCCTGAACCCAAATATTTTATAGGCTCTGGGAAAGCAGAAGAAATTCGTACTGTTGTTTTGCAGCATAAAGCTGAGATAGTTATTTTTAACCATGCTTTATCACCTGCTCAAGAACGTAATCTCGAAAAATTATTCCAATGCCGTGTCCTTGACCGCACCGGTCTTATCTTGGATATTTTTGCGCAGCGTGCGCGTAGTTTCGAAGGTAAGTTACAAGTTGAGCTGGCATTATTAAAGCATTTATCCACGCGTTTAGTTCGAGGTTGGACACACTTAGAAAGACAGCGTGGTGGTATAGGTATGCGCGGACCGGGTGAAACGCAGCTTGAAACGGACAGACGTTTAATTCGAAATCGCATTAAATTTATTACGGAACGCTTGACTCGTGTGCGTTCACAGCGTGAGCAGGGTAGACGAGCTCGCCGCAAGGCAATTATTCCTACGATTGCCTTAGTGGGTTATACCAATGCCGGGAAATCAACTTTATTTAATAAAATCACAGGCTCTGATGCTTATGTGGCTAATCGTTTATTTGCGACCTTAGATCCTACATTACGCAGCATAGCATTGCCGGCATTAGGATCTGTGATTTTAGCTGATACCGTAGGTTTTATACGTCATTTACCACATGATCTTGTTGATGCCTTTTATGCTACGCTTGAAGAAATTTGCGAAGCCGATTTGCTATTACATGTGGTGGATGTTTGCTCCGAGCGTCGTTTAGATAATATTACACAAGTCGAGCATGTATTAGAAAGTATAGGGGCAAAACATGTGCCTACTCTATTGGTTTATAACAAAATAGACGCTTGTGAAGATCTGATGCCTGGTATGGATAGAGATGGAGAAGGCGTTATTAATCGTGTATGGCTATCCGCCCAAGAAGGTTTGGGTTTGACACAACTTTATGCCGCAATGGTTGAGCTTTTGGGCTCTAGTGTAGTAGAAAAAACCGTTCATTTGACTCCTCAAGATGCACGTCTACGTGCGCAGTTATATCAGTCGGGTGCGGTCGTTTCGGAGTCATTGCTAGAAGATGGAATGTGTGAAGTGTTGGTGCGTATGCCGCGAGTGAAGCTTGAAAAGCTATTCGAATAAAAATTAACCACATCCACTTTTTCCGTGTTTAGCTTTTAAAAAGACAGGTGCGGGACAGACACGATTTTTAGTTGCGCTAAAGCCCAATGAGCTCTAGAATTCAATGTTTTGATTTAATAATCCATATTGGGGAGTGAGCTTTATGCCGTGGAATGAGCCCGGTGGAAATGGTAGAAATAATAACCCATGGGGTGGCAATAAAGAGCAAGGACCCCCAGCGCTTGATAAAATAGTGAGCGATTTTCTTAAAAAATTGCGCGGGATGATGTCGAGTAAAAAGCATGGATCTTCATGGCAGCCATCTCATAATCAGAGCCTAGGATTTTTAGCGGGGGTGATAGGCGGAGCTATTTTAATCGTATGGTTTTTGTCCGGATTATTCGTTGTAAACCCAGCTGAAGAAGCGGTAATACTCCGACTCGGAAAATATTCTGATGTGGTACAGCCCGGCCTTCATTGGTTTGCACGTTTTTTAGATACTAAATATGTGCTTGATGTAAGAAAAATTTATTCATTTTCTTTGCAAGGCGATTTTTTAACAAAATCATCGGAACAAAAAGATATGCCAAATCAAGACATTCAGACCGATGCGGCTAAAAAACCACCTTATGCCATGGATCAATCGAAAAACTTAGTGAATGTTGAGTTAAACGTTCAATATCGTATTCGTGATGCCCGTAATTATTTGTTTAGCGTCGTTGATCCTGATGGAACGATTAAAGAAGTTACATCTGGCGCATTATCCGATGTCGTAGGTCAGATGAAGTTAGACGATGTATTAACCACAGGCCGTGAAAATTTGAGTTCAGGTGTGTTGGAGCGTATTAGAAAAGTGATTGCACCTTATAATACCGGGCTTGAAGTGGTGGCCGTAACGTTACGTAAAGTGCAAGCGCCAGATCAAGTGCGTGAAGCATTTAGCGATGTGAATCGTGCGGATCAAGATAAAGCGACTTATATGCAACAAGCACAAGCTTACGCAAGTAAAGTGGTTCCACTGGCGCAAGGTATGGCAGCACGTACACTTGCTGATGCTAACGGTTATCAACAACAAGCAGTGTTAATAGCACAAGCTAATATTGCGAAATATCAAGCCTTGGTAAAAGTGTATGCAACGGCGCCTGAAGTGACGCGTCAACGTATGTATCTTGAGACTATGCAAAAAGTCCTGCAAAGTACCAGCAAAGTTTTGGTGGATGGCAATGCAGGTAACAATTTAATTTATTTACCATTAGATAAATTAATGAGAAAAGATAAACCTAAAGTGAGTACTAACGAGGTTATGCCAGCTCCCGATAACCAGCGTGAAGTTACAATCAATCAAGCTCCAGAGGTGAAAAATGACTCCAACTAAAATGGCATCCCTCATTATTGGTGTGTTGGTTTTATTCCTTTTGACATTCAGTGTGTTTATCGTTAGAGAAGGTCAAGGTGCATTAATGTTGCGTTTGGGTAAAATTGTGAGCGCAAAAGGCGATCTCCCTGCTGTGCAAGGACCAGGGTTACATTTTAAAATTCCTTTTGTCGATTATGTACGTATGTTTGACATGCGAACTCAAGAATTGGCAACACCTTCCGCGAATCCTTTGACGGTCGTGACGAAGGAACAGACCTACTTATTGGTTGAATATTTTGCGAAATGGCGTATTGATAATCTTAGCAAATTTTATACTAGTACGGGTGGAAGCGTAAGTTGGGCAGAAACGCTGCTTGAGCAACGTATCAATGATATTGTGCGTGCAGAATACGGAAGACGTACCAGTAATCAGGCAATCTCAGAAGATAGGGCGAACATGATGGCTGCTATTCGTGAAGAAGCCAATCATATAGGTCGCGATCAAGGTATTAATGTGATGGATGTACGCATTCAACAAATTACTTTACCTAAAGATGTCATGGATTCTGTATTTAAGCGTATGGCCACTGAACGTAAACAATTTGCTGAAGCCAAGCGCGCAGAAGGTGTGGAAAAATCTGAAGAAATCCGTGCGCTCGCTGATCAACGTGTCACTGTGATCAAAGCAGAAGCATTGATGCAAGGAGCTGCCATTCGAGCAAAAGGTGATTTAGAAGCTGCACAAATTTATGCAAGTGCTTTTAATGTAAACCCTAAATTTTATGCTTTTTATCGAACGCTTGAGGCTTATGAAAAGAGTTTCCGTCATAAAAGTGATATTTTAGTATTGAAGCCAGACGGTGAGTTTTTTAATTACTTTCATGGCAGTGCTAAATAATGTCTCATGTATTATTCATGGCAGTTGGTTTAGTATTTGTATTTGAAGGCTTGCTGCCTTTTTTGGCGCCGCATTTTTGGCGTCAAGCGATGCAACAAATGCTCATGCAAAGTGATAAGACTTTGCGTACATTCGGTCTTGTGAGTATGTTGCTTGGACTTGGGTTGGTATATTTATTTCGTTGAAAGATTAAGGCGTTTAAACTATGGGTAGACATATAGTCATTTTAGGCAGTCAATGGGGCGATGAAGGCAAAGGTAAAATTGTTGACATGCTTATGGAACAGGCTCATGTAGCAGTTCGTTTTCAAGGCGGACATAATGCCGGTCACACACTTGTTATTAATGGTGAAAAGACTATTTTACGTTTAATACCATCCGGTATTTTACATGCACACGTGCAGTGCTTGATTGGTAATGGTGTCGTATTGTCACCGACCGCGTTATTACAAGAAATGGGTGAATTAGAGCGAAAGGGCATTCCTGTTTCTGAACGTTTACGGATTAGCGAAGCGTGTGTACTGGTATTGCCTTATCATGTAGTCTTAGATCAAGCTCGTGAAAAAGCGCGCGGAAAAGCAGCAATTGGCACAACCGGTAGAGGCATTGGTCCTGCCTATGAAGATAAAGTGGCGCGTCGAGCCATTCGTTTCGGTGACTTATTTGATGAGAAATATTTAACGACTCGTCTGGCTGAGGTTTTAGACTATCATAATTTTATTTTGCAACATTATCATCAACAAGAACCTATCGATTTTAATCAATTACGTGATGACTTATTGGCAATGGTGCCAGCGTTGCGTCCTTTGGAAACCGATGTCGTCGCATTATTGGCAGAGTATCATGCGCAAGATAAAAATATGATTTTTGAAGGTGCGCAAGGCACGATGTTGGATGTCGATCATGGTACTTATCCTTATGTCACATCATCGAATACAGTGGCGGGTGCGGCAAGTACAGGTAGTGGTTTTGGTCCGCGCTATTTTGATTATATTTTAGGAATTATGAAAGCCTATACTACACGTGTAGGTAGCGGTCCTTTCCCCACTGAATTAGAAGATGATATCGGAAAAACACTTGCTAAACGTGGTAACGAATTTGGTTCGGTGACAGGTAGGCCAAGACGTTGCGGTTGGTTGGATATCGTGATTTTACGCCGTTCTACGCAATTAAATAGCTTTTCTGGTTTATGTGTTACTAAGTTGGACGTATTAGATACT
>CAZHMQ010000117.1:0-6170 GCA_964533645.1 uncultured Coxiellaceae bacterium
TCAGGATTAATCTCAAGTGCAACAGCTATTTCATTCAACCATTTTTTTTTAGATGCATGCCTCAAAATATAATTCAGTGCCTGCTTTGATACGCCTATTTGTTCAGCAAGCCATGCCTTCGATCTTTTTTGTTGATTCAAAACCATCAATACACGATCTGAAAATGTTTCTTCAGTTTTTTTAGACACGATTTCTGTTGTGATGAATTCAGTTAGCATCATGATGCGACTTCTTTATTAAGATTTACTTGACAAACGTGTGAAATCTTTATAAAAAGTAAAAAACTTTACTTTCCGTAAAAATTAATCGCTTGAGCGTTAATGATAATAAAAAAAATACCTGCTGTATAGAATGGAGATCACATTGTTATGTCAACACCGGAACCGTTTTGTCATTTAATCAACATCAACTCATCCATGCTTACTAAAAATGAAATAATGCTTTTAGAGCTCGAGCTTTTTTCTCAGGTACTCGAAGAACTTAAAATATTATTCGCGCATCAACACAAGAATTATTTTCGTTTATTAAAATTTACTCATGAAATGGAGAGCACTATGATTGAAAATCACTTTATTCGATACCTCATCAACGATATTTTATCTACTGGAGAATATTCTCTTGAAGGCATTGCCTATCATACCCAAATTCCTGAAGAGGTGATTTTTGAAATTTCCGCGGGACTGCAAGATTGCCTGTCTTTATCTTTATCACAAAAAATTATTGCGTTGCATCGCATGGTGAGAAATGAGCTTTATCAAGCGATTTTGGAGAAGTGTAGGAATAACGTGGTGGGGGAGTAACTACTAACGAATTCCGCATGTTATGAAGCTGACGTCATTTGTTCGCAAGAGTGGTAGTTTTTCCCCCCGAAGGAACGCTACCCTCATGCCTTTTACCAACATCTGTACCAGCTGTCGTAAAACTTTTATCAGCAGCTGTATCACTTGTCCTAACACCTTGATCCAAACTGTCCGAAGCGGAACTTGATGGATCAGATGTCAGCGGGTAACCACTATTCCCACCTCCTTCAATCCCCTGCTTTATGAAACTCCCGTGAGAGCTGGACGTAACCACAACCGCCGGCTGCTTCTCCTCTGTCTCAGGTTCGTCTGGTACTAACAGCGCCAAGCGATCAGGATCAAAGCTAGCTCTGTCGTCTCTCAGTTTTGCTCGTGCCTGTGCTTTTGTCATTTCTGCTCCTCCTAGATACTCGGATACTCCTCCCACCGTCCCGGAAAAAACTTTAGACGTAGCCGCAACAGCTCCACCTACACCTATACCACCTGCGATACTTGCAGCCAACGATGAACCTAATGGAGCGACTATGGCATTTCCTACGGCACTCAAGGGAGCAGCTAACCCCTGAAGGACAGGGATAGAGACGCCACCTGTAAAAAGCCCCGTCAGGACGATAAAAGTGGCGGGTAATAATTTAGCCGCAGAGGTGAAAAAATTTCTGACGAGTCCCGTCATAGAAGGAAGAGGCGTAACACCTGATTCCTTGTTCTTAACCCTTCTACTGTTATCTGCTTTACAAAGCCACCATATTGGATTCAATAAACGACTCGCAGAATCAAGCAGCGTTCTTGAGTATGAAAATACATCACCTGCTAAATCTAAGGTTTTACCTATACACCAACATGGCAAAGCAGGAAAAACACTTAATGCTAATCTTATTACAGGATGTAGTTTTTTTCCATCTGGTTTAGTTTCATGCACCAAACTCATAGGTAAAAGCAAAAGTGCTCCGGCAGTTCTAAACCCAAACTCAAGCAAAGTAGTGGTCCAAATCTGCGCGATATTAACCGCTGTCACAATACCAAGACCTCCAACCACTTCAGCTGTTCTGGGGGGCCATGTTCTATCTTTTAATATTTTTATTAATTCGACAAATGGTGTTGAATAGCCCTCAAAAGCTTGGTCCGGTTCTTGTACCTCCTTGATTAATCCTGTCACCCTCACCCTAGCGTTATGTTTACCTATTATTTTTGGCTCAGAAGTTAACGGCATTAAACCTACAAGACCTTGTGCAACTACCATTGATGGTGTTTGTGGTATTGCTCCTGGTTTTTCATCTTTATTATATTTATAAAAACGCACAGGACTGATAAATCCGTCTAATTCTGGTATGTTTTTTATGCGTTGTCTGAACATCTCACCCACCTCGCTAATACACCCATCCCGCCATAAACTTATTATATCACAAAAACAATAAAATTGATTTTATTATATTCAATAGGTTGCGCTATACGTCGCGCGGTCATAATATTTTCCTCAAAAACATCCCTGTATACGATGTTTTATGCTTGGCCACTTGTTCTGGTGTTCCTACCGTCACAATCTCACCGCCCTTATCCCCGCCCTCAGGACCCAGATCAATAATCCAATCCGCGGTTTTAATCACATCTAAATTATGCTCGATAATCACTATGGTATTGCCAGCATCGCGCAATCGATGCAATACAGCCAACAACTGCTCGATATCATAAAAATGTAATCCCGTCGTCGGTTCATCAAGAATATATAAAGTTCGGCCCGTATCACGCTTTGATAACTCACGCGCCAATTTAATACGCTGCGCTTCACCACCCGACAAAGTCGTCGCGCTTTGACCTAAGCTTACATAAGAAAGCCCGACATCGATCAAGGTTTGTAATTTACGCGCAATCACAGGAATAGCATCAAAGAAAACACGT
Source organism: uncultured Coxiellaceae bacterium (assembly GCA_964533645.1). Lineage (GTDB taxonomy): Bacteria > Pseudomonadota > Gammaproteobacteria > DSM-16500 > DSM-16500 > JABDBK01. The sequence continues at coordinate 2,697 of CAZHMQ010000117.1, forward strand.
GCGTCTTCAATGGTCATATCTAAGACTTGCTGAATATTTTTACCTTTATAAGTTATTTCTAAGGTTTCGCGATTATAACGTTTACCCTGACACACATCGCAAGTCACATAAACATCCGCCAAAAAATGCATTTCGACTTTAATTAAACCATCGCCTTGACAGGCTTCGCAACGTCCGCCTTTAACATTAAAACTAAATCGTCCGGGATGATAACCACGTGAACGAGCTTCTTGTGTACCCGCAAATAATTCACGGATAGGTGTGAACAATCCTGTATAGGTTGCAGGATTAGAACGCGGTGTGCGGCCAATGGGACTTTGGTCGATGTCTACGACTTTATCTAAATATTCTAAACCTGTGATATCTTCATAAGGCGCAGCTTCTCTCAAGTTTGCGCCATTTAACGCATGCACCGCAACAGGACCCAACGTATCATTCATCAAAGTCGATTTTCCAGAACCGGACACACCCGTGATACAAGTCATTAAACCTAAAGGTATATCCACCGTAATATTTTTTAAATTATTACCGCTTGCACCTTGCAATGAAAGCATACGTTCTGGATTTTTTCGAACACGTTCTTTAGGAACCACAATCCCGCGCTTCCCAGATAAATATTGGCCGGTAAGGGAAGCTGTATTTTTCATAATATCTTTTGGTTTACCTTCCGCAACAATATTTCCACCATGCACTCCCGCGCCAGGTCCTAAATCCACCACATGATCGGCGCTTAATATCGCATCTTCATCATGCTCAACAATAATCACCGTGTTGCCCATATCACGCAAATGGTGCAAGGTTTCTAGTAAGCGCGCATTATCACGTTGATGCAACCCTATAGAAGGTTCATCTAAAATATACATCACACCCACAAGCCCTGCGCCTATTTGACTGGCTAAACGTATACGTTGCGCTTCACCCCCAGACAACGTATCTGCTGTACGATCTAAACTTAGATAATCTAAACCTACGTTTATTAAAAAATTCACTCGACTGATCAATTCTTTTAAAATTTTTTCTGCAATATCGTGACGCGTGCCCGTTAAGTTTACATTTTCAAAAAATATTTTACTTTGACTGATAGGAAACGCCACCACATCGGGTAATGTTTTATCGCCTACATAAACATGACGCGCTGATTTATTTAGACGTGAACCTTCACAAACTTCACATTTTTTATGTGCCAGATATTTGCTTAATTCTTCACGCACCATATCGGATTCGGTTTCACGATAACGGCGTTCCATATTAGGAATCACGCCTTCAAACGCATCTGTTTTGTTATAAACTCGACCGTCATCATTTTTATAGACAAATTTAATCAGTTCATCGCTACCATATAAGATGACTTGTTGAATCTTCTTGGGCAATTTAACAAAAGGAGTATCCATATCAAATTTGTAATGTTTGGCGAGCGAATTCAATAATTGAAAATAATAAGAAGTTCTCTTATCCCATCCGCGAATAGCGCCCTCTGATAAACTCCAGTTTTTATGAGTCACTATCAGCTCAGGATCAAAAGTTTGCTTGATCCCTAAACCATCACAACTTGGGCATGCACCTGATGGACTGTTAAACGAAAATAGCCGGGGAGCAAGTTCTGCTAAGCTGTATCCACAATCAGGACAAGCCAATTTAGCAGAAAAAACCTGATTCGCACGTTTAGGTTCATCGATAAAACCGACTGAAACCAAACCATTACCTAATCGTAAGGCCGTCTCAAACGATTCGGCTAAACGTAATCGACTCTCTTCTTTCACTTTTAGTCTATCAATGACCACATCAATGCTATGTTTCTTACGTAAATCAAGTTTTGGCGGATTATCCAATTCCACCATCTCACCATCGATACGTGCACGTACATAACCTTGACTGCGCAGTTCTTGCAACAACTCAATGTGCTCGCCTTTACGATCACGCACCACGGAAGCTAACAACATGATTTTAGTATCTTCAGGCATGGCCAATACGGTATCCACCATTTGACTGACAGCTTGCGCTTCTAATACATGTTGATGCTCTGGACAACGTGGCTGGCCCACTTTGGCAAACAATAAACGTAAGTAATCATAAATTTCGGTAATCGTACCTACTGTGGAACGCGGATTATGTGACGTTGATTTTTGCTCAATAGAAATCGCTGGCGATAAACCCTCAATATGATCCACATCGGGTTTTTCCATCAGCGATAAAAATTGTCTCGCATAAGATGAGAGCGACTCCACATAACGTCGTTGACCTTCTGCATAAAGCGTATCAAAAGCAAGAGACGATTTACCCGAACCTGATAAACCCGTTATGACCACTAATTGATCACGTGGTATGCTAAGATTGATGTTTTTCAAATTATGGGTGCGAGCGCCCCGAATCAAGATTTCTTTCATAAATATTATCGTTTGCCGACGTATTTCATTATAATGGGGCGCTATTATACCTTATATAGCTGTGAGATGTTAACAAAATACCCTATGAATACTCTAGAACGCCGCTCCATACTCGCTCTTTCCCTTATTATGGCATTACGCATGCTTGGCTTATTCATGGTATTACCCTTATTCTCCTTATATGCATCCACACTTCCGTATGCGACCCCTCGGCTCATTGGAGCGTCGTTAGGCATTTATGGGTTAACCCAAGCCTTACTGCAAATTCCTTTTGGGACGTTGTCCGATAAAATAGGTCGAAAAAAAGTGATCGCAGCGGGATTGCTCATTTTCATGGCAGGCAGCATGATAGCTGCGATGTCGCATACCATTTGGGGGTTATTCATAGGTCGAGCCTTACAAGGCGCGGGAGCGATAGGCGGCACTTTGCTCGCACTTATTGCTGATTTAACTCGCGAGGAACAGCGCACTAAAGCCATGGCAGTTGCGGGTATGACTATAGGTTTTTCTTTTATGTTATCCATTATGTTAGGCCCTCTCCTCGCGTCTTGGATACAAGTGAATGGTATTTTTTGGCTAGCAGCCTTATTCAGCTTAATTGCCTTATGGTTATTATTTACCATCGTTCCTAAGCCCGAACATATCACAAAAACTGAAGCTGATACCCAAAATTTTCTTAGCTTATTAAAACATCAAGAACTTATGCGGCTTAATCTTGGTATTTTTATTTTGCATGCCATTTTCACCGCAAGTTTTGTGGTTATTCCGATTAGCTTACAAAGCCTGGCACACCTCAATGGCCAACAACAATGGTTTTTATATTTACCTATTTTGATATTGGCATTTTTTATCTCCGTGCCTTGCTTATTGATTGCTGAAAAATGGCATCGCGTGAAACCTTTTTTCATCGCCGGTATTTTGCTTTTAATAGCAGCTGAATTTTTATTATGGTTTTTTGCATCAAAGCTCTTGCTTTCTTCGCTCAGTCTATTATTATTCTTCACAGCGTTTTCATTACTTGAAGCATTCCTACCCTCTCTTGTTTCTCGCACTGCACCAAAAACACGCAAAGGTACTGCACTTGGCATTT
>CAZHMQ010000118.1:0-6067 GCA_964533645.1 uncultured Coxiellaceae bacterium
TTGAGGCCGCTCTGGATGCCAGCTAAAAGCATGCTGGCATGACAGAGTCCTTATCCGGAATTCGCGTTATAATCATCAACCACACTCATTTATTACCTCCCTGTGTAAGTACACTACTTTACTATCTTTTTTACAAAATAATCCCCACGCATCCATCAATACCCGCCTTCTTTCAAATAAGTCACTACGCTGATAAGCCGCTTCAGTTTTATTTTGATTAACATGTGCTAATGCCAGCTCAAGAACAGCGCTGGGTGTCGAAGTCATTTCCGCCCCCCAGATGCGAAACGACGATCTAAAGCCATGTACCGTACAATTTGACGCAATAGAGTGTAATGTCTTATTAATCGTAACATCCGATAACACACCCCCACGCTCTCCTTGAAATACAAGCTGAGTCTTTTCAGATTGTAGCTCTCGCATTCTAACTAAAATATCCACTGCTTCATCACATAACGGCACTACATGCTCCCTACCTGCTTTCATACGCGCCGCGGGAATTTTCCAAACTTTATTTTTTAAATCAATTTCATTCCAAAAAGCCGCGCGCGCTTCCATGGAACGAGCTGCAGTTAGAATAGTGAAACGCAAACAATATGCGGCTAAACTGTTTTTATTTCGTAATTCGGACATAATACGCGGAACATCAGTGTATGGCGCTGATGCAAAATGAACTTTCTTGGTTACTTTACGTGGCGCGGGAAATAACTTGTCTAACGTACCTTTCCATCGCGCAGGATTACGACGATCACTATTTTCAATGACAGCGGCATAATCGAGCACCGCTTCCATGCGCATACGAATACGACTCGCTGTTTCGGTCTTGGCACTCTATAGAGGAGTTAAAATATTTTTGATATCCATCAATGAAATATCGACAGGACGTTTATGACCAATGCTAGGATAAACATATTGCGCTAGTGTATTTTGCCATTGTTGTGCATGTTTAGCGTTGCGCCAAGATGGTCGTTTGGATTCTATCAAAGCCAGCGCATATTCTTTAAACGTCGTAACATGTTGTAACTTATCTTGAAGTTCATCCGCTGGATTTCTGCCATTCAGCACTGCATTACGCATACGCTCGGCAAGGTCACGAGCTTCTTGCAATGAACGAGCATGCGTTGCACCCAAGCCAATAATGACCTGTTTACCCTGTTTCTTATAACGAAATACCCAGTTGCGTGATTCACCTCGCACACGTAAAAATAAATTACCACCATCGGCATGAAAACCTTCAGATAGAGTATTTACTGATCGAGCAGAAAGTAACTTTATTTTCGCCATTATTTACTTACTCCATATTACACCCGTTTCAAACTGATAGGTAATCGTACTACTGATAGATGTTTTCCTTTTCATATGTTTCCTTTTTTTATAATTTGTTCATTTCTTCGGCATGCGCAAAAATGGCACATACTTATGTTCTAATTCCTTTGGACTCAACAGAAACCTATTCATTTTTCAGTACGTGCATCTCGTGCACATACTGACTTACATTTGAATTCCCTCGTCTAAACTTTAAAGGTCTCGAATTCGCCACCTTTAAAAACCTGAACTCACTTCCTTTATTCAGTTTCCGTTTTGGAAACTGTTCAAAATTCCAGTAGTTTCCATTTTGGAAACAGCTGAAACAGCCTCAGTTAGTTCCAAAATGGAACTAACTGAAATTTGACCACAAGTTCCATTTTGGAACATGTGAGGGTAGCATTTTGGATACCCCTTGGGATACCCCTTAAACCTTGACGAACCAAAGCAATCGATAAAATGACGTAACTTATTGACTAAATAGATAATAATGAACTATCACGAACTTCGGCAAACGATAACCTGAAAACCACCCTCTCCGCCAAATCTGCTTCCGCACTAATCCTCCGCGCCAGCTTTATTAACTACTTTACGCCGCATAGAAACACGCCGAACGTAATAATATACGTGCCGCTTACAATTACGCCGAACATCTGCCTGAACGCCGAAAGATGATGCAACATTGGGCGGATTATCTTGATACTTTAAAAAATCATAGCAACGTTATTCAATTATCTAAAACTGCATAATCCTAATTGCAAACACTTGCAATCAAAACCCGATCAAGAAAAAATTGGCACACATTGAATTAATTTTTAATAATCTAATTATTTATTCAAGAGGAGTAGACATAATGGAGTACTCTAAAGTTTATTTAGATATGGCTTTAAGAACCCAAAATCAAAGCTATAAGCAAGATGAATGCTCTTAAACATGGCGGAAATACCGATGCTATGCGTAGTATTTCCAGGTTCATTAAAAAGTGTAGGCAGCATAAAGCTTATTCTAAATAAACTGACAAACCATTTTTAGTTCATTATTGAATTCAGGAAGACTTAACTTTGTAATGATTAATGAAATCATTAAATCCTTGTCGCACTGAAAATGTTGCGGTCAACACTGCTGAGCTTATACCGCAGCCAATGGCTACATATATAACATTACCATATAAATCAACGCGCATGGCATCGTGAGCAACATGAATAACGCTAACAAAATTACTTAGTCCATTGGCTGCACAATCAATAAACCCTGCTACATAAGTAGTATTTCGTATAAATCTCCAATAATTAACAAATGGATATACAGACGGTTTTATTTTTTTACTGTTATTTTCTTTAGCTGTAAAATATTCATAGGTAGCAGGTATGGTTGTGACTAAGCTTGTGGTTAATGCCGTTATTGATGAGAAAATAGCAATAAATTTAATAGAATATAATGACAAAATAGTTCCAACATAGGGCATATTTAATAATGCGTTTTTTGTTAAAAAATAAGCAAGAAATGGAATGCTAAGTAAGCTTAAGAGAGAAACGCTTATTGTTTTTATCATATTTTTATCATGTTGTAGTCGTAATAAAATACGCTTAATGATATTTTTGCGTAACAATAATTGTATATTTTGATGAGACTTATGAAAATTAAACGAGTAATAAGATACAAATGTAGAAATAGTTATATTAATGGCAAATAATTGTATTAATACATGCGGAGTCTTGTCTTCTGTAAAGAAAAACATGATGAACTTACACAGTGTTATCGTTCCAAGATAAGCGCCTATTGCTGAAAATATTCCAGCTGCAAAACTACATGCTAAAAAGATTTTTATGATACTACGTTTATAGATGCTTGCTGTTGGTATAACTTCCACATTCATATCATGTTGTATTTCATTATTAACGATACATGCTCTCGATTGTTTATATCCCAATTGTCTGAATATCGCTGGCACTCTCGTTACTAAAATGATCCAAAGTGAACACAACCCCGCAATACCTATCAACATAAGAGTGATGGGATGATTTATTTCAAGACTTTTTAAAATATAATTAATTGCATATTGCATACCAAAAAGAGTCTGGCCGGCCGCTGCAACCATTTTCCCTAATGAAAAAATGATACAAGGAAGAATAATTTTAATTATCGAATTAGATTTAAGCATCAGTTTACGTGATTTTTAATGAAGGTTGATTTCCTCATTAATTATAAATGTAGCTACGGAATTGTCTACTAAATTATCACCAAATACGATGCATCTGCCCAATACATGCTCAAACGAATGTACAAAGCATCTTTGTGCATAATGCGTGATTAAATATAATACATTTGATTGCAAAATAATTAAAACAATTATATTCTCTGCCCACGTTTAAATTGGAAGTCAGAGAATAATCACATGTTTAGAGCATTTATCTTTTTTATTACATTATTTATCACTTATTGTCCTATCAGTTATGCATACGTTAATAAATATTCGTCTATTGAAGACTTTCTCGCTGATCAAAAAACAATACGTATTGCTGCAGACAATACGCCTGGTTTTGGCAATCAAGCAGCAAGCGCTTCAATTATAGATAGACTACGCCAACTTGGATTCAAAGGTAATTTTGAATTTATTTATGCTAATTTGACCACAGCAAAAATAGTAACGTTATTTGATTTGCCACAAGATATTCCTAATGTATATTACGACAAAAAATCAGGTATTGAATTTATAAAACTTGCAGAATTTATCAAACGTCACAAAAATAAGACCAATGAAACACGTGCACTTAGCATGATAGGTGGGGACGATAATTTTGGTTGTTCTCTCGCAAAAGCTGATGGCATTGATGTCGATCTCGGAATGGGTGAGCTGGATTGTGTTAATGAAGCTAAGTTATTAGATACTGAAGTACATGCTGGCCTTTCCCCATTCTCATTTGAAAGAGGAACCAATCTAACTTCAGGACGCGATACAGATCCAAAGCCAGGTTTTTTCTTAGAAGGCAGCAACAAAACATTTTTTATGACTGTAGTCGCAGACCTTAATCAAGCAAAAGATTATTTAAATAATGATCCGAATGGTCGTGAGATATTAAAACAAAAACCAGCATTGGCTGATTTTATTGATGGAATGGAGAAGAAAAATTTTAATACTTTGCCTGTGTATGGCTATACGATTCAAAAACAGTTTAAAGATCCATATGGGGATGAGGTGAACTATTTCCCAGGTAATATGATTCAAATCATGACAGGAGCGCGTTATGCACAGTTATATGGACCTGAACAATTTAAAAAACCTCTTATTATTCCCGTTTTTTATGATTATGAAAGTGAAGCGAATCTATTATTGCAATTGATGAGTAGCAATCACTGGGGTGAATATGAAAAACCTGGTGCATTTCAAGCAAGATCTGTGATTAAGGAATTACAATTAGCTCAAGCACTATCGATAGCAAATATTTCGGATCCGAATACTAGCAAACGTATTCAAGAATTAAAACCAGGACAGATTTTATTACTCTGGTTAGGTCCATTGCCAAAAGTTGTATTTGAAGGTTTATATAACCATACGGATACTAATGTTTGGCCACAAGTTCGTGAAGGCGCTAATACTTTTAATAGTTTAGCACTTACGGGTAAACCACACTTCCGCTGTGGGTATCTTTGGGAAATGGGATTTGATCTTGTTGACGATCCTATTTTAAAAACACAACTGACAAATTTCTATGATACCAATGGATTTTGTAAAGGACTTAAGACATGGAATGAAAACAGCCAAATTTCAAAAAAAATAGGTGAACTTATCATTGCTGCCAATGATCCAACTTCATCCTTTTCTAAATATTTTCAAGTTATAAAAACAGAAGCTTCAAAACCTGAAAATGATAGAGTTAGGCATGCGCTTTTGGGTGTGATTAAACTATTACGCGATGGCCCAGTGAAGACATCAGGTAAAAAAGTGTCTATTGCAAAATAGATTTATTCATTTTTTTTAGGAATTACTTAGATTGCTAATCAATACAATAGATTAGCATTTAAATGCGATTGACACCCCTTTCGATGCACGAAGACAATAGATAAAAACGATACGCACGGATACAGTCCGCCCTTAGATGCTCTTTAGATATTAAGATTTTTGAGCTTGACACCAGAGTTATTTATATGTCACTATAGCCATATTAATATATGGCTATATATATGGAATTATGGATGAGTAAAGCCAAGTTTGAGTGGGATCCAAAAAAGAATCAGTTAAATACCGAAAAACATGAAGTAGATTTTTACGATGCACAACAAGCTTTTATGGATAATAAGCGTATTATAGCAGAGGATCTCGATCATAGTCGTGGTGAAAAACGCTATTTTTGTTTCGGTAAGGTATCTGGTCGTGTAATGACCGTGCGTTTCACGTGGCGGAATAACACAATCAGGATCATAGGTGCTGGCTACTGGAGAAAGGGGAAAAAGATATATGATCAAGCGCAAACGTAAAAAATTATCAGATGAACCAATTGGCAGAGTAAAAATAGTCAAAGATTTTTTACCTCCGCCAGAAAAACTTCTTGTTAAGGCTAAGCCTGTCAAGATTACCATTACATTAAGTCAAGAAAGTGTAGATTTCTTCAAGCATATTGCTTGCAAAGAACATGTTCCATATCAAAAGCTCATACGAGCACTTTTAGATCGATATGCTTCACAGTATCGGTAAGGACCATTAGGACCATTAGGGTCACCCATTAGCTGTACTCCGGTCAATAGAAAAAAGGGCTCCTTTACG
>CAZHMQ010000119.1:0-6035 GCA_964533645.1 uncultured Coxiellaceae bacterium
GAGCTATTCCCGCGTCATGACAAATTTGAAGTCGTCATTCTATCGTAGGACTTCGTAGAGTCAAGAGAAATAAAATATTTTTCGTAAATATTACTGTTCTTTAAGCTCTGGCCAGGCCGCTTTTATATAAATAACCATAGACCATATAGTTAACACAGCAGCAATATATAGCAAAATATAGCCTAAAATAGCAAGATAAGGAGTAGTTCTTGGGTTACAAAATAATAAAATAACCAAACTGATCATTTGTACTGCAGTCTTAATTTTTCCTAAATGAGAAACTGCAATACTTGTTCGTTTACCCACTTCCGCCATCCATTCTCGTAATGCTGAGACAATAATCTCGCGACATACAATAATAGCTGCAGGTATGGTGATCATTGCAATGGGCAGAGAATAATCGCCTGAGTTTAAGCTAAAGTATTGAAATTGAGGTTCACCTACAATTAATACTAATGCAACTGACACCATAAGCTTATCAGCAACAGGATCTAAAAAAGCGCCTAATTTAGTGGATTGTTTTAAGCTTCGCGCCAAATATCCATCTAACCAATCGGTTGCTGAGGCGCATGCAAAAATAATAGCAGCGGCTGCATGTCCCCATGTAACAGGCAAATAAAACACAAGCACCAAAAATGGTATGACTGCAATACGAAGAACTGTAAGAATGTTAGGCAGATTATTCATAACTCAATGCTCTATGCAGTAGTTTTATGCAATGCTGCAAAAATCCTCTTTGCTAATGATTGATTAATACCCGGAACTTTTGCTAATTCATCAAGACTAGCACGATTTAAGGATTGAATGCCACCAAAGTATTGCAATAAATCGCGTCTTCGTTTTGCACCAATTCCAGGAATAGATTCTAAGATAGATTTATTTCTGCTTTTATCACGTTGTTGTCTATGACCTGTAATCGCAAATCGATGTGCTTCATCGCGAATTTGTTGAATGAGATGCAATGCTAGCGAATCCGATGGTAAGTGCATAGGTTCTTTATTTTCAAAATATAGTGTTTCAAAACCTGGTTTGCGAGTTTTACCTTTTGCAACTCCTATTAACATCACATGAGGAATTTGTAATGCATGTATTATTTTGGTTGCAGCAGAAAGCTGTGTAGGTCCACCATCAATTAAAATAAGATCGGGTAGTTTAGCATGTTCTGTTTGTAAACGCTGGTAGCGACGAGAAAGCACCTGATGCATTGCAGCAACATCATCACCAGGCGTAATGCCTTTAATGTTAAATCGACGATAATCCATTTTTAAAGGGCCTTCTTTATTGAAAACCACGCAAGATGCAACCGTTGCTTCACCCATGGTATGGCTAATATCAAAACATTCGATTCGGTTAAGGTTTGTTCTATTTTCTAATAAAGTTTCCAAAACAAGAAATTTTTCATGTATATTAGCTTTATTAAGTAAAAATCGTGAAATAGATTCTTTTGCACTAGCATTAGCAATTTCTTGCCATTTTTTTCTATCGGATCGAACATGATGATGTATGGTTGTTTTACGTCCTGCTAATTGTGATAATGCATTAGAGATTAATATTCTATCCCTTAATGCGACATCGACTATAATTTCTCTTGGAAAACTATTTTTATCTATTTGATTTGATTGATAATGCTGCGTAATAAAAGAAGCTACTACCTCTTCTGTAGTCGAATGTGCCGGTAAACTGGTAAAATACGCTCGACTACCTAACATTCTCCCGCCTCTAATCATGAGCAGTTGAATACATGCTGTATCGCCAGCTGCGACACCTATCACATCCACATCACCCGAGCTACGATCAGAGCTTATATATTGGCGAGCTTGAATTTCACGTAACATAGCTATTTGATTACGTATATTTGCAGCTTCTTCATAGCGCTGTTCTTTGGAAAAATCCTCCATTTTTAAGCTTAATTCATGGAGTATTTGTTGATTTTTGCCTTGCAAAAATAAGACAGCATGTTGCACATCATGGCGATAGTCCTCGGGAGAAACAAGGCCCGCACATGAGCCTGAACATAAATTAATTTGATATTGTAAACAAGGTCTCTTGCGGGTAGGAGAATATTTATCATTAGATAAGCGCAACCCAAATAGTTTTTGTATAAGATGTATGGTTTCACGCACAGCAGTTGCACTAGGATAAGGGCCAAAATACGTTCCATCGGCCTGTTTGTTACCTCTATATAATTCAATCGAAGGATAAGGTGTTTCATTTTTAATTAAAATATAAGGATAAGATTTATCATCACGAAACAAAATATTATAGTGCGGTTTATATTTTTTAATTAAATTACATTCTAATAATAAAGCATCATTTTCGCTATGTGTTACTGTAACATGGATATCTACCACATGTTTTATTAAAGCGAGGGTTTTATTATCTTTTTGTTTAGATGAAAAATAACTTGAGAGTCTTTTTTTTAGATTGCAAGCTTTTCCAACATACAAAACTTCACCCTGTTTATCCAGCATTTGATAAACGCCCGGATAATGGGTTAAGTTTTCAAGAAAAGCTTTAATATTCAGCATATCTTATATTTTGGCTTCATCAGTAGCTTTATGACCTTCAACTAGGCCTAATCGTATTGATAATAAGGTAAGTTCAACATCACTATGTATGCCTAATTTTTCAAACACACGATAACGATAACTATTAACTGTTTTTGGGCTTAAACATAATTTATTAGAGATGTCTTGAACTTTTTGACCGCTCGTAATCATAAGCATGATTTGTAATTCGCGTTCAGATAAAATATCGAGAGGTGAATTTTCTGCTTTTGTGAATCGTTTGAGTGCAAGTTGTTGTGCTATATCACTACTGATATAACGTTGACCAGAGTTGATGGTTCTAATGGCGCGTATCATTTCTTCAGCTGCACAACCTTTTGTAATATATCCCACAGCACCTGCTTGCAATAATCTAGAAGGATAAGGTTCATCACCATAGATGGTTAATGCTAAAACTTTAATATCTGGGTTATGACGTACCATTTTACGAGTTGCTTCTAAACCGCCTATTCCTGGCATTTGAACATCCATTAATACAACATCCGGTATAGTTTCTTTTGCTAGACGTATGGCCTCTTCTCCAGTGCTTGCTTCGCCCACTACTTTAAGGCCGGGAACATCCTGTAATAAACGCTTGATACCAAGACGAACAAGCTCATGGTCATCAACTAACAAAATTTTAATCAACTGTTTTCCCCCATAAGGTTGCATAACTTATTGGCGGAGAGAGAGGGATTCGAACCCCCGGAGCCCGTAAGGACTCAACGGTTTTCAAGACCGCCGCTTTCAACCGCTCAGCCATCTCTCCAAAAATGCAATCGAAACACGATGTTACAGAGCATTTGTGCATGCTAACATCGCTTTTGACTTGAGGTCATTTAACCGCGTACATATTAACGCTAATCGATGAATATATTCAACTTCTAAATGTGTGGATTTTGAATATATTTGTATGTTTTTTTCCTTTTTGAGCTATATGTGACTCTATTTTCAAGGCTTTATGATATATTTAATTTGATAAACCTGATTAACATATAATCAAACAGATTAACATTATAAAAAAGCCATGTCGTGATTATGTATTTCAGATATAATTAAGCCCTGTTAGTTTGGAGAATAAATTATGCCATTGAATGAAAGAACGTTAAGTCAATATCGTGATTCTGCTGTCTCTACCAATGCAGTATTAAGAAATACTTATATGTTGTTAAGTTTGACATTATTGTTTAGTGCGGGAGCTGCAAGTATAGCTGTTGCAACAAACGCAGGTTTTGGCTCATCTATTGTAGCTTTTGTTTTATCTTTAGTACTTTTATTTGTGACGAGCGCTTTACGTAACAGCGGCTGGGGCATTATTTCTGTATTTGCTTTCACAGGTTGTATGGGTTATGCGCTAGGTCCTATGTTAAATCAATTTATTCATGGATATACCAATGGTGGACAGTTGATTGCTACAGCGCTTGCTGGCACTGGCCTAACTTTTTTAGCCACATCGGCTTATATTATTACCACTAAAAAAGATATGAGCAGTTGGGGTAAATTTTTAATGGTAGGCTTGGTGGTTTGTATTGTCGCTTCACTTGCTAATATTTTTTTAAAAATGCCAGCTATGCAATTAGCGATATCTTCAGCAATGACTTTTATCTCTGTGATGTTAATGATGTATGACACAAGCCGCATTGTGAATAATGGGGAACAAAATTATATTATGGCAACCATTAGTCTTTATCTAGACATTCAAATGTTATTTCAAAATCTATTAATGCTGTTAGGTGCTTTTGGCGGTAACAGAGATTAAACGACGTTAAACCTGTCATTCGTCTTTATGGAAATGACAGGTCGTAATCTATCTTCTTGGCGATGTATAAGAGCCTGTTCAAGATCTCACATGATTGGTGTCATGCCTGATCCTCATATTGATGGCCGCTTTGATTATAAAATAGCACAATAACTTACACATCCGGCTGGCTTATAGTCATGAATGGATTCATCACATGCTTTAATTTGACGATGATATTCTTCCATGGCAAGTAAACATTTGCTCCTCATTTCTTTTTTATATTCATGAGAATGAGGTTGCTGCAGAAGCTTTGTCACACACTCAAGCATGTAATTTATGGTATCGACATAAATTATTTTCTTATGTTCATAAAGTGGAATAAGGAAGGCATCTATAACTTTTTCTTTCTCTGTCGGGGACAATCGATTTCTAAAACGCCGCTCAAATTTTATTTCATTAATACATTGCTCTATATCATCTAATGTTTCTATGTAGGTTGGATGCATTTCAAAAGATAGAAGACGGGGTTTATTTAAATCCGATGTTGACCAAGATAATGCGATAGGATTTATACCTTCTAAAGATGTTGCAACGCAGCTATTAAATTTATCGCTCAATTCATTATATTTATTAGGCTGCAGGGTGTTGTTTCTCTCTTCTTTTTCTGTAAAAAACATGACTTACCCCTGGTTAAGAAATATTGTCTGTATCTGTTTTATGCAGCGATAGCCATAAACATTTTTTCTTCTCATTCATTTGAGTCAATTGGAGATGATGCAAGCTGAGTTCATGATTATCGGCTTTAATAATACGTAATTTCCTGTTTTGCTGGGTGAAAGTAATAGCGTAATCTATGGATTTATCCGTGACAGTTTCGATATCCTTTAGAGTATCAAAAAGACAGCTCTGACCCCCGGTCATTGCTAGGTAAACTTGCGCCAGAAGATTAGCATCTAATAATGCACCGTGCAATTCTCGGTTAGCATTATCTATACCATATCGTTTACATAAGGCATCTAAGCTATTTCGTTGACCTATATGCAGCTGTTTTGCTAATACTAAGGTATCGACAATTTTACATTTTTCTTCAATACGCCTGAAATTTTTGCGTAACAAACGCAATTCATAATTGATAAAACCTATATCAAAAGACGCGTTATGCATAATAAGCTCGGCATCACCAATAAAATTTAAAAATTCATCCGCAATATCTGCAAAAAGAGGTTTGGTTTCTAAAAATTGATTGGTAATACCATGCACAGCCAACGCTTCGGCGTCTATGGTTCGTTGTGGATTCATATATTGATGATATCGCTTGCCGGTAAATTTACGATTGATTAATTCGATACAACCAATTTCAATAATTCTATCACCATCTTCAGTGCGAAGACCTGTGGTTTCAGTATCTAAAATAACTTGACGCATAGTCCTCCTTATGTATTTAGTAATTTATCAATAGCTTTATTGGCTAATTCATCCACTAAATCGTTTTCTTTATGTCCACTATGACCCTTAACCCAATGCCATGTTATAACATGTCTATGTGTTTCACGATCGAGTTCTATCCATAGATCCGCATTTTTTACCGGTTTTTTGTCTGCTTTTTTCCAATCCCGTTTTTTCCAAGCGTTCATCCATAGGGTAATGCCTTTTTGTACATATTGAGAATCGGTATGTATATCTATCTTACATGGTTCAGTGAGGCTTGCGAGTGATTTTATAGCTGCTAATAATTCCATACGATTATT
>CAZHMQ010000120.1:0-5930 GCA_964533645.1 uncultured Coxiellaceae bacterium
AGGAGCCCTTTTTTCTATTGACCGGAGTACAGCTAATGGGTGACCCCATGATTCTAAACGGTAGAGGCCATTGAGGCGATGATGAAGTCATGATATTCATTTGTTTATCCAAAACAACGACGCCACCATGGCTTGGCATCATGGTCATCAATGATTTTTATTAATTGCGGATCGTTCATAGCAAACGCTAATTTTTTTGCGAATGTGCTATGGGGGTTTTTTGAAATAAAGGTTTTTGCTTTTTGGTATTTATCCAGTTCAGATACCTGGCTACGTTTTTCATAGTAATAATACTGTTTATCTTTTTGATCAAAATAATGTTCTTTGTTTTCTTCTTTTTTAAGATCAAACTGTTTCCGATAATTATTTAGCTCCATGAGGATGTCGGCGGTGGATTTACTAGTGAAAAGCCATCGAATTCCAAAATATTTTTGTTTTTCTTTTTTATACTCGGCAAGCGCATTTTTAAAATGTTCATCGAATAACGCGTTTTTGATAGAAGATCCTTTTTGTAGTTTCAATGCCTCTTCAAATGTTTCAATAGCTGCTTCTAATGATGGGCGATCTTCAGGTGAGTCTGATGTCAATTTTAAGAGTAACTTTTTTATGTCGGGATATGGTTCGATATTTAAAGGTGGCTCGTTTGGTGGGACAATCCTTCTATCTTGAGATATTGTATCAAGTTTTCCGTCGTAGAATTGCATCATAATATTATAATCTATTTCAAAGTTGTCCCCCAATAAGAATTCACGTAAAACAGCTCCTGCTGCGTACATTGCGGTTGCTTTGTTAAAAATCACTTCCCCTTGTTTTAAAAGTTCAGGAGCAGACATCTCGGGTGCCCCTTTAAACAACATTTTTCTGCCCGGATCTTTTTTGAAATCATACTCATCTTCCGAAAAACCAAAGCCAACGTGGGTTGCTTGTAAGGTATTCGTATCCACTATAATATTCTCTGTTTTATCACTTATCAGCAAGATACCAGCTTGCTGGAGTTTATATGAATCCAGGAGAATATTTAAACCAATCCGTAGTAATTTTTGAGGTTCTTCTCGGGGAAGGGATGTATCCCCTACACAATAATTTGATTTGTGGATAAATTTCCAAAGTTGAGTACCTTCGATGAAGTCCATAACAATGTGATAGTTACAAATAGTCCTCTTTTTATTCATGGTTGTAATTTTTACGGGATCAATTCTACCCAGCTTCTTTAAGATATCATATTCGCGATTATAATATCGTTCTGCGCTCTTGTTGTTCTTACAACCATATTTCTTTGAGATTGTTTTTAATGCATATTTCTTCTTAGAGTTGCACTCTTCTATTAATCCTACTTCTGCTGTGGCACCACGTCCGAGGATCTTGTCTAAAACATTATAAGATGCTCGCTCTCCCTTGATAGGGTCTAGCTTTTCATTTGGGCGAAATGCCATCATAAAAAAACCTTTCTTTATTAGGTGTCTGTTTAATAGATATACATTGTATAGGTTAATGCTTAAGGTTTTATTAAGAACGTGATCATATTTTAACCATATGTAACAACTCATTGACGAGAAAGTTTAGTATTTGATTGCTATTTTTTCTTCTTAGAAAATATAATCCAAAACACGCGTGTAAATCAAAACTTATTGTTGTGATAGTTATGCAATTTGACCTTATGATCATAGGCGGCGGCATGGTAGGTGCAACCCTTGCTGCTGTATTAAAAAATACAGATATACGTATCGCTCTGATAGATGAAGCAAAGTTTTCATCCGTAGAAGATGAGCGCTTAATTGCACTTAATGATGCAAGTGTTGCTTTATTCGAAAATAGCGGTATTTGGCCAGAGCTATCACCTTATGCGACACCCATTAAACAAGTGCATGTCTCAAAGCGTGGCCGTTTTGGGATGACGCGAATGGATGCAAGTGTGGTGGAGCTCGCAGCGCTTGGCTATGTCGTGCCTGCGACATATATTAATGCAGCACTTGAAACGCATGTATCAGATGCAAAAAATATTACCATAATAAAACCTGCCACGCTGGAATCACTTTCACAAGATGAAAGAGGCGTTGAGCTTTCCATTAAAACATCGGAAAATCTAGCACATTACAAAGCGAAGTTAGTGATTGGTGCGGATGGAAGTCACTCCACAGTACGTGCATTACTGCATATACCTACCGAAATCGTAGATTATGAGCAAAGCGCTCTTGTGACCACGACAACCTTATCACGTGATCATCATTATATTGCTTATGAACGTTTTCTTGATGAGGGTGCGATTGCAATGTTGCCTTTACAAGATCATAAAGTTGCGACCATATGGACAGCAGCAAATAATGTGATTGCTGATTTGATGAAACTTTCAGATCAAGATTTTTTAAAAGAACTTCAACAACACTTTGGTTATCGTTTAGGTCGGTTGGAAAGTATGGGTAAACGCGCCACTTATCCACTGAAAATGATTAAAGCTAAGCATCAACGAGAGAAACATATTTGCTTGATTGGTAATGCGGCTCACACGATACATCCTATTGCTGCTCAAGGATTAAATGTAGCGTTACATGAAGTGGCTGTGGTGGCATCGGCTTTACTTGAAAAAAATCTTTTGTTGATGGATACCATAGGCCAACAAAGTTTTAGTCAGAAGCTATCGCATAGACTTACCTGGTTGTTTGCGAGCGATATGTTTGTGCTTAATCAAGTAAGGCAAGCGGGTTTGGTGGGATTAGATTTGATGACAGGACTCAAAAAACGTTTTGCGACTCACGCGATAGGAAGAAGCGGTTTTATGCCGAATTTATTAATAAGGAAAGATAGGTGAATTTTTTACAGGGTCGAAAGCGTATCATAACAGCGTGGTGTATCTATGATTGGGCAGCGGCTGCCTTTCCTATTATTGTGACTACGTTTATATTTGCGACGTATTTTACGACCGCTATTGCTGCGAATGAAATTAAAGGCACTTATCAATGGGCAAATGCGACAGCATTGGCTGGCGTTTTGATTGCTGTTCTGAGTCCGATTTTTGGCGCTATTGCAGATTATAGCGGTAGACATAAACGTTGGTTATTATTTTTTACAGCAATTTGTATCATAAGCACCGCATTGCTTTGGTATGCTAAACCGGAAGTGAATGATGTTTATTACACTTTATCATGTGTTGTCATAGGTACCATCGGTTTAGAAATAGCCCATGTTTTTTATAACTCTTTTCTTGCGCATATTGCACCACGTGATTATATAGGTCGAATTTCAGGATGGGCATGGGGTTTAGGATATGTGGGTGGTATTATCACCTTAAGTATGGCTTTATTTGTGTTTGTTAAAAACCCACCGTCTTGGTTGAATACAAGTACGGCGGAGCAAATACGTATATGCGGTCCATGGGCTGCAATATGGTTTGCTTTTTTTTCATTGCCATTATTTTTGATTGTTCCAGATATACCATCCAGTCGTTTGTCTATGTCTCAAGCTATCAAACGAGGGTTTCAAGAACTAGGTTCTACTATTGCATCCTTACCTCAACAAAAAAATCTCTTCATCTATTTGTTAGCGCATTTGATTTATATTGATGGTTTAAATACCTTATTTGCTTTTGGTGGGATTTATGCAGCAGGCACTTTTCACATGCAGTTATCAGAGATTATTTTATTAGGTATTACCATGAATGTTTCGGCAGGCTTGGGGGCTATATTACTTGCCTGGGTAGATGATTATTTAGGATCTAAGCCAACTATATTGATATCGTTAGTGTGTTTAGTTATTTTTGGTACAGCCATGTTATTTGTAAAAACAACCGCTATGTTTTGGTGTTTAGGGTTATTGCTCACGCTATTTGTGGGGCCCGTGCAAGCGGCAAGCCGTTCTTTGATGGTGCGCATTACCCCTGAAGAAAAGTCGACTGAAATGTTTGGTTTATACGCATTTTCGGGCAGAATTACGGCCTTTGTAGGTCCTTGGTTACTGGGGGCTATGACGTTATATTTTCAAAGCCAAAGGGCGGGTATGGCAACGATTATGCTGTTTTTTATAGCAGGCGGTGTTTTAATGTGCTTTGTACGTGAACCTTTGCGTGCTTTGGAGACTTAAACTATACTAGTTCTCATTTACTAACTATGAAAGGCAGATGTTATGAGTCATATAAACGCAATTAGCGATGATACGTTTGAAGCAGAAGTGGTAGAGTCAAAAATACCCGTGCTGGTCGATTTTTGGGCTCAATGGTGCGGTCCATGCAAGGCTATTGCTCCTATTTTAGAAGAGATTGTTCAAAAATATAACAGCAAAGTTAAAATTGTGAAGCTCGATGTGGATGCGAATCCTGGTACTCCACCGAAGTTTGGCGTTCGTGGTATCCCAACCTTGATTCTTTTTGTTGACGGCCAAGTGAAAGCAACACAAGTAGGTCTTATTTCTAAAGCTGAATTGGCAAGTTTTATTGATTCACACATTTGATAAATATGCCCTCTCAAGCGAGGGGGCGTATTTAAAAAATAGACTAGAAATTCGATCTAATTAATGTTACTTTATGCAAAATAGAAGATATCCTCGTAGATAGAGCCTATCGATTAACCCACACTGTAATATGAGATCGACAAGTCAGAGCAGTCATTCATTACCTACCCACTTTCTAATGCATGGCACTTTGAATGTTGTATGGCAGGATTACCCCGGATTATTTGTAGAACGCATTAGGGAAAGTTGCGAAAAGTCTTAATAACAATGGACACAGATAGTTTTAATTCAAAATAGGTAAAAAAACACTATGAATCTAACCGAACTTAAGAAAAAACCGGCAGCTGATTTAATCACACTTGCTGATGAGTATGGCCTTGAAAATATGGCTCGCTCACGTAAGCAAGATATTATTTTTGCTATTTTAAAAGCACATGCAAAGCGTGGTGAAGATATTTATGGAGACGGTGTGCTTGAAATTCTCCAGGATGGTTTCGGTTTTCTTCGTTCTGCCGAAGGTTCTTATCTCGCAGGACCGGATGATATTTATGTTTCGCCTAGTCAGATTAGACGTTTTAATTTACGCACTGGCGACACTATTTCTGGAAAAATTCGTCCTCCTAAAGAAGGCGAGCGATATTTTGCATTATTAAAAGTGGATCACATCAATTTTGATGCGCCTGAAAATGCAAAAACTAAGGTTTTATTTGAAAATCTTACCCCACTTTTTGCCAACGAACGTTTGAAACTAGAGCGCGGAAACGGCAGTATTGAAGATATCACAGCGAGAGTTATTGATTTAGCTTCTCCGGTGGGCAAGGGTCAACGTGGATTGATTGTATCTCCGCCAAAAGCAGGTAAGACAATGATGTTGCAAAACATCGCGCAATCGATTGCACATAACCATCCAGAATGTCATTTAATGGTATTGCTGATTGATGAACGTCCTGAAGAAGTGACCGAGATGACACGTTCTGTACGTGGCGAAGTCATTGCAAGTACTTTTGATGAGCCTGCAAATCGTCACGTTCAAGTCGCTGAAATGGTGATCGAAAAAGCGAAGCGATTGGTTGAGCATAAGCGTGATGTGGTCATTTTATTAGATTCTATTACTCGTTTAGCGCGTGCATACAATACCGTAGTCCCAGCATCAGGCAAAGTCTTAACCGGTGGTGTGGATGCAAATGCTCTGCAACGTCCTAAACGTTTCTTTGGTGCGGCGCGAAATATTGAAGAAGGCGGCAGTTTAACCATTATTGCGACAGCTTTAGTTGAAACCGGTTCTAAGATGGATGATGTCATCTATGAAGAATTCAAAGGTACAGGCAATATGGAAATCCATTTGGATAGAAAAATTGCCGAACGCCGTATTTTCCCTGCGATCAACATCAATCGTACCGGTACGCGTCGTGAAGAATTGCTTGCTAGCCAAGAAGAAATTCAAAAAATGTGGATTTTACGTAAGCTATTGCATCCTATGGATGATTTGG
>CAZHMQ010000121.1:0-5889 GCA_964533645.1 uncultured Coxiellaceae bacterium
AGGCAGAATGCCTGCATGATGAAAACGGCAGTTACACAAAATATCTTACAGGCTCCAAGAAACAGTAGATCAGCTGCTAGGTTATTTAACTTGGCGTGATTCTAAATCGGCAATTATTTATTTTGTTGATAATAAAAATCTACAACCGGTACTAGATCAGATACAAAGTGAAACACCTAAACATGTATGCTTTATTAAGCATATAGGTAATAGTGATGAAGGTTGGTTTAATTACTATTTTCATTTGTTAAATGATAGTACTAGATGTGTAAAGCTTTCTATTTTGGTTTTTCACTTTAATTAAATATAAATAAAATTAACCAATAATTATGGAACAATTACTCGTTTTGTAGCCGTGTTTATTTTATTTGTTAGCTTAAGTTGTGGTTTTATCTAAAATCTAATTGAAAATTTTTCACTATCAACCCTCCTTTGATGTGCTTCAATCATCTCAATTAGCTTTTTCCCTTCGTCTGTTGTTATATCGCCTCTAAGAACACTTTTGACGATTTCACTGGTAATTTCTAATGATGATTCATGATTGCTTGTATCAAGCTCAGGGAGATGGGCAGTCAAAGAGTCTGCACGTGCTTTAGGAATTAGACGCTCAACACATAGACGCATAGCATGTGCATCACCACTTAAAGCGAGATCTATCACCCTGTTTATTAATTCTTCAGCCCTTTCTGCTAGTAATATTGTAAGTTGTGTTCGTTTGTTCAGTGAACCTTTTGGTCTTCCGTTAATATTGCCTGATTGCCCTGGTTGATATGCCATGATTGTTTTCTCACTGTTATTAACAGTCATTCATTACTGTCATTATTAAATTATATAGTTAATGGCATATGCATTATATACCATTTTATGTTTGCCATGAAGGCTGTGGTTATTATTGCGGTAGATGGCATATATCTTAAAGGTGTCCGTATGGTGGATTAAAGAAATTTTCATAACTGGCATATATAGACCGCAGCTAGGTGCAATGAATTCAATTAATATCATTTTTTACACCAATCTGCGGGTTATATATTTCCATTTTATCCCGTAGATTGGTGTAACGAAGTGAGATTATTTTATAAATGTAAAATCACGCCATGGCTTATTAGTGCCTTTGATGTCGAGCTTTCCTTTGCAATCATCAATTGGCAACCAGGCTAGTGCATATAGCGTTGCTCTTTTCCTACCTCCTTGGCGAGTGACAACAATCATATCTTTATTTACAAGTTCTTTCTTAGCCTTATCCAGTTGATCGCTTGAAGTCCAGCCTCGTTTTTTCATCAAGGACATTGTGCAGCACAAATCACCGTTATTGTAACCATTGAATTGAATACCTAAATCAATTAGAAGATTCAAAGCGCGAGGACTGAGTGAAATAAAATCTTCATGACTATAAACGCAGCGCGGTATCATAAAAAATCGGTCTTTGCTGCGTCTTCCTTTTGCGTTCATGCGATTTTTTTTCATAGCTACTAAACCTATCCTTGGTTTGATTTTTTTTGACTGCTGATGTTAGCCCGGCTTTCGTGAGTACGTTGCTCAATCCAATCGTTGATTTCAGATTCAAGCCATCCGACTGATCGTTTACTTAATTTGATTGGTTTCGGAAACATGTCATTGGCGATCATTAAGTAAATGGATGAGTTGGGCATGCCGACTTTATCTGAAACGGCGGGAAGCCTTAAAACTCTTAGCTTCTTTGATAGTTGTTGGTTCATTCTGGTTCTCCATGATGTTCTTTAGATCAGGAGCCATTAAAGCAAGAAAAAAATTATTTGTAACGACGCAAAGGGTTACGCACAGATGACCAACTCTGGGTGTAACCCATGATTGAAAGACTTAAAAAATAGAGGTTTTATGGGCGTCACCCACAAGATATTTATTGTCTTCTATTACCACCTTGTTTAAATTTAAGGGGGCGGATTATTGAATCTATTGCTTCGGCCATTCTTCTTGCAATTTCATGTTCCGTTATAAGCCAATCAATGATGGCTTCAGCTTTTGGTGGGTTTTTTGGCTCATGGTTTAACCAAAATTTTTCAATAGCTTTCTCTTGAATTTCCAAAAGCGGTGTGGTGTATTTTTTAATTTTATTTTGGTTGAGTTTGTTTGACTCTACGATATTTAGAATTTTATTGGTTGTATTCGCATCTACCCATATAGATTGCCAACCATGCGGCTCTTTTGGACCTAAATCAAAATCAAGTTCGAATGTATTTTGATAATTAAGAAATACTTTTTTAGGGTGATTATTTTTTATCCTTTCGACGTCACCTGATTCAATTGGAAATGGCTTGCCATCTTTGTTAATGATATAAAAAATCATTTTATCTTTTATTGCTGATTCAACCAAAATTTTAAAATCATTGCCGCTATAATCATTTAATGATTTTAAATTATCTTTATGAATGGATTTTTTCAATTTCCCTATTTTTTTCATGAGTATCATCCCGCCTTAAATTCTAATAATTTTCCACCATTAGTTAATTCATCTAAATAATCGGCCCACCACTGCATCATCTTGCGACGCTCGGGCAAATATTCAGCATAATTATAAGCAGCACGTATTTTATTCCGCTCTCCATGAGCTAGCTGACGCTCAATTGCATCACGATTCCAACCCTGCTCATTCAATAGCGTACTAGCCAGAGAACGAAACCCGTGTCCTGTCATCTCATCAGTTGTGTAACCCAGACGCCGCAATGCGCCTAACACTGTGTTTTCAGACATAGGACGTTTCAGGGTACGCACCCCCGGGAAAACATATTTTCCTTGGCCAGTGAAGGCATATAGTTCTTTTAGAATGGCAATTGCTTGTGTGCTTAATGGGACAATATGCATCTGGCGCATTTTCATTTTCTCAGCTGGAATTCGCCATTCTGCTTTTTCAAGATCAAATTCTTCCCACTCAGCTTGGCGCAACTCCCCTGGCCTCACAAAAAATAATGGCGCAAGTTTTAATGCACATTTGGTAACGAAGAATCCCTCATAGCTTTCAATCACGCGCAGTAATTTTGCTACTTCAACAGGATCAGTGATACTCGCATGATGTCTCTTTTTCACAGGAGGAAGCGCACCGCGTAAATCAGCAGAAAGATCGCGTGACCCACGGCCAGTGACAATTGCATAGCGAAATACTTGTCCACAAATTTGTAAGATGCGATGCGCTGTTTCGATTGCGCCCCTAGCTTCAACGCGGCGTAAGGCTGAAAGTAATTCAGGTGCAGTGACTTCAGTAATAGGTCGTCTGCCAATCCACGGGAATACATTCTGTTCAATGCGAATCAAAATCCGTTCGCCATGTTCCTTAGTCCACTTTGGCGTAAATTTAGCATGCCACTCGCGGGCGATAGCTTCAAAGCTATTCTCAGCAGCAAGTTTTTTTGATCGCTTGACGGAATTTTTAAGCACCCCCGGGTCTATGCTATTCACAATCTGTTTACGAGCTTCCTCACGGGCATCTCTAGCTGCGGCTAGCGTAACTTCTGGAAAAGAACCAAGTGATAATTTTTTCTCAATACCTGCAAACCGGTATTTAAGCTTCCATAATTTTGAGCCATTCGGATTAACCAAAAGGTATAAACCTCTATCATCTGCTAATTTATAAGCCTTTTCTTTAGGCTTCGCATTCTTCACTTGAACCACTGTCAACGCCATTGGGGGCCTCATATTTTCTTAGGAGCAATAAGCCCCCAGATAAGCCCCACTCTGGAGTTGGATGTTGGGGGCTTTCATTGGATTTCGTTGGAAGAAGAATAAATAAAAAAGCCCTTATTTTCAAGGGCTTTTAGATGATTTTGGATGTCTTTAAATCAGAATTTGGTGGACATGCCGTGTGAATATTGGAACCAATTCAATTCCCATATTGGGAACTGGATTGGAGAGATGCGGGCGGTTGGTTTGTGATTTATTTCGGCGTATTCAGGTAAATATTTACTCATTAATAGTCATTTTTATACACTAAGAGCATGCAAATAATCACCTAGAGGGAATCCAACCGCTATTCTGATAATATGGAACTTATTATTTTGTAAGGACATATGATGAATGATCAAGTGACAGGTATGTTTAATGTGCTAGGGATTGATCTGAATCAGGATGAAATTGATGCTGTACTTGATCGTAATAATGAGCCCTTAGAGAATAAGCGTAATTGGCTTAGGGGCTTCTTTCAACTAGATCATCCATCAGAGCTTACCAGGGGTGCTCTCATTCGATATGCTGAAGCCGATGCTGTTATGGCAAGAATTCGCTTCGGCACTAACCAAGAAGAAATCTACGAGCGTTTAATAGGTACCCTTGTTTCAGCTAAAAGGTGCTTTGCTAATGCTGAATATTTAGCATGCATAGAGTTATGCGCTTTGCATGGTGAAATGCTGGCTAACTATCTATGTATTACAGAAAGAGAGAATCTTGAGAAAGTGTTTAGTAGACTACCTCAAGAAAATCAAGATTCAATTAATTCAAATAAAGGTGCGGGAATTTATTTTTCAGACAGACTTAATCAAACGATACGCCTTCGCTGGTTAATTAAAGCAGGCCTAATTTCATCTGATGACCGAAAAAGGCTACTTTACGCGCATGGGCTACGAGTTAAGTATTTTCATCATTGGTCACCCAAAGGTCGAAATGTGCAGCAAGATGCAATTAAAGTACTGTCAAAACTATCCTCAGTTACCGCAAAGTTCTTGGAGATTTTAGGTTCAGAACCAAGAACATATAATATTGCTAACTTAGAAAGAGTTAAGCGATATATGAAGATAGTATCTGGACAATCACATGCATGCGGTACGTTACCAGCAAATATGAAACCAATTTGTGAGTTTTTTTATAAGTTATGGATTAATGTTCTACAACTGATGCGTGTAAAACATAATTAAGATTGGGTGAAATATTAACTAGCTAATTTTAAAATAATTTGGGTATCAATCTGCGTTAACTATCATCCGTAAAATTAATTGCACTATTCTAATAATCGCGCTGATACTTAGCGTCCAATTGAGCTCGTAACTCAAGCGCTTCTTTTCTAATTTTTGTTTCAGCATTATCGAGTGCTTGTTTATTCGGCGATTCTAACTGCCTATTGAGTGTAAGTAGAAGTTTTGCCTGTTCAATCGTGATAATATCGCCAGCCAAGTTTTTAATAATTTCATGAGCTATTAATGCAGTGCTAGAAGTTTCTGTTTGAGTGATATCAGGTACAACTACACTGAGGCTATCAGGTTGAGCTTTTGGTATAAGTCTTTCTATGCATAAACGTAATGCATTAATATCGCCAGCCAAGGCTAGCTCAACGGCTTTGTTGATGAGAGCGTCAGCATGAGGCTCAAGTAGTGCAACTAACTTAGAGTGTTTATTTAGACTGCCAATTGGCCTGCCTTTTGAGTTACCTGAATGTCCTTTTGTAAACCTCATTTTTGCATTTTCCTGTTGTTAACAGTTAAATAACAGAAGATGATCTTATAATGCCCACGCCGAAAAACACGTACTTATACCCCTTCAAACACCCTCTTCACAGCTTTCCACATTAACCGTGACTAAATATCCACGCTGATGCGGTCAAAAAACATTCTATCAGAAAGCTTGTGCAATACCGCAGCACAGTTATAATCTCATCGGAAATAAAATCTAAGGTAGCAACATGAGCATCAACGGTGCTCATCTCTGAAACAGCAGCCTGAATGATGAACTTCTAGAAGTCTAATATTTAAAATTAGCACATTAAGGGAATGGTCTGCATGAAAAAAGCACCAACAGATGACATTGGAATATTAAAATCAATTTGGAAGAAAAACGAGGCAGGAGTTTGGACGGTTCATGGCATTCAAGGCATTGATCTAAAACCGCAAGATGGTTTTGAAAAGGATTATTTTAAAATCAAGAACGAAGGGA
>CAZHMQ010000122.1:0-5592 GCA_964533645.1 uncultured Coxiellaceae bacterium
CAAAATTTAAATCACAACCATCGCTAGGATTATCAAGATTAATAGTAGGTGGTGCGACTTGATCTCGAATGGCTAAAATACTAAAAATAGCTTCAACTGCCCCAGCCGCACCTAACAAGTGCCCAATCATAGATTTAGTAGAGCTAATTGCTAATTTATAGGCATAATCACCAAAACTACGCTTAATGGCTAAAACTTCTAATTCATCACCTACAGGAGTGGAAGTACCATGTGCATTAACGTAATGCACTTCTTCAGGTTTCATTCCTGCATCTTTTAATGCATTATCCATCGCTTTTGCTGCACCTAAACCTTCTAGATGAGGAGTCGTAATATGAGACGCATCAGCACTCATACCAAAACCCACCAATTCAGCATAAATTTTAGCACCACGTTTTTTAGCGTGCTCATAACTCTCGAGCACAATAACACCTGCACCATCGCCTAATACAAAACCATCTCTATCTTTGTCCCAGGGACGACTCGCTTTTTCAGGGGCATCATTGCGTGTTGAGAGCGCGCGCATCGCAGCAAATCCACCAATACCTAATTTAGTAGTTGCCATTTCTGAACCACCGGCCAACATAACATCTGCTTCACCATATGCTATGGACCGTGCTGCTAAACCTATATTGTGTGTGCCTGTCGTACATGCTGTCACAACAGCAATATTAGGCCCTCTCAAGCCATACATAATTGATACATTACCGGCGATCATATTGATAATAGCCGACGGAATGAAGAACGGTGATATTTTACGCGGACCGCCTTCTATCAAAGTAGAGTGCGCTTTTTCTATCATAGGTAAGCCGCCTATACCTGAACCAATAGCGACACCTATACGATCGGCATTATTTTCCGTAACTTCAATACCTGAATCTTTAAATGCTTGAATAGCAGCGGCAATTCCATACTGTATGAACATATCACGTTTACGAGCATCTTTTTCTGTCATATAAGGCAGAGGGTCAAAGTTTTTGACCGTAGCACAAATACGCGCACTTAGATCCGATGCATCGAAATGCTCAACCAAACGTACACCGCTTTCTCCAGCTAAAATAGCTTTCCAGGTATCTTCTACGGTGAGCCCAACTGGCGTGACCATGCCTAAGCCTGTCACAACCACACGCTGCTTATTCAAATTTGACTCCTGTGTCATATATAACACTATTCTTTGCTGTGTGCGCCCATATGGGAGTTAATATAATCGATAGCTTGTTGAATGGTAGTGATTTTTTCAGCATCTTCATCAGGAATTTCTGTTTCAAATTCTTCTTCTAATGCCATGACTAATTCAACGGTATCTAAAGAATCTGCACCTAAATCATCAACAAAAGACGAATCGTTAGCGACTTCTTCTTCTTTCACACCTAATTGTTCTACAACAATTTTTTTAACACGCGCTTCAATACTACTCATAACACCTATTTCCTCTTATTAATGATAGGATTACCTGTCATCCCGGAAAACGTTTTTTGTTTGTCCGGGATCGAATTCACGTTAGTTTATGTAAAAACAAAAAACTTGCAAGTTGAATTTTATACTTAGCTTTGACTGCGCTGTTCAACACCTCAGCTTTTATTCCGTAAATTTGATGCTTTTTTATCAAATTTCTTATATCGAGCTGAGGTTAAGTATACTAAAAAAACCTGCTAAGGCATATACATGCCGCCATTAATGTGCAAAGTTTGTCCAGTTATATAGCCTGCGGCCTCTGACGCTAAAAATACTACAGCCGATGAAATATCATTCACCTGCCCCAAACGTGGGATAGGTATACGCGCTAATAAGGCTTTTTGCTGTTCTTCAGGCAAACTGCGCGTCATATCGGTATCAATAAAACCTGGCGCTACTACATTCACAGTGATATCTCTTGAACCCACCTCTTGTGCCAAGGATTTAGTGAATCCAATAAGCCCTGCTTTTGCTGCGGAATAATTCACTTGGCCTGGGTTACCTGTAGTTCCAACTACTGAACTTATATTAATAATGCGTCCCCAACGAGCTTTTAACATATCTCGCAAACAAATTTTTGTAATCCGAAAAATCGAGTTTAAATTGGTTTCAATCACCGAATCCCATTCTTCGTCCTTCATGCGAAGCAATAAATTATCTCGGGTTACCGCAGCATTATTGATTAATATCGAAGGCATAGCATAATCTTCTTTGATTTTTGCAAAAAGTGCATCGATAGACTCTTGCTGGGTAACATTTAAAACCAAACCCAACCCTTGAATATTTGCTGCTTTGAATCCTTCTGTAATTTTTTTAGCACCCTGTTCAGTCGTTGCTGTACCTATAACGGTGGCACCTTCTCGTCCAAGAGCAAGCGCGATCGCATGACCTATTCCACGACTTGCACCCGTAACCAGTGCAATTTTATCTTTATGAGGCGATGACATACTATCTCCTACTGCTTATGTAGTAAGTTATTTGTGAGAGTTTGTAAACTATTCAAATCTGTTGTTTGAGCTAAATCCATCTCAGGTATGATTCTTTTAATTAATCCGCTTAATACCTTGCCTGGACCACACTCAACAATCGTATGAATATCCATTACATGGAATTGATTGATGATTTCAACCCAACGCACCGGATGATAAAGTTGTCTAACTAAGCCATCTCGTATCGCCTCAGTGGTTTGATAGAGTTGAACGTCAACATTATTGATAACGGGAATAATAGGTTGTTTTATAGAAAGTGATTTTAATAATGCTTCTAATTTTTGAGAAGCCGGCTTCATTAATTCACAATGTGAAGGGACACTCACAGGAAGACATTTCGCTAATCGAGCACCTTTTTCTTTTGCAAGAACAATAGCACGTTCTACTGCCGCTTTAGTTCCTGCTATCACCACTTGACCCATACTATTATAATTTGCGGGAGCTAAAACTTCATCCTTCAATACTGATTGCTCACACAGCACCCGCACAACATTATCATCTAAGCCAATAATTGCAGCTAATGCACCTTCTCCTAAAGGCACTGCTTCTTGCATATATTCACCACGTGCCGCAACCAAAGTAATACCGTCTCGAAATGATAAAGACTCTGCGCAAACTAAAGCTGTATATTCTCCCAAGCTATGGCCTGCGAGCAAAGCAGGTTGAATCGGAAAACGATTTTTTAGCATGCGCCAAACCGCATAAGATGCTGCAAGCAAAGCCGGCTGTGTATGCACAGTGCGATCAAGTAAATCAGCAGGCCCCTCTTGTACCATACACCACAAGTCATATCCTAAAACATCTGAAGCTTCATCAAATGTTGCTTTCACTTCGGAATACTCTTTAGCAATATCTGCTAACATGCCAACGGACTGAGAACCTTGTCCTGGGAACACAAAACCTATTTTTTTCATGTTATAAAAACCTTAATATCTAATTAAAGCAGAACCCCAAGCTAAACCACCCCCAAATCCTTCGAGCAATAACAAATCACCTCGTTTAATTTGGCCATTCCGTATCGTTTTATCAAGCGCTAAGGGAATAGACGCACTCGAAGTATTACCTTGTTCTTCTAAGGTAATGGCCACTCTATCCATAGGTAAATCTAGTTTTTTTGCCATAGCTTCTATAATTCGAATATTCGCCTGATGCGGCACTAACCAATCAACATCTGATTTTTGTAATTGATTTGCAACTAAGGTTTCGTCAAATAATTTGCCCAAAATATTAACCGCTAATTTGAATAATTGATTACCTTTCATTTGGATGTATAAAGCCTGCTCCACATCCAAGGGTTTGCCAATATTTACATTAAGCGATAATACATCTTTATGTGTACCATCTGCATGTAAATGAGTCGACAACACTCCAGGTTCTGAGCTTGCACCTAAAATCACAGCACCCGCACCATCACCAAACAAAATACAAGTCGTTCTATCGTTCCAATCAACGACTTTAGACATGACCTCACTGCCAATCACCAAAGCATATTTGACAGCACCTGTCTTAATATATTGATCAGCAATACTAAGCGCATACATAAAACCTGCGCATGCGGTTGAGTTAAGATCGAATGCAGGACATCCTGCAATACTTAAACGTTCTTGCAACATACAAGCCGTGCTCGGAAACATCTTTTCTGGAGTCGTTGTTGCGATAATAATCATACCAATATCTGAAGATGCTATACCTGCTGCAGTCATAGCATCACGCGAAGCTTTTTCTGCCATATAAAGTGCTGTTTCATCTTTGGAGGCAATATGACGCCTATGAATACCTGTACGTTCAATAATCCAATCATTGGCAGTTTCGACTATTTTTTCTAAATCAAAATTCGTAAGAATTTTTTCAGGTAAGTATGAGCCTGTGCCAACTATTTTTGAATATTTCATGAGAATCCCATGTATTTTATGGACTTATGGATGATTTTCATCAGGGCTATCGAGAGAATCATGCGAAGATAATTTTAGAGCTCTCTCAACTTCAGCGCTAATTCGTTGCGGAATATTTTTTTCAACTTGTATCACAGCTTCTTCTATGGCATGTGCAAAAGCTTTGATTTTTGCTCCACCATGACTTTTAATAACGATACCCTGCAAGCCAATAAAACTTGCGCCATTATAACGATCTGGATCAATACGCTTACCTAAGGATTTTAAAACAGGCAAGGAAATAAAAGCAGCTATTTTTGAAAAAATATTATGAGTGAAGGCCTCTTTTATTAATATCTTTATGAACTTAGCAACACCCTCAGTTGTCTTGAGTGCGACATTTCCCACAAAACCATCACAGACAACAACGTCAATATCACCTTTATAAATTTGATCGCCTTCAATATAACCTGTATAGTTAATAACACTTGCGTTCGACAACCATTGAGCGGCAGCTTTTACAAGCTCATTACCTTTAATATCTTCTTCACCAATATTCAACAAACCTACCTTAGGTGAGGCAATATTATCGACAGCTGACGTGACAACAGAACCCATCACAGCAAACTGAAATAAATGTTCTGCAGTAGAATCCACATTCGCACCTAAATCAAGCATGCGCATATTTTTATTGCCTTTGAGGGTAGGGAAAGTTGAAAGAATGGCAGGCCTGTCAATGCCTGGCAATGTTTTCAAAACAAAACGCGCTGTAGCCATCAGTGCTCCGGTATTACCTGCACTGACACAAGCATTTGCTTTCTTTTCTTTAACTAAGTTGATGGCAACACGCATAGATGAATCTTTTTTTGTGCGGAGAGCAACTGCTGGCGATTCATCCATAGCAACGGTTTGAGTAGCATTCTGAATGGTAAGCCTAGACTCATTTAAAACATTTCTAGCTTTTAGTTCATTTTTTATAGCATCTTCATGCCCAACCAAAATCAAATGAAGCGACTCAAATTTGATCAGCGCCTGCAGTGCAGCAGGCACAATCACAGAAGGGCCATGATCGCCCCCCATCGCATCAACTGCAATGATTATGGTTTCCAAGTGAATTACTCTTCGCCACTTTCTTCTTCAACAATGGCGCGAGTCTCTATAACTTGACGACCTTTATAATAACCGTCTGGACTGACATGATGACGACGGTGTGTTTCACCCGTTGCCGCATCTACAGATAATGCTGACGCTGAAAGTGCATGATGTGCACGACGCAT
>CAZHMQ010000123.1:0-5515 GCA_964533645.1 uncultured Coxiellaceae bacterium
TTTTTACAGAAATTGCGCCCAATTCGCTACCTAATCGTTGCATAATACTTAAGGTCTTATCGTAATCTTTACGATGTTGGGTAAAGGTAAAGTCAGTGGTGTCTTTGTCAGTTGCATTTTGTGCAATCATATCGATTTCAATATTCGCATCGCTTACTTGCCCTAAAATATAGCCCTCAATACCTGCTTTATTAGGTACACCGTTGATGGCAATAATAGCTTCTTCACGGCTAAATGCGATACCTGAGACTAAACGCTTTTGCATAATTTTTTCCTCAAATGTCACTAATGTTCCCATATTATTGTTACTAAAGGTTGAAAGCACGCGTATGGGCATATTGTGTTTGCTAGCAAGTTCAACCGAGCGCATTTGTAAGACTTTTGCGCCAAGGCTTGCCATTTCTAACATTTCTTCAAAACTGATTTGAGCTAATAAACTTGCTTCTGGGATCACACGTGGGTCGGTGGTATAGACGCCATCCACATCGGTATAGATATGGCATTCATTAGCTTTTAAAGCAGCAGCTAAGGCAACAGCAGTCGTATCTGAGCCGCCTCGTCCTAGGGTAGTGGTATCGCCGCGCTCATTCTTGCCTTGGAAACCGGCTACGACTACCACATAACCTTCAGATAGTTCTCTATGTAGCAAATCAGTTTTAATGTCTAAAATGCGCGCTTTAGTGTGAAATCTATCAGTCATAATCCCAACCTGCGGTCCAGTATAGGAACGAGCAGGGCAGTTTTTTGTGTTTAATGCGATGGCAAGTAATGCCATGGAGACTTGCTCACCCGTAGAAACCAGCACGTCATATTCGCGTGGATCGGGTTCAGGACCCAGCGCACTTGCGAGTTGAATTAAGCGATCTGTTTCGCCTTGCATAGCTGAGACAACAACAACGACATCATGACCTTCTTGTTTGGCTTGCATGACCTTCGAAGCCACATGTTTGATGCGTTCCAAAGTGCCTACAGAGCTTCCGCCATATTTTTGTACAATAAGTGCCATGTTTACTGAATCCTAATAATATCCTACATATGATGCATGAAATTATAGAGGATGTCGATAAACTGTACAGAAAAAATTGAGGTGAAAACGAACTTTATGAAAATTTTCCTTCAACCCAGTAATAAACTGAATTCAGAGCTTTTTCTATGTGTTCCGGTTGATTCCCACCCGCTTCCGCAAGATCCGGTCTGCCGCCACCTTTTCCGCCAACCTGTTGGGCTATCATATTAACAAGCTCACCCGCTTTAACTTGGTTTGTTAAATCTTTAGTGACACCGGTAATAATGCTGACTCTGCCTTCTTTGACGACAGCAAGTGCGATAACGGCACTGCCTAATTTGTTTTTCAGTTGATCAATAGTCTCACGTAACGATTTGGGATCAACGCCGTCGAGTTTTGCAGCTAAAATTTTAACATTTCCAATCGATTGGGCTTGAGATACCAGATCTTGTCCTAAGCTTCCGGCAAGCTTGGCTTTGAGTTGTTCCAATTGCTTTTCTAGAGCACGAATTTTTTCATCGGATTGCTGTAATTTTTGCTTAAAGTTTGTTTCGCGATCTTCTAACCAACGTAGCGCACCATCGCCAGTCACTGCTTCTAATCGACGTATACCGGATGCAACGCCAGATTCGGAGGTAATCTTAAAAATACCTATATCACCTGTGTGATGTGCGTGTGTGCCGCCGCATAACTCCACAGAATCACCAAAACGTACTACGCGCACTTTATCACCGTATTTTTCTTCGAATAATGCCATAGCGCCTTGTTTGATGGCTTCTTCTGGAGAAGAAACGTGAACATCGGCTTCATGATTGCGACGAATTTCATCGTTCACTTTTTTTTCTATGATTTTTAACTCTTTCGGTGAAACATTCGTTGCATGTGAAAAGTCAAAACGTAAACGATCGGGTTCGACGAGCGAACCTTTTTGAATAACATGTTCGCCTAAAACTTGGCGCAAGACCATATGTAATAAATGGGTAGCCGTGTGATTAAGCACTGCAGCAGCACGTTTTTCTTTGTTGACCTCAGCAAGTACGGTATCACCTATTTTAAGTTGATCTTTTTCGAGTGTACCTAGATGTACAATGGCTTGTCCTTGTTTTTGTGTATCGTGCACACGAAATGAGGCAATCATACCTTGGTCGCCCACTTGACCGCCGGATTCCGCATAAAAAGGCGTGATATCTAGAATCACAGAACCTTTTTCACTCGCATTTAATACATCTACAGGCTTGTCACCTTGATAAAGGGCTATAATTTTTGCTGTGTTGTTGAGTTGTTCATAGCCGACGAATTCAGATGGGTGTTCGAGATGCGCACCTACATGATAATCAGCGGCAAATTTGCTGGATTGACGTGAGCGTTCGCGTTGTTCATTCATCGCCGCTTCAAAACCCGCAATATCTATGGTTAAATGACGTTCTCTCGCAATATCTGCCGTTAAATCAATAGGAAAACCATAAGTGTCATAAAGTTTAAAAGCAATATCGCCCGGAATCATTTTGTCTTTTAATTCTTTTACCGTTTGTTCGAATAACTTTAAGCCTGTCGAAAGAGTGGCTGCAAATTGTTCTTCTTCAAGACGCAATACTTTTTCTACATGCGTTTGTGCTTTGATGAGTTCGGGATAAGCATCACCCATTTCTTTAGCAAGAGGAGCTACCAATTTATAAAAAAATGGCTCGGTGACACCTAATTTATTGCCATGACGTAAAGCACGTCTGATGATACGTCGCAATACATAGCCTCGTCCTTCGTTCGAAGGCAAAATACCATCCGAAATTAAAAACGTACAAGATCGAATATGATCGGCAATCACGCGTAAGGAAGTGTGTGTTAAATCCTTGGTTTGGGTCACTGCTGCAATGGCGTTAATTAAATGTTGGAATAAATCAATATCATAATTATTATGAACGCCTTGTATGACGGCAGAAATACGCTCTAAACCGCTGCCAGTATCGACAGAAGGTTTAGGCAGTGGGGTCATGCTACCATCTGCGCTTCTGTCATATTGCATAAATACCAAATTCCAGATTTCTATGTATCTATCACCGTCTTCATCCGGACTGCCTGGAGGACCGCCTGGTATATCAGCGCCATGGTCGTAAAAAATCTCAGTGCATGGACCGCATGGACCGGTTGGACCCATAGACCAGAAGTTGCTGTCATCACCACAATAGCTAAATCGTGAGGGATCCACTTTTACTTCATTGAGCCAAATATCGGCTGCTTCTTGATCGTCTTTATAAACACTTATCCAAAGTTTTTCTGCGGGTATATGGAGTTCTTTGGTTAAAAATTCCCATGCGAATTGAATGGCTTCACGTTTAAAATAATCACCAAAGCTAAAATTGCCCAACATTTCAAAAAAAGTATGATGTCTTGCCGTATATCCCACATTTTCTAAATCGTTATGTTTGCCGCCTGCGCGCACGCAACGTTGGGATGAAACTGCTCGTTGATACGCGCGTTCATCTTTGCCTAAAAAGACATCTTTAAATTGCACCATGCCTGCATTGGTGAATAATAAAGTAGGGTCATTGTTGGGAATAAGCGAACTGCTTGGAACAACAGTGTGTTGATGCTTATGAAAATATTCCAAGAATAACTGTCGCAGTGCATTTGCTGTTAAATCATTTTTATGCTTCATCATTATTCATCATACTCTTTATTTGATCATGCGTGAATCCACGGTATTGTAAAAAACGCATTTGCTGCGCCTTGGTTTTGTAGTCGTGAGGGATTTTATTTTTAAAACGTTTTTGCCAGACAAGGCGTATGCTGGTTAACCAGGCATTATCTTTAATCTCAAGATGATGTTCAATCAAATTTTCGTTTATTCCACGTTCGATTAACTCTGCGCGTATATGTAGCGGCCCATAGCCTCGATTGCGTTGATAATGGATGAAGTTTACGATAAATCGAGTTTCGTTTAATAAGCCCTCTTCAGCAAGATTATGTAATACGGCATGAATATCTGCTTCTAGAAAGCTTTGTTTTAATAATTTATGACACAGTTCCATGTGTGAATGCTCGCGACGCGCGAGTAAATTGAGTGCCGCGCGTCGGATGTCATTTCGCTTATCTGTACTCAGGCGATGGTCTCCTCTTCCTCTTCTTTTGCGGCAGCGACATGAGTGGTTTTTGATGCAAAGGCTTTTTCACGAATAAGTTTTTCAATTTCTTGTGCCATTTCAGGATGTTCTTTCAAAAAGTTGCGTGCATTATCTTTACCTTGGCCTATGCGTTGACCTTTGTAACTAAACCATGCGCCCGCTTTATCAATGAGGTTGTGTTGTACGCCTAATTCAATGATTTCACCGTAAAGTGAGATGCCTTCGTTATAGAGAATTTCAAATTCTGCTTGCTTGAAAGGGGGGGCAACTTTATTTTTAACCACTTTAACACGGGTTTCGCTGCCTATAATTTCATCACCATTTTTAACATTGCCTATGCGACGTATATCTAAACGAACGGAAGCGTAGAATTTTAAGGCATTACCACCCGTGGTCGTTTCTGGATTGCCAAACATCACACCAATTTTCATACGAATTTGATTGATGAAAATGACAAGAGTATTGGAGCGTTTGATATTCGCAGTGAGTTTGCGTAATGCTTGGGACATGAGGCGAGCTTGTAAACCCATGTGTGAATCACCCATTTCACCTTCAATTTCTGCTTTGGGAGTAAGCGCTGCCACAGAGTCGATAACAACGATATCGACTGCGCTGGAGCGTACTAACATGTCGGTGATTTCTAGCGCTTGTTCGCCGGTATCAGGCTGAGAAACGAGCAAATCATCGACATTGACCCCCAATTTTTTTGCATAGCTAGGATCAAGTGCATGTTCAGCATCCACAAAAGCAGCAGTGCCTCCCATGCGTTGGCAAGCAGCAATGACTTGTAAAGTGAGTGTGGTTTTACCAGAGGATTCTGGACCGTAAATTTCGACGATACGGCCGCGAGGCAAGCCACCTGCACCTAGTGCTATGTCAAGAGAGAGTGAGCCTGTGGAGATCACTTCGATGTCATGTTGTTCTGTGGCATCGCCTAAACGCATGACAGAACCTTTGCCAAATTGGCGTTCGATTTGGCTTAATGCTGCGCCTAGGGCTTTTTTTCTGTTTTCTTCCATTGGAAAATCCTTAATTAAGATGTATGGGTCAATATTTGGAGTATGATGGGTTCAATATAATGGCGATGGGAGCGCATTTGAATCTTATTCATTATAGTTATCCCATAAGATAAATCAAGCGTCACGGCCGAGTGATGTCTAACAGCTGTTGTAAAGCAGCTATGATAGATTGTTCACGAACAGAGCATCGATCACCTTGAAAATGATAAGACTTAGGATTAACAGCACCGTGCTTGGTGGCTGTTGCAATCCAAACCAAGCCTACAGGTTTGTCTAAACTTCCACCGTCCGGGCCAGCAATACCTGTAATGGCAGCGCTGACATGTGCAGGACTATGTGTCAGTGCTCCATGCGCCATTTCTTGCGCAGTT
>CAZHMQ010000124.1:0-5500 GCA_964533645.1 uncultured Coxiellaceae bacterium
AAATCCGTAAACTTCAAGCAGATCAACAGAAGTTTTCTCAGATTTTAAAAGCTGCGGGCCCCTATATCTATTTTATTCACAAACAAACACAGCGTCTGGGTTTGCCTGCTGAGATGGCATTGATTCCTGTGATTGAGAGTGAATTTAATCCAAACGATTATTCCAATAAAGGTGCTACAGGTCTTTGGCAATTGATGAGTGGCACAGCTCGAGAGCTTGGCATTAAGGTGATTTCGGGATACGACGGTCGTCGTAGCGTGATTGCGTCAACGAAAGCTGCTCTTGCTTATTTTAATGACTTGGGTAACTACTATAAAGGAAATTGGTACTTGGCATTAGCTGCTTATAATGCAGGTCAAGGGCGTATTGATCAAGCGATTAGACGTGCGGGAAGTCGCAGTTTTTGGAATTTACCTGTGCCTAAAGAAACAAAATATTATGTACCAAAACTGCTCGCAGTCGCAGCTATGGTAGAAAATCCAAAAAAATATGGAGTTAAATTACCACAAATCAATGATCAGCCTTATTTTGCAGAATTAAAGCTTAAAAAAGCTGTTAGCCTTGATAAAATGTCCAAATCCTTGGGTGTTGCAACAGACACCTTGAGCAAATTAAACCCAGATTATAAGACAGGTACCGTGGCTGCTAAAAATGGTGTTTATACCTTACTCGTTCCTGTTGATAAATTGGCTTCTGCAAAAACGTTGCTTGCTGGAAATATGGTAACTAGCTAAATCAATTTTTAAACACTATCGACTCATTGTCAACAAACCCTAGTAATTCACCTAATATCCTTTTTGTTCGGTTCATCATATTATCATTAGATGATGCTATATGTTATCGGAATTCTAGCTCAAGTGATGGCAGCCTATTTGCTAGGTACCATTGCTTTTGACATAATACATTACTTATTTCACTGTTTTCTTGAATCTAACAATAAAATATTTAAAGCAATAGGCCACATACATTTGATTCATCACCGGTTTTACACTTCAGAGTTGAAGATTCAACCTGAATGGGCTAAAAAAAATCTCTTATATCACGTTTGTATAGAATATTTGGTTCATGTTGTTACTATCTTTGCTTGTGTTTTGTTTTTTAATTCTGTCGCCATTATCATAGCTATTCTATTTGAAACATGTATTTTTTTAAGCGTGTGTTATTGTAAAGGCCAAGATGCACATCATAAAACCTATGAAGTGCTACCCGCTTATCGTGGTGGTTTATTTGTCAATGCGGAGTATCATGCTATGCATCATTTACATCCTACAAAATTTTTTAGTTCTATGATTAAGTTGCTTGATTACGCATTAGGTAGTGCCTGCCATCTTAAAGGTAAACACATCGTGATGACAGGTTCTAACGGCGCATTAGGCAGTCATATGAAGACGTTGCTTGAGAAAGAGGGTGCAACTGTCACAGGTATTAAATTTGGTCTTGATTATGATTATGATAATTATGAAGGGCTAACAGAAAAACTCGCAAAAGCGGATATTTTATTTTTATGCCATGGTACAAAATTTGAAAATGCACAACAGGCAAACTGTGATTCATTTGTGAGGATTATTGAATTATTTAAAAAAGTGCGTAAAACTAGCAAAGAACCCTTGGAAATTTGGGGTGTGGGTTCTGAAATAGAATGCCATCCTTGTTTTGGGATAAAAAAAATAAAAGTATATGCGGATTCAAAAAGAAATTATGCAAAATTCGCAAGACATTATTATCGTGATAGAAGCATACAATACCGGCATTTTGTGCACTCTGCATTTATTTCACCCATGGGACCAGGATTAATGACCGCGAGTTTTGCGGCAAAAATGACTTTATTTTTTATTAAACGTGGATTTAAGTATGTGCCTGTGACTTATACTGGATTTGCATTTCTTAATTATTTTCGTTTTTTGTTTAATAAATGAATATTGACACTTCTAGATAAACCGCTAAGATCACTACTTTAATAACTATTAAAACGAGGAAGATAAATCATGATAAAAAAAATAAGGTTGCTTGCAACGTTAATGTTTTTGTGCCTACTTTTCACCGGCTGTGCAAAAACATTGCCGCCTGGAAGTTATGATGCAAGTGAAGTAGGTAAAGTAAAAAAAGTTGTTCCTGGTGTCATTATATCCAAGAGACCCATTACTATTTTTGCAAAAAAAACAAGCAGCACTTTAGGTGCGGACGATGATCAAGCGGTGCCTGCGGGTGACAGCGTGAAACGCACTCATGGGTATGAGTTCATCGTAAAATTAAATGATGGTGATATTGTTTCAATAGCCCAAGATGAAGATTTAAAACTCAAAGTTAAACAGCATGTATTAGTCATCTATGGCGGCAATACACGTATTGTTGCAGATGAAGGTAGCGATGATTAATGACTCCGTGTAATCAATAAGCATCATCAAAATAACCCGAAGATGTGTAAACTCAAACCATGTATGGGAATGATGACTTAAATATATGCTTATTCATCTCTATAATATTGTTATCTTGATTCTGAGCGTTTATACTCGTTGTGAGTTTAATATCTTAAAGGATTAATATATGAAACTTGTCAAAAATATTGGTTTTCTTCTTCTTGCTATCTATTTGATTATCATTGGTCTTTCGGGTTTGGCTCCATCTATTATGATGAATATTCCAAGTATTGCGATGAGCATACTTGCACTTGTTGCAGGTATTTTTATTCTCATAGGTCGATAATATCGCATAATATTTTTGATGGACAAATCAATGAGGTAGTAATGAAATACTATACAAGAAATCATATTCAAATAGGTGATGCAAAAGCGTTTAAACAAATGTTAGAAGATATCATTAAACAAAAAAAGATATTCGGAAAATATGAAGAATATAGATATTTTTCACACAATGATAAGCATTATCAATTTAATACAAAAGTTAAAATAGACGCTACAGATAGTTAAAATATCCAAGTTTTTGGATTGGGAATGGGTTCGTCGCGCATGAGAGATTTTAATCCTTTTACTATGCGTATAAGCCACCAAATGATGCATATAGGTAGTAATAATAAGCCAATCACTAAAAATATTAACAAAGATGAGATGATAAAATAAAGCAGCCCAATCCAAAATGATCTAATTAAATAAAGGTAATGTGATTTTAATATGGATTTTGCATCATTTTCGAATATATAAGCAAAAATAACACCCAATACAGGCAGAGCAGGGACACAAATTATTAAATACAAAATATAAATAACGTAAGCAGCCTTAGTTGTAGCTAAGTCTTCGACTTCTTGGTTTTGGATGTCATTATTCATAGATTAAGCATACAATACCCAAAGATTTTATGCAAATTATGTATAAACAATGCACACATTTATTTGTTCCATGATTTAGTATTATTTCTACCTGATTTTTTAGCTAGATAAAGGGCTATATTTGCTTGTTCCAAGCATTGTTCTATGGTGAAAGCAGGATTAAGTGCAGTAATGCCACAAGAAACTGTAACATAAATGGGTTCTAGTAGTCCCACATTAAGAGGTGTTTTGCTAATTTTAATACGTAACCTATCTACTAATTCTAAAGCTTGTGTAGCATTAATATTCTGAAGAGAAATTAAAAACGTTTCATGGTCATAACAAAAAACTTTATCATAAACGCGCAATTTTTCAACG
Source organism: uncultured Coxiellaceae bacterium (assembly GCA_964533645.1). Classification (GTDB taxonomy): domain Bacteria; phylum Pseudomonadota; class Gammaproteobacteria; order DSM-16500; family DSM-16500; genus JABDBK01. The sequence goes on from CAZHMQ010000124.1 coordinate 3,641, forward strand.
AGCAACTGAGCTATGTTTATTAAAATTTTTTCTTTAATGAATAAACCATATTCTTCTTGTATTTTGTTTAATAAATCAATACTAATTAGACTAATTTGACAGGTTTGTAATTGTCGTTTAGCAAAACTTTGTTGTTCTTGTAGTATAGGAAGCATGGTAATCAGAGTGGCTGTAATTGACGGTTTTGTTTGGACATCCATCGTTGCTTCTAATTCTTTTCGAAGCGCATAAATTTCATTATTAAATTGATCAAATGCGGTTATGAAATTATCGTAATCAATACCACATTCTAGAGAATGTTTAATAGAATGTAAGAATTTGTCTGCGTTTTGATGAAGTTCATGATGAAGTTTATCTAATTCAACGATTCCGCTTTCGAGAGAACACTCATGGTGGTGAGTTGGTACTTGACAGATGATTTCGCGTATTACATTATTAAACCATAGTTTATGATGTATCATCATATGACTTAACATGGAGAGTGCTTCTTCATTTGTTCGATTATTCATATTCATTTATAACTCCTTTACACTATTAAAACTTTATTAATTTTTTCTTTGCTGATGCATGCCGTTCACGTAACTCAATATCGATATATTGATCTGTGATCGCGCTTGAGCTATGTCCAGCATCGTCTCTGACGTGTTCACGTGGACGTCTTTTGACGTCTTCAGAAATACCCGTATGACGCAACCAATGTACAGTTGCGGCGAGTAAAGTATCAGCGTCTTCATGAAAGCCATCATTTTTTAAACGTTCGATAGTCATATCAAAACAATATTGTACGATTTTACGAATATGTCTCGAACTTTGTATAGGTCCTTTGCCGGTGCTTTTTGAAATTAAAGGTGTAGATTCGCCAGGGGAGGGTAGAGAGGTGAGTCCTAAACTTAATCGATAACGTTTTAATGCATCGAGCATTGCGTTGCTCACGCTAATGTCACGTTCTTTATTGCCTTTACCAAGTGTTTTGAACCACCAATTACTATCCATGTCTCGATAAAAATGCCCCATTTGTGGTATCCAGCGTAAAGATGCGATAAGTTCTGAAATTCGTAAATACATCGCAAAAAGAGCATTCATAATAAAAAGTGTGCGCTCATGTAACAATGGATTTTCCGCAGCCATTTTTTCGACTGTTTCTATAATGTATGCCCATTGTAGTTCGCTAAGCCTTCGTATAGATCTCTTACCATGAAATTTACGTAAAAATTTACTTTTTTGACGAATTTGTGCAATGGGATTGCCATGTACATATTCTTCTTGTTCTAAAAAATTGTAAAAGCTGCTTAAAATTGCAAAAATCGATTGTAAAGCACTCTGGGATAATGCATATGATTTAACGTCAGGTGTGTTGCCATCACGGTGAGCTTTCTTGCTGATAGTTGCAACAAATGGTCGCCATATACTATTAGGTTCGCGCAAACCATTTTTATCTATAAAACGTGGAACATGTTTTATACCTATCCAATGCTTAGGAGGCGATTGACAGAACTCAAGAAATAATTCCATATCGCTTCGGCGTAAGTCTTTGAGCGATTTTCCATGTATAAACCAAGCCCATTGCAAAAGCCGTTCAATCTCGCGACGATATGACTTGTAGGTTTCAGCACTTCCACGATAGGCATATAGAAATTCGCAAGCACATTTATAGTCAGACTTAACGTGATTTTCATTGATTTTATTTATAAGTCTGGCTTTGAGTTGTATATCAAACGATGAATCTAGAAATTCTATTGCATCAAACAGTGGTAGAGGAATATGTTCGTTATCCATAAAGGTGTTCCATTAATAATTTTGTAGTTAAGTAGGGCTTGTTTACAATTCGCTAGGCTGAGACCAAAATCCTTGATTTTTGAG
>CAZHMQ010000125.1:0-5476 GCA_964533645.1 uncultured Coxiellaceae bacterium
GTGGATACCCAAAAAAATAGATCAACAATTTATTCAAGATATCCATACTCAATTAAAAGATTTACTCCAGTTGCGTAATAACTATAAATCTGATCCAGTGCTGTATAAAATCATTCAAGATAAATATAAAGGCGAACCCATTTTTATTGGAGAGCTGGTGTCTAGATGTGAGAACATGCTTAAAGAAATTGACGAAAGATATAAAAATATTCCGGTAGAAGAAGAAAAATTAGAAGATATAAATAAGAGAATTGCTATTCAGATTGAAATTAATAAGACCATTAACTTATTAAAAAGAGAGTCCAACAATCCATTAGCAGATGAAAAGCATGAAGCAAAACCAGAATTTGAATGGGAAATTCAAAGAAAAACAAAAGCAGCAGCTGAAATGGAGTTAGCAATGATAGAGCTTAGACAAGCCATGCTAGAATCCAGAGTCGCAAGAAACACCGCACAAATTCAACCGAAAGTAGTCAACGAGAATAAAGATCTTACAGATGAAACAAAACAAAAATACAATGCATTATATGAGAGATACAACGCTCAAAAAATTGATAACTTTGATGTAAAAAAAATGATAGGGTTAGTGGGTCATTATGAAGTGGTAAGAGAATATAAATCCAGAGATCATACCGGTAAGACGGTGGTAGACAAGATTGAAGTGGAGACACCAGAACAATCGGATAAGAGAGTTTTGGATGTGTTAGGAAAAACAGGATATGACACGCTTCATAAAGATATCATAGCCCCTGAGTCAACGGAAGCAAGAACCCTATTTTTACATGAATTACAAAGAGCGTTGGATGAACGTAGAAAAAAAGGAGATCATACTAAAACTACAACAATGGAAGCATTGCTTGGTGAACGGGGTAAAAAATTATATAAAAAAGCTATCGAAGAGGAAGCGGCAAGCAAAGCATTTCGAAATGCGGTTTTTCTTAGATCATGCAAATCCTATATTGGGCCAAAATGGGCTAAAAGGTTAATATTGTGGGTAGGTGGTCCTTCAGGTTCAGGTAAGTCATATGCAACCGATAGCATCATAAACAAAATAGCAAAAAAAATCATGCCCAGTAGCCCTGGAAAGGATGTTGAAAATATAGTAGTTAACGTTGATGGTGGCATTGAAAGAGAAGTTTCACAGGTTAGACAGCTTACCTTACAAGTCAGTTTACAGTTAGGTAATACAGGGATTGATGATTTAGAAAAAAACAAGCCAAAAGCAATAAAAGATAGAGTATATAATGCAGCAAAAACGAACACAAATCTTCATTTGGCTATACCCGAGACGTTCACAAAATTTGCAAAAAAGGCGACAAAATTACCTGCCGTTTTAGGAAAAATATTTTCAAAATTTACAAATGATACAAACACGTTACAAGTTTTTAGCGAAGTCGTCAGTGGCGACACCCCAAAAGAAGCGGAAACATTTCAACAGTCAGTGGAACGCATGGGAACTTCGCGTGCATTTCTCGAAGCCGGAACCGTTTATTCAGGCATTTCTATGAATAATTTTTTTATAGGATGCGAATCAAAAATATATGATCCTGGCGCTTTCTCATTGTATTTTAAAGCGGGTAGAACACTATCCAATAAAGCTAGAGAGGTTTATAGAAAAATTCAATCCAAGGTGTCAGACTCTCATGAATTTAGTATTGTTAATGATCTTGTCTTTGTTGTATTTGATAATAGCAAGAGAGAGTGGCGGCTTTGGGAACAAAAAGATAAAGAAGATGCTAAGATGCGAAGCCAACCCGTTGTAAAGATGACCGCACGTGCTTTTGATGCGTGGACAAAGACCCCTCAATCTAAAAATGGCGATACGGAAGCACTCAAAGTATGGGTAGCTACAGAGGGCAATTTGCCAAGATATTGGGATCCTATGGTCCATTATTATAAAAATGGTGTCATCATTGATTTGGAATATCAAACTCAACTTAATGCATTAACCATTCTTGAAAAAAGGGCTCAACATACCCTGAGTTTAATTGAGGGAATAGATAGAGAAAACTTAACAATAACGATTGATTCTCAATTACAAAAATTGGGTGATTTAAAAACGCAATTAATGGAAATACAAAAAATCCTACTAAGCGAAGATCCTAGTAAACGAGATAAGAATGAACGTAAGAAAGCAGAATTAACAAAAGAGATAGAAGAAACCAAAAAAACCTTGGTTGGAGTATTAGATCAAGGGGATCAATTATTTGATAGCTTAAAAGCTTCCGTAAAATTGAAAGATAGACAAGATGTAGAAAAAATTTATCAACAGTTTCTTTTACAAAAAGCATTAAAAAAAGAAGGAAAATATCGCTTTGATATACAGGGCCATCTTATTACTGAAGTCAAACTGAATTTATCAGACTTAAAAGATATACTTAAAGAGGCAGGTCTGAATGATGAAACCTTATTAGCTTCGTTGAATGAAGCAAGAGCTAAAGCGTTATTACGTGATGTGATAGGATCGTTTACAGATAAAACATATTGCACTATAGATATTGTAAATCTTAAAAATCGCGATGATTTAAGAACTGAATTTGAAGATTGGTTGAAACGAGGTGATAGAGACCTTAAGGAACCAGTTGAAGCACTTTTGAAGTCAGAAAGCAGAAGCAGTATTAATGCGTTACAAAAAGAAATGGAAATGCATATGCTTTTATCTTCTAGAGTCATAGAGCAAAAAGCGACTGAAAAAAATATGATGATTTCATCAGACACATGGGACAACATACGTCAAGATGCATCTCTTGCATTAAATGAAATCATGAGAGATACATTCGCAAAAGCACTCAAAGACAGTTATGATGAAGAAGATAAAATAATTAAAATCGCAATCCTTAATAAAAAGCTTGATGACTTAAGAAAAGAATCAGCAAGTCTTGCTAAGAGATGTTTGTTAAATCAAATGTTAGCTAAAGGTGTTTCAAGTGAAAATGTAGATAAAATTTTATCTACACTTAAAGCAGAAGATTTTGAAATAGTTACCGCGACTGGCTACGATTATCTTCATACGGATAATCGCAGTTGCAGCATCGTTAGAATTACTGGGACTGATGAAACAGCACATTATAAAAGACAGGGTGCTGATACGACTGCAGCGAGAGCTCTGTATAGAAATGTGTTAGATGGAGAAAAGGTGGTTAATGGGGATGGACGTAAAGAAATAAGAGTGCCATCTCTGGCTTATCATAAGTTGAAAGCAGAGCGAGGGCTATACGATGTTGCGGATAAATTAGAACATATAGCATCGGTACATTTTAATGATTATCCAGCGGGTGCTACTAAGCCGCCTATTGTTTATAATTTATTGACCTCATTATACAAGTCTTCTGTTAAGGGTAAAAGACCGCTGGATACTAATAAGCAAACCTTGAGTTGTGACATGATACTTAAGGGTGCGCATGAGTTTAACAGGCGTCAACTCAATAAAGAACAGCGTTATTCATTTGTTTATGTACAAAACATTCCAATTAATCGACATGGCTCATCGCTAAATGCAAAAGATGATGTGATTGAAGAAGCTAAGCTTATGTCTGAAATGGCTATGCTTCAGACCTTAGCAAATACATTTAAACAAGAAATAAAACCTGGTTCAAAAATTCCTGGTTATATTAGTGAATCTTTATCAAAGGTAGATAAGTTATATAGACAATTTTTGCAAAAAAGAATCGATCCAAATTCACGTTTCAAGGATAGTGCAGAAGGAGAAGAAGCTCAACGCTATTTAAACACATTAAAAGATTTGATTAAACTCGAAAATCCATATGTAGCACCCATAGACGAGAAAAACCTGTCTATGAAAGAACTTGCAACATTGGCATTAACCCGCATCTTTGTGGAGGACAAGCATCTAGACTTGATGTATGGTGGTACGATACAAACCTTATCTGTATTTTTAGAGCAAGCGTCTTTAACTGGATGCAAGAGTGCAAATGAACGTTATCAGTCGATTTCTGGTCGTGTAGATTTATTAAGTAGTATGAATCATAGAAAAAACGATGAATATAATAAAGGGTCTGAATTACAATTACGTCAATCATTGGAGCAATATGCTATATATAGAGAAGGAAATAGTATAGAGGAAGTAAGAAGAACATTAGATCAAGCTTATAATGATCATAATTTACAGGGTGCTGCTGCAGCATTCAGTGAAGAAGATCAAGGTGCAACGTCTAAGGTGCAAAAATTTATTAAAGGATTAAAAGCCCCATTCATTAATTGGAATACAAATATAGCCGAATCGGAGCACTTGACAAATCAATCGCAAAATCATTCAAGTGATTTGCAAGCTCATAAGGGTAATAAAGGAAAAGAGTTGAGAGATATTTTTGAAAAAATACCATATCTAAACAAAGCATCAACAAGCCAAGTTGTTCAAGAGTTATTCTCAGACATAAAAGATAATAAAGCAGATGATTTGCGATATCGATTATTAAGTCTTGTTGATTATACCGCTTCTTTGCGTTTGAGTAAGGATGATCAGCTGATGGCAGGCGATGACTTACTGCCTACATTAATATATTTAATTCCTAAGTTTCAGCCGAAAGATAAGGAAAAAATTCTTTTCATGTTAAATAAGGAGCTTGACAATGCATCCTATCTTAATGATTCAGCGTATAGTTATTCTTTGACTAGTGTTATTTCAGCCATTATAGGAAAGGATTTAGTAAAGCCAGAGGACAGAGAGAGGGATGCCAAGTATATTAATTTGGCTGCATCATTTTCAGATATTGAATATAACAGGCGGCATTTAAAAAATTTAATGCCAAATAATATCCCAAAAGATGAAGATAAAAATCGTTTTATTCAAAAAAGAGAATTAAATGAATTTTTGCAACAACTCAAAAATTATGACAAACTGATAAAAAAGGGCGATCTTACAGAACAACAGTGCAGCTCGTTAATTCTTCATCTTAAAAAAATCCAAACGTATTATAAGGATTATAAGGATTATAAAAATTATTCCGGCGTTGATGAACATGGGGAATTTAAGGCGATACAAAATAGAATTTTAAGGTTACAAAAAATACAATCGAAACAAGTTTCAAGAGAAAAAACAAGCGCTGAAACACAAGTTAACTATGCGATCCTTATGACTAAGACAGCCCTTGCTTCAGGAGATGTTAATAAAAAATATTTGGAAAAATTGGATCTTCAAGTGGTTCAAACATATTTATCTAAAAATGCAAGTGACAATAAAAAAGTTCGCGATTTATATGTTTTGATAGATGAGTTGGATAAAGTAAAAAACGAGAAGACTGTAAGTGATGTTAAATTACCTGATTATCATGAAAACATAGAAGAGCTAGTGTTACCACTTCCGCCAATGCCTCCGTTGGTAGATGAAAAAGATGCTGCAGTAAGGGTAGAAGCAGCAAAAGTAGAAGAAGCAAAAGCAGAAGCAGAAAAAGCAGAAGCAGAAAAAGCAGAAGCCGCAAAAGCAGAAGCCGCAAAAGCAGAAGCCGCAAAAGCAGAA
>CAZHMQ010000126.1:0-5440 GCA_964533645.1 uncultured Coxiellaceae bacterium
CGCGCTATCCATCCCCGGCATGAATGCCGAGGTTTCCCGCGCAACTGGATGAAATCATCACAACGCAATTTCAAGCCCTACGGTCACCCCTTGAACCAAAAAGCTTGTTTCATTAAAACTTGGTTTAGTGGGAGATAAAGGACCTGTCACCGCTGTAGCACCAGATAACACAGGGTTTTCTGTGATATTAATGTTTCTATCAATTTGTTGACCTGGTCTAACTACATTATTGAGATACATCACATCATAGCTAATATAAGGATGTACATTGGGTGCTAACATAACGCCTAGCTTAATTTGAGCTTCAGGAAGCACTGCAAAAGTATTGTGAGTATAACTTCCTGTATTGCTTGGTTGTGAAAAAATACCTGCCCCTGCTGTGCCATTAGGGAGCCCCAAACCACTGTTTGTTACCGTAGTAGCGCCTTGGATATCTATAAGTTCAGCATTTGCACCTAAAGCTACTTTAGCGATCAAATCTAAAGTAAGCTTGTGTTGAGTTACTATTTTTGTCCGCGCACCTAATTCCAAACCGTAAAAATTATTCTGGGTATTAAAATCATCAGTATAATAAACGATCCCATTAGTTATTGGAGCTGTTGTATCGTAAATAGTATCATTGAGCGACAATGATTCATCTAAGCTCATAAAACGGAATCCCGCAAACACTTCAAGAGGATAAAGATACCTTGTCATATTTGATAAATTATAAATAAAATCAAGTTCAGCTCCCCATAATTGTGAGCTTGTGTTTACTGAAATAGCATTAGGATTACCAAAAGCAGAAACGGCGGATTCACCGGACGTTGGCTGAGTTTCAAAAAAAGGTACGGAAATAACAGGAAATCCACCGCCATGAGCAGATGCAGCAAAATTTGTGTAAACCTTTTCTAACAAAAAACCACTAAACTCAATACCATACAAATGATAATCATCAATCCAAGCGCCTAAAGTAAGACGTCCACCATTGCTATTTTTATAATTTAAATCTTGGTTGGATCCACTACCATAAATAATTTGCGTACCTGATTCATTGATAGATCCCAACGCAGTTGGACTTGCATTTTTTGTCACTAAAGGAACAGTAAGTGGGCCGTTTTGTTCCCACATACTCATGTATTCCACACCACCCCAGAATCGTGGTTGCGGTATAAACTCTTCCTTAGCGTAACGGTATGGTTTGTGATAACGATAACCATGTGTTGTCTTTTGTGCAAATGCCATTTGGCTTGAAAAAACTAGCGTCATTAATGCCAAAAACGTATATTTTGTCAGTGCTTTAACTTGCATTAAACTTTTCTCCTTGTTTATGGACTGTTTACAAGCCCTAAATAGTCCTACGCCAATAATTTACGAACTACGTGAATAATTCGTTAAAGCCGTTACAATTCTATCCTCAATTTCTTTATACTTCCATCCCATGCCATTTTGACCATTAATAATAATGACAAAAGCCAATGCTTCTTTATCTTTGGAAATAGCATAACCCGCCAGCGCAACAACACCCGACATCGTTCCCGTTTTAGCACGGACTTTTGTTGCAACATTATGTAAACGATTTTTTAACGTACCATCACGACCTGCGATAGGTAGCGCTGAAATAAATTCGTAATTGGTGCCATAGTTATGGTATGCAAAATCTAACACTTGCATCATTTGAGAAGGTTTAACTTTATTATCACGCGATAAACCCGATCCATCAATGATGGTTAAATCACTTGCATCCACTGCTGCTTTTTTAGCAAGAATATGTTTAACTGCTTCACCGCCATTTTCCCAACTGCCCGGTGTTTTGGAATAAAACTCACCCATTTTTTTCAACAATGATCCTGCGATAATATTGTCCGATTTTTTTAACATTTCATTCACAAGTGTATGTAGAGGTTTTGAATGATGAACCGCAATAGTGGATAAATTACGATTTGCTTCACCCGCATCAATGGAGCCCTGAACATGAATGCCATAACGACTAAATAAATTGTGTACCATAGACTTATTATATTGCATGATGTCTGATACAACTGTACTGACGCCCCATGGTTCACGACCTTTAGGCATACAACCACCGACAGAAATGGCTTCCCCTGGTGCATTATTCATTTGTATATAGCAAGATTTCGTTCCTGGTTTTTTAGTCACAATAGCATTTTGAATATCACCATAATAATAACGGGGGCTTTGAATAATATTCGCTAATTGACCAGAATTTTTAGCAGGAGCTACCTTAAAGGACAAACAATTACGATTTACAATACTTGCACTGATTGGAGCTCCATAACAGGATTGTTTATCACTTGAAACCCAACCAGGACCGAAGATATTTTCATCGTATGCCGTATTATCGATAAAAACGCTTCCATTAATACCACGAATTTGTTGCGATTTAAGCGTCACCATAAGATCAGTTAAATCATAATACGTTAAGGAAGGATCACCACTTTGCACTAAATAAACATTACCGTTAATAATGCCATTCTGCATATTTTGTGCGTCGGTGAGTAGTGTCGTGGGAAATTTATATTCTGAACCTAAATAAAGTAAAGCGGCTTCTGCGGTTAATATTTTGATGATACTGGCAGGAGTAAATAAACGATGATCGTTCTTAGTGTATAACGTGTCACCATACTTCATAGATCTCACATTAACACCCACAGAGGCATTACCATCAATGGCTTGTAAAATTGAACTGATCTCGGCAACTAAACTTTGTTTTCCATAAATAACATGAGCACGAACAACCGTTTTTGCGGCATGTGTTTTAGTTTTATGTACGGTATGTTTTTTATGTTTAGCGTGTGCATCACTACTTAAAAGAATAATCCATATTATGCATATTACTCGCCAAAATATCATGAGGTTTCCCTATCACTTTTTAACTAACACACTGATTCAGATTATAAAGTTTAACATCTTTTAAAGCCACTTCTTAATCCAAAAGATAGTAAAATGCCGCAAATATGCTATAATTTAACCAACATTAGGAGAGACACTGTGAGTCACAAGTCAATATTAACAAATTACGTCAGTGAAATTGATCAATTATTGATATCATTTGACCAAAAAAATCCTGAGCTTTCGAGCTCTCAACGCAAAGAGCGTCAAAAATACTTGGATATCTATTTTTTACGCGACAAACCAGAAAGACCAGAAACAACAACATTGATGTGGGAAGGTTTTTAATGCAATCTTTTCTATCTAGAATCGTACCCTTTTTTTTTCTTGGCATTATGATAGTACTATTGGTAGCAGGTATGATTGTTTTATCTTATTTGCTCATTTTTGGAGCGCTTGTGGGTTTGGTTTTGTTCGCATTTGCATGGATTAAAGATCGATTTTTTAACAAAAAATCAGGCTTATCCACAACAAAACGCAGACAGGGCCGGACGATAGATCATCGTGATCCTTAAACCTTGACCACCCATGGGTCTATGAGTATCGCCTGATGGGTGCATGATCTGGTGAATGTATAATTTTTTGTAGATCATCCACGGCTGAGGGTTTAAGTGATTTAGACAGAGAAATCAGATATAAACCCCAGTTTACTTCCAATGGAATAATATCCTGTAGATTGTTTGAAAAATATAATTTGGGCTCCCGTGGCTCATATCGAAAAAACATATCTTCTTTTTTGAAAAGTAAATTCATATGATTGATATTCGGACATGGAAATAAGATCATATTTTCATTGAGCAAAATAGCTAAATGACTTATTTCTGATAATTGAGGTTTAAGTATAATTTTTTTAAAAATTTCTGGATCTACATTGGGGAAATTCGAGGGGTTGGCGTTAACAACAGTAAACTCAAATATATCAGATAGAAAATTTAATAATTTATACGGATTTGCTTCCGAGGTAGATGCATCCTTAATCTCCCCGTAAACCGATAATTCAAGCTTTTTTCTATCATCTAAATTCATATCATATAACAACTGGATTGCTAGAACAGCGCTATTTGCAGCACAACTTTTTTTAGCTTGTTGTTTAAATAATTCTTTTATTGAGTCAAGTTTGTAATCATGTACTATTTCTTGATGAGTTCTTAAGCTTTTATAAGCCTCTTCATACATCTGTGAATTTGCGTGAGTGCTTTTCAATAAAGGGAGCAACCATTTGCCTACTTTGTCTATTTTTTTTATTTCTGTTAACAATTCTTTATTCAAGACTTTTGCGATTCTTTTTTGAATTTCTACTGATGGAAGTAATGCAAACATGCAATTAATTTTTGCAATTTTTATAAAATCATCGGCAGTGGCATTTTGAGCTATGAATTGTTTTACAGGTGCGGCCTCAGACTCATCGGCTATGCAGCACACCTGGGCAAGCTCAATAACCGTGGCTTTTTGAATAATAAATTGTCGTATGACTTTAGACTTAGCAAGTTCTCTGGCTACCATACTAGACACCCTTGCAAGCTCAACAAAATCAGCTACTGTGGCTTTTTGAGCAATGAATTGTTGTATAGCTTCAGACTTAGCAAGCTCCTCGGCTGTCATATCAGACACCTTTGCAAGCTCAATAAAATCAGCTACTGTGGCTTTTTGAGTAATGAATTGTTGCAGAGCTTCAGACTTAACAAGCTTCACGGCTGTCATACCAGACACCTTTACAAGCTCTATAAACTGTTTAGATGTAGCTTCTAAAAGAAATCTTTCCAATGAAGCTGGATCTTGAGTGAGTGCTTTAATTAAAAATGTAGTGTTAGTTTTTTGAGAATCGGGCGACTTCTCTTCTGTGCCGGGCATATTCACTCTCCTCATGGGTAACTGTCAAATTATTTTGTATAGTATATATTTTGTGCTATTTTATGTAAATAGATTATTTTATGTGTGATTATGTTATGTAAATGGATTAAAACATATTAGATTTATGTATTTTTTGATTAAAAATCATGCAGATATAGAAGTCATATTTGACATATGAATGATTTTGGTTATAATAACTGTACATGTACAATTAATTGTACCATTCAAAGAGATTATCATAATGGATGCCAAAAGTTATTCAGCAGTTAGAAAAGATTTAGCCAAAACGATGGAAAAAGTTTGTAATGATCATAGTCCAATGATTATTACCCGTAAAAACGCACGTGCTGTTGTACTCATGTCGCTTGAAGATTTTAATGCTATTCAAGAAACTGCTTATTTACTCCGTAGCCCAGCAAACGCTGAGAGATTACGCCAAAGCATAAAACAAGCTGAAGAAGGGATGCTTGAACAGCATGGTTTGATAGAAGGAAACAAGGAAACATGATGCTTGCTTGGACAACATATGCTTGGGAAGAATATTTATATTGGCAATCAACGGATCAAAAAATACTTGATAGAATCAATACGCTAATAAAAGACATTAAAAGATCACCCTTTGAAGGTATAGGAAAACCAGAAGCTTTAAAATTTGATCTTGTAGGTAAATGGTCAAGAAGAATAAATGATGAACATA
>CAZHMQ010000127.1:0-5400 GCA_964533645.1 uncultured Coxiellaceae bacterium
GGAACACCAATTTGCCTAGCTAACTCGCTAGAGCTTAGCCTAGCCTTAGCCATCAGCATGTTAAGATTGTCACTTAATGTTTTAAACATAAGAAGTAGTTCGTTCGTGTAATTTTTTCGATTATAAATGGTCACACCTGAAGAGTAAATAGATAACTAATCATAAAAATAGTTTACAACCTCATGAGGATAAACTATATTTGGTCGAATCATCAATATATGGGCATAAATAAATGTCGCTGATGTTGGATGATTGCTGCTGAATATAATTATGGAGTTTTAATATGCCAGCGATAGAACCATTGTGTAAATTAATAGGAACAAACCCAAGTCATTTTACAAAGGAAGAAAATCTTTTAATTGAAGCAGACTTATTTGTACGTATCTGCGAAGAAATAAAAGGAATTTTTAGGGAAAAATATCAAAATTATTTCGGCTTAATGAGATATGGAAAAGAAAAGGAGAATGCAATGCTTGACGCTAATTTTGCAAAATTAATCATACAAGATATTTTATCAACTGAAGAATATAATTTAAATGGAATCACCTTATATACCAACACTTTTGAAGATGTTATCCAAGAGATCATTGAAGGACGGAATGTTGATCCTTCGTCAAATTTTCTTCGAAGAATAATTGAATTACACAGAATGGTAAGACCCGATCTCTACCACGCTATTTTTAAAAAGATAGCGAGTCAATATTCAACTGCTGCGTAAACATCACCTGTAATCGTATTTAATTTTATCAGTTATTTTCTATCCCATCATGTGATTGATACATTCTTGAAACCTCATTTGGATCTGTTATCCCTTTCAGACTCTGAGCAATAGCCTGTGGATTAGCAGGCTTTTGCTCTCCCTCTACGATATTTAGCAACGCAGCATCTTGATCGTGCAACATGATCTCAACACCCTCACGTGTTTTGCGTGCACCTACATACAATAAACGAGCAGCACTGATTAATTGACATGTATTTGACACATAGATATAAGCTTACCTTCATTCTGCATTAGACTGCATCTGAGACAAATTTTTATAACAATTCGAGCAACTTTTTCTGTAAGCCTGCAATTGCTAAATTACATTTGAAAGTTAAGCCGGTTAACTCTGGCAAATCATCTAATATCCGCTATAATTTGCTGATATATTTTCGATGCTTCAACAGGATCGGTGATACCCCTTAGCGACAATTCTCAAGATGAGTTCTTTTTAAACACATCCTCAATTAAATTAATTATTTTCTCTGCTCCATCAACACTTATAACCCCATTGATGGTCACATATGCTTCTCTTTGCTCGTTATGAAAAAATTTACAATCACCAACAATTTTCAGCAATACATCCAACTTACCGCTATCGCCATTCATATTGCTCTGCTTATAACCATCTTGTAATTTATCAGTAGGTAAGCATTCTCGTTGATGATCTTTTAACGATGTAATAACATTAGATGCGGCATTGTTTTTATCTACATTGGCTCTCACATCTGTAGAAGCAGAGTGAGGGCTATTGTTTTTAATTTCCATATTTAAACTCCTATTTCCCTAATTGTTGAGATTGAGCTTCGGTGGTGGATTGAACTGGCTTGTGCTTAGCTAGCCATTGCAAAATATCGACTTTGCGATACCTAACACTTCTTGAACTTTTCACAAATGGAACGCCCGTACCGGCCCAACGATCACGTTCGACAGTTGATATTGAGCAATTCCTAACTGCCGCTACAGTTTCCTGGCTGAACCATGTCTCAGATGGTGAAGAATTAAACTCTTGCAATAATAAACCACGATTAAAATATCTTGATGCTTCTTCTTGATACATAAAAAATACTCCGATTATTTAAAACAATTTCAGAGTACTAAAAAGAAAATATGATTTCGGGGTCAATAATTAGGACATTATTGACCTTGATATTTAGTTATTTTTGTTATTCTCGAGCCACACATCAGAAATCAACTTCATTTCTGCTTGAATTTCATCTACCAACTGTTTCTTAAGCACTAAGCGACAAAAGATCTCTAACTGACCTTCATTCCATAAATAAGTACCGCGATCACCATTCAAAATCTTTAAACCATCTTTCTGAAAAGAGTTAATCGCACGTTGAATACTTTTGGGTGAGTCAATTGTCTGAATCCTATCAACTCCACCATTATCAAGGGCAGCAGCAGCTAAAGATTCAGGATCACTTGTTGTGAATGACTCAGATATCATCTCGTATACATTAACCTTAGAAATTTCGCGGAATTTTGGATCAATATGAAATCTGTACCATGCAAGCATAAATAAAAAACTATTAGATACACGAGCAGGAGGTCTACCAGCTTTTTTTCCATTCCAAGGATTGAAACTCCCCGATTTATATATCTCTGCAGCCCACGAACCTATAAATTTCAATAATGGCCCAGGAACACCAATACCTTCTTCATTACAATATATAAATCTCCGTAGTGCTCTACCTATATCTTCTTCAGTAATATACTCCTTATTTAGATAATCAAAATTATCATAAAGTTGGGGTAATCTTCTTTTTACACTCACTTAATTTTCCTTATTTAACATTTTTCAAAATAAAATCCGTTACCGCCTGCATCGCCACGCGAAGCTTCTCGATGTCATGTTGTACATATCCTGCTGTAACATCCGACGATGCTTTATGATTAAGCAAGCGTTTGACAGTGTAATAACTGATGCCATCGCTGAGCATATTCACAATACTCGCAAAAGTTCTACGAAGATCATGAGACGTGAATTGAATACCTGAAAGCTCTATTACCTTCATCATTTGCTTGCGAGGCTCTACAATTCGACCTAACTTGCCATCGCCCTCAAAAACCCATTCATTTATGCTTTGAGCTTTTCTACGAGCCAATAAATCAAATAAAAAATTTGATAATGGGAGAATATGATCTGTACGATTTTTACTATCTTTTACGATTAAAGTTTTAGATTCAAAAGAAATATTTTCCCAAGTAAGTGTTAAAGCCTCTTCACGGCGCAAACCGGTAAACAGCGTAACGAGCAAATAATCGCGTATAGTTTCAATATTCCGACTTCTTACAAATTGTTGGCCTGATTTGGACTTTTTCAGAGTGGAAAATTTAGGCTTAGATTGAAGTGTCCACACGGCATCCCACCATTTCTTTAATTGATGAGGCTGTATATAGTTACTTCTACGCTCAATTCGATTCCATATTTTTTTGGCAGACAGCCGACGCACAGGATTATCAGCAATAATCACTCTACCCTTACTATCTCTGTACTCAGATGCAAAATTAAATAGGGCACGCAAAAAACGCATCGCTAAGTTAGCCCGCGCCTCACTTCAAGTGCATTTTTTAATAAAATAGCGGCGCAAGTTGTGTAGCGAATGTCCAAGTAAAATCGTGAAAAAAGAAACGCGCGTTACTAGAAGCAACTCGTGATGGTGCTGCCAAAAAAACCGGAATAGCGATACTTCCAACAACTCCTACGGCATGCATGGTAATTTTTACTGGAATTGACTGAATATATGTATACAGTGCAATTCCATCATCTACCGATCCTCCGCTACTCGAAAATAATATTGTTATTTCCTCTGCACCTTGATTGATTAATTGGCATAAAGCAAGACGAAAACTATTCGAGGCTGGAGCATTAATAGGCCCATTAAAGGTAATTACTCTATGTTTAGGAAGCTGTTGTTGTACCTGTTGTATTTGCTGATTTATTAACTGTTGCAATTGCAACATTTGTTGTAGATTTTGTTGTGAGATCACATTTCGCTCCTTGCATTAGTAGGACTATAGTAGGATACTGATTTCAAACTCAGTCCAAGACCATAGAATTAAAGAAGACTAATATAGTTGATTTAAAAGGAGTTTTCAAAAAATTTCAAACTTGATAAGAACTATTAAAACATGCAAATTAGAATTCATAATCCCTTGGTCCTAGGTTCGAGTCCTAGTGGGCCCACCAGTATAATCAATAGGTTACGACCTAATCTCAAAAATCCAAAAAGTGAGTGTGTGCAGTTTTGGTGTAATCAATCATTACAAGTTAAATAAATAAATTCACCCCACTACATCTTTTGGTATAAAATTAAATGGTAGCAGCAAATAGAGGCACTTATGACGAAACTAGATAAAATAAGCAAACTACTAGAAGGGTTTAGCTCGATTATTTGCTTATATCCTAAAGAAAATAAGCGGGGGCTAACTCTCCCAATCGCTTCCACTAACTCATCATTAAACAATGATTGGCAAAAAATTGGCATTGATATGTGGCAAAGCCTCCACACAATAGAATCACAGGAACCAGAAATAAAGCATCATAGGAATGATAATGACCGATTCGAAAGATCTCAGAAACAACGACTCTAGACAATCTTACAGACCTCAAACTCAAATGGTAATGGCTCAGTTTTCCTCACCTCTCCCTCCTCCGGAAGTACTGGCTAGCTATGACAAAGCACAACCTGGATTAATTAATAAAATTATTGAGATGACAGAAGCTGAAAGCAATCACCGTCGTGAGCTTGAAAAACAAAAATTACTCGCGGAGGTAAATAGCTTGCAAAGAGGCGATGAGTTAATAACTAGAGCTCAAATTTTTGCTTTTTTTATTTCAATAGTTACAATAATAGGAGGTTGTGTAACTGCAATTTTTGGAGCGCAAATAGCTGGAAGTATTATTGGAGTATCTGGTCTAGTTGGAATAATTACTGCGTTTATTAAAAATAGTAAAAGAGCATAAATTTATAGACTCAACTAATTATGTATAATAGATCCATCCACTTTTTTTCTAATGAGCTTATGAACTATAATAACGAGATGAATGAGTCTCACAAAGAGTCAATTACTAATACTCTAATAAATAATACATAAACAGAGGTTATATATGAAAAAAGCAGTTACAACATTATTTATCCGTAATCGCGCAAGACTATTTGAAAATCTATTCGAAGCAGTGCCCTCTAAATATTCCTCATTAATTAAAGAAGTCAACTCGGGATCATTTAAAGAAGAAGTAGTATCACCTGAAATGCAAGCAAGGTTTCAAAAAACATTAAATGATATTCTGCATGGAGAAGCCGAAGAACAAAAAACAATTTCAACGTATGCTAAACGTTAACAATTCTTCTAGCATACCCATACCCATACTCAAGTACTTAAGGTGTTGAAATTCCACTATTAAGTGAATTATCACACCTAATATCTACATTTTATGTGTTGATATGATACTTATAGCATGTTATAGCATGTTAATGCACATATTGTTTACATAATCAGGGTTGCATGTATGTTTTCTAAACAGAAAAATGGCGAAAATTTTTTATCCACTCCAGATGAATAATCAAATAAACAAGGGGTCAGGCATGAGTGTGCCACAGGCATACAAACCATTCTAAACGGAATTAGGG
>CAZHMQ010000128.1:0-5270 GCA_964533645.1 uncultured Coxiellaceae bacterium
ATCTATCATTAAGGTTCTACCTTTAATATTTTCAAGCTTTAATCGCGGCGCCAACACCGGCAATACTGCATTACCTTTTGCATTCACAATCAAAACAGGCAAATCACCTAAATGACTATTACCTTTATAAGGTCCGTTGTGCGTATGAATACCTTGCAAGCCCAAATGATCGCCTGCCATTTCTCCTTGATGCGCACATGATGCACAAGCATGTATGTGAAATCCATGTATGCCTGGTGATAAATGTTTTAAATGAGGAGTGAATAATACTCCATAAATCGTATCGTCAGCTGTCACATAACCAAGCTCTTTTCCACTTTGCAGTGAACAGATAGGAATCTGTAAACTCGCAAAAGCCAAAGAAGATAACATGCTCATTATTACTAACCCTATTATTCTTTTTATCATGATACATACCTTATTTCACTGAAAAACGCTCGAAATCCTCCCAAGGAGACGCTTCACTTATTACCTCATCCACTTTTGCCAACTCTGGACCTTGATGCAACCATTCAGAAAATTGAGATAACTTTTCTTTATCACCACAAGCTAGCACTTCAACACGACCATCCTGCAAATTACGCGCCCACCCTGTGATATCAAGTTTGTTAGCTTCTTCTTGAGCAGATGCACGAAACCAAACGCCTTGCACACGGCCTGAAATAACATATCGCATGCATATTTTTGATTGCATGATTGAGCACTCCTTGTTAATTTGCTGTTTGAGGCTAGCATTATAACTTATAGGTAAAACGGTATGAAGCTATGGAAATGCTTTTTACTTCCGGCATGGATCGCTCTTGGTATGCTTTGGGTACTCATACAACTTCCACATCCTCTTAGAATAAATATAGGCAAAATACTAGGCCGACTTGCATTTCTATTGCCCACTCAAGCAAAATACACGACGGAGCTTAATTTAAAACTTTGTTTTCCCAATCTCACTGAAAAAGAACATAAAACACTTGCCAAAAAAAATTTTATGTCTCTAGGCATCGCCCTGATGGAATCTGCCATGGCTTGGCTTTCGACAAGCAAACCATTGCGATCGCTTTATACTTTATATGGATATGAACATATTGAAAACGCATTCCAACAAGGTAAAGGAATTTTATTAATTACCCCACATTTTACTTGTGTTGAATTAGTCGCACGTTTTATCAGTCTTGAAGAAAACTTTGGCATTTTATACCGCCCACATAAAAAACCTTGGTTGGCATCTATCCAAGCCTACTTTAGAAATCGGCATTTTATCCATTGTATCAAAAGCGATCAAATCAGAATGCTGTTGCGCACACTGCGGAACAATAAAGCCATATGGTATGCCTATGATATTGACGAGGGGGGCAAACGCAGCGTGTTTGCACCTTTTTTTAATATACCTACCGCAAGTTTGACAACAGTCACTGATATTGCACGGCTCAGCGGAGCAACCCTCATTCCCATGAGGTATGCTAGACGCGATGATGCGACGGGGTACGAAATACATTTTTTGCCGCCACTTAACGATTTTCCTCTGCATAACAAATTACATGCCGCCACGCGCTTAAATGAAACGCTAGAGAACATGATCAGAAAAAAACCCGAACAATATGTATGGCAATATAAACGCTTTAAAACACGACCTAAAGGTGAAAAAAGATTTTATTACTCCGATAATTTTCCGCCGAGAAAAATATAGCTTATTATTCCTATAAGCGCTGTGTTAGAATTACGGACTTTTTATCAAACATATGAAAAACCATGCAGATACAACTACCCGATTTTAGCAAAGCTTCCATTCTTGTCATAGGCGATGTCATGCTTGACCGCTATTGGTTCGGCGATACCGCACGCATTTCACCGGAAGCTCCTGTGCCTGTTGTTAAAATCAAACAACATGATGAACGTCCGGGCGGAGCTGGTAATGTCGCATTAAATATTGCCGCATTAGGTGCAAAAGTAACACTTTTAGGGATAAGCGGCACTGATGAAGCGGGTGATTCTCTCAAGCAACAGCTTGATGCGGCAAATATTCAACATGAAATCTTGCAATTGCCAAATATTCCTACTATCGCAAAATTACGCATCATCAGTCGCCACCAACAACTTATTCGACTGGATTTTGAAGAAAAAATTCCTGCATTCCATTCCACCCTACTTATTGATACTTATAAAAAACATCTCAATCATGCCAATCTTGTGATTTTATCCGATTATGGCAAAGGAACCCTAAGCTGCAATAAAGAACTTATCGCACTTGCGACAGCTGCCGGCATTCCTGTGTTTGTAGACCCGAAAGGCCAAGATTTTAGTACCTATCAAGGCGCAACAACTATTACTCCTAATTTTAAAGAATTTGAAGCTATTGTGGGCCCTTGTGAAAATGAACAAACCATACTCCATAAAGCACAGTCATTTTTAACGACTTTTAGCATAGAAAATTTATTACTCACCCGCGGCGAACAAGGCATGACACTTATCCGAAAAGATGCGGAAGAAATACATCTGCCCGCTCACGCACGCGAAGTTTATGATGTCACTGGAGCAGGCGACACCGTCATTGCAGTGTTAGCAGCCGCTTATGCTGCCGGCGAAGCTTTACCCCATGCGATGAAACTTGCAAATCTGGCCGCAAGTTTAGTAGTGACCAAACTTGGAGCAGCTTCAGTCGGCAAGAATGAACTGCAAGCAGCACTTCATACTGCAGAACATATCGCTACGCAAGGTATCGTTAATGAAGAACAATTATTATCCGCCGTTACATCAGCAAAATTACAAGGCAAAAAAATTGTTTTTACCAATGGTTGCTTTGACATATTACATGCCGGCCATGTCACGTATTTACAACAAGCCAAACAGTTGGGCGATTATTTAGTCGTAGCCATCAATGATGATGCCTCAGTCAAGCGACTCAAAGGATACTCTCGCCCCGTCAATCCTGTTGCCCAACGTATGGCGGTGCTAGCAAGCTTAGGCGCAGTTGACCTAGTGATCTCGTTTGCAGACCCTACTCCTGAGCGCTTACTTAAATCCATACAACCTCATATTTTAGTCAAAGGCGGCGACTACACCCCCGACCAAGTCGTAGGCCACGACATTGTGCATGCTTACGGCGGCGAAGTTAGAGTATTAGGTGTTGTTAAAAATATCTCTACAAGTCTTATGATAGAACGTATCACAAAAAGCCTACACACCACAGAACAGGAAACGATATGATCATATCCGGTAATCTTTTTGTTATTTCCGCCCCTTCAGGCGCTGGAAAAACATCTCTGGTAAAAGCCGTCACAGATGCTACGCCCAGCATCACAGTATCTATTTCCCATACCACAAGAGAAAAAAGACCCGACGAAAGAGATGGCATCAATTATTATTTTATTGATGAAACTGAATTTCAACACATGATAGATCATGCCGATTTTTTAGAATACGCTACTATTTTTCATTATCATTATGGAACATCCCATACTTGGGTTGAAGAAACCTTAGCAAAAGGCCTTGATGTTATTTTAGAAATTGACTGGCAAGGCTGTCAACAAATTAAAGCTAAGTTTCCTGATTGCATTAGTATTTTTGTCTTACCTCCTTCTTTAACAGAGCTTTCCGCACGCTTACATAAACGCAACCAAGACAAACCTGAAGTGATCAAAGAAAGACTAGCCGATGCACGCGACACCATCAACCATGTAAATGAATTTGATTATGTGGTGATTAATGAAGATTTTAACCGTGCTGTGCAGGATCTAACGACCATCATAGAAGCGAGTCGATTATTGAAAAAGCGACAGATCGAGCAATATGTCGATTTATTAAACGAACTTAAGCAAAAGTAGCACTATACGCCAAAAGTCGGTAAAATGCGCGCTAAGTATATTAGAGAGGTAAGTTAAATGGCTCGTATAACCGTTGAAGATTGTCTAGAACACGTCACAAACCGCTTTGAATTAGTCATTATTGCAGCAAAACGCGCACGCCAACTGATGAAAGGCAGCGTGGATCCTACTGTTCCATGGGAAAATGACAAGCCCACCGTGGTTGCCTTACGTGAAATTGCTAATGGTCACACAGATTTCGGCGATGCGCATGACCATGACAGAACGCCAAAAACGACGGAAGAAGCGATTATTGAAGCCGAAGATTTGTTCGCTGATATGCATGATACGGTAGAAACACATCATGAAGACCCTGAAACCCCTACGTCTGAAACAGCGGGTGAAGAGTCGGAATCTGAAGAATAACCCTGAAAATGGTGGGCAAAGCGCAGCGTGCCCACCATGGTATAACATCAAATAAACTACCCGCCCTAATGGCAGAAATATCCTAAATAATAGATAATAATCAAAGGACAATTATTATTTGAGGATAGGCTGCTTGGATGAATTTAGATCACTACAACTAGAGCTAAAAAAATATCTAGATGATACTCAACTTAGTATCATCGAAGATGCATTTCGACTTGGCAGAATCGCTCATGAAGGGCAAAAAAGATACACCGGCGAAGACTATATTACCCACCCACTCGCTGTCGCCACCATTTTAGCCGAAATGCGCATGGATCCACCCACCATCATTGCCGCGATTTTACACGATGTACTTGAAGACACGCATATTACAAAATTGAATATTATTGATCAATTTGGCAAAGAAATTGCTGATCTTGTCGATGGCGTCACCAAATTAACTCAAATAGAATTCGAAAGTCGCGCCGAAGCCCAAGCAGAAAATTTTCGCAAAATGGTCATGGCCATGGCCAGAGATATTCGGGTCATTCTTATTAAACTTTCCGATCGTCTACATAACATGCGCACTATTGGCGATTTACCCCGCGCAAAACGAAGACGCATTGCTAAAGAAACTTTAGAAATTTTTGCCCCCATCGCCAATCGTTTAGGCATGCATGCTTTCAGAGTCGAACTTGAAGATTTAGGATTCGCGATTCTTCATCCTATGCGTTATCGCATATTAAGAGAAGCAGTGATTAAAGCTCGTGGCAATCGTAGTGAAATGATGTCACTCATCGATCAAGAAATTGAAAATGCTTTCAGAAAAAATAATATTCGTGCACGCACTATCAACAGCCGTGAAAAGCATTTATATAGTATTTATAAAAAAATGCACACCAAGCATTTATCTTTTTCAGAAGTGATGGATGTTTATGGATTTCGTGTGACTGTCGATAAAGTCGATACCTGCTATCGAGTCTTAGGCATATTACATAATCTCTATAAACCTATCACAAAACGATTCAAAGACTATATCGCCATCCCAAAAGCTAATGGTTATCAATC
>CAZHMQ010000129.1:0-5217 GCA_964533645.1 uncultured Coxiellaceae bacterium
GTCTCGGGGGACTTCTATTTCAATTTCGCCGCTCCCGGTTTTGACAGTTTTCTTACTCTTGCCATTGCGAGAATTACCGGAATGATGACCTTCCGTAGCATGTTTTTCATAACCAAGATGATGCGTCATTTCGGTTTGTAGCATTTTTTCCATCAATTGCTTAGATAGCTCTTTTAATAAACCATCTTTACCAAATAAATCATCTTGAGTTTTTGCATTTCCTATTAATTCGTTTAACATATCGTTTGTAATAGCCATAAGTTTTCCTTATTGGTTAGTATCATCGTCGGTCCGTGAAGACCCAATTATGATACCTTATTTATGGCTATTTACACACTTGGCCTGACACCCTCTGAAAAATCTTTCAGCCACCGATGCAAAGTTAGAAACAATATCTCCTCTGCCTTTTTGTTGGGCAAAACATCTTTAATTAAGCCTTGGTGAATGATAAGGGCATGATCTTTGAGTGTTCGGTTAATTTCTTCACAAGTCACTATCCATGAAGCATGGATGATATGGTCAACGGTTAACATGGTTTTATTTTCTCCAGGTTTCTATCCCTTGATTTTGGTTATTTTTGAATGAATTCAATGACTAAAGCCGAGTATAGATGATTTATTAGTGGGCTGTATTGTAAAGAATTTTTGATATTTTGAAAGATGTATCTATCCCAGCTTCTTTTCCTAATGCGCATACTTAATGTTCTCTTAATAAACATATTGTATGATTCAAATGCATTAATGCACAATAAATGCATTTTATTCACATTCAGCGAGGAGAGATTATTATGTTAAGACAATTAGCTAAAGCGGGTATCTATACTGCGTATACAGGAACTTTATTTTGTGCTCATAAAGCACATTCGTCTAAGCAAAAACATTTGCTGGATGAATACAGAAATAAATTACACCAAAATTTGGTAAATCAAGAGAGAGTATTGACGAGAAAGCAGCTCGAACAATTAGCGCTGGATTATCATACCTCTGTCCAGCAACATATAGATCAAGGTTTCCTAACATTAGAAGCAAGCGAAATGCATGCAAAATTAATGGATAAAATGCTCATAGCAGTAGACAATTGTCCTGTTAAGGAAGTAGTAAAAGACAGCGAAGATTTAGAATATGCAAGGAACCGTTCATCATTTGGACCCTATGGACGTAAATAGTCTAAATATTTATCTTTAGCACCTTATATCCTGGTCATGAATAACCAGGATATAAGGTGCTTGCTTTTTTTTAAAAATCCTCTATTTGAAATACCCTCATGTGCTGCTTAGCAATATCGTTATTCGTGGTTAAATGATTATTTTTATTCTTTATGATAGAGTGCATATGTATTAAACCTATAAAATAGGCCTTGTAAGTGCTATGTTTGCTTCAGAAGTTAAACTCCAAAATGCAATAGAGTCATCTATAAAAATAAATAAAAAACTGGGAGAAAAATCCGGTGGCAATCAAAATGGCGGTAGTTTGAATGGTAGATATTCTGTTACGCTTACAGAACCGAATGACAAGCAGATAGAAAAAACTGCCTTAATAAAACAAGAAATTAATAAAGAAAAAAATTTAATAGAATTTGTTTTTGCTCGCTTAGCACAAGCATTTGATGAAAAATATGCACACCTCTTTGCAAAAATTTTTCTTATTCCGGCGAAAAATATTCCAGACTCCACAAAAGAACAGCAAGAAGATAATTCACCCTATGTTGCTTCCATTTTTGTAGCAGAAGATGGTCGCGCGAAAGATTTATGGAAATATATTTATAAAATTTATCTGAATGATCCATATTTTGAAAATATAAGAAAAAGGAATGGACATCAATCATTAACCATGCCTAAAACAAGACCGAGAAATCTCGGCACGGGAGAACCGAAAGTTGTTTTTGATACCGTTCTTCCAATGCTTTTTCAAAAATATCCTGTACTTAAAGTCCAGTTTGCTCATATTCTTGCGATGGCTTATTGGTGTGGCGATCCTGATAAGCATATGGGAAATATCATGGTTCGTTTATCACCTGATAAAAAAACCATTGAAGGTTTTAGCAGTATTGACTTTGCAGGTGGGTTTGATTGGTTTGATTGGGACCAAATATTATTTCCTGTGCGTGCAGGAAGTAAGAAATATGGATTTCAGCCTACTAATCATATTAAAGAATATTCTAGAAAATTTAGAATCACTCTTGAGATAGCCTCGGTATTTGAACAGTATGCAACTGTCAGCAATGAGACCATACAAACTGAGGTTATGATTTTTATTTCAGAATTAGCGAAGATGGTGCCCGAAAATGATTTTAGAGCATTAGCGACAAAATTATTTTCTGAATCAGAAAGTGTAAATGCCGCCGTAGATATAATTTCTCGTCAATTAACAAAACAACTTATAGCTAAAAGAGATGAATTTAAAAAACTTGCTTTAGAAATCAGGCTAAGTTGCTACTTCTATCCTAAAAATCGAAAGAGACCAGAAGAAGGATTTATTTGTGAAGGTCAAAATTTAATTAAATTAAAGAACGAGTTAAAAAAACATAATGACATTGCATATGAGACACTTAACTTTAGATCTGAAGGACAAGAGTATCATGCTGATGAACTCAGAACACTTGTGAAAAATCTTTCAGCCACCGATGCAAAGTTAGAAACAATATCTCCTCTGCCTTTTGTTCCGCGTGTAAAATACGCATTATTTGATATATATCATCTTAACCCCAATGCAAGTTTTTTGGGGCGAGTTAAAGTAGTCTTTGGATGGTCAGATTCATCTGTTTCGAAAGTCCTTGGATTTATTTTCAAGTTACCTTACAGCATATTAAAATTAGGTATAGAATTCTTGCCCGCCATTGGAGAACAATTTTTTTGTTGGGCTAGTGATTGCTGCTTGCAAATACAGAAAAATCCCAAAGCTTCTACATTACAAATAGTAGCAACAGGTGCCGCATTATGTGTTACCAATCCGCTTTCCCGGATTTTTTTAGTAACACGATTATTGACTATGCGTATTAGCTCGCCTAGAAAATCCATTGAGCAAGCATTAAATGCAGGCAGGGCTGTAGGCGAACTATTCGGAAGTTTCAGGATAGGAAGATTTATGAGTGCTACATTCGCATTTTTAAGTATAGCACTCACACTTACAGGTTGGTGTGCCATAGCGACAGCTGCTTGCCCTTATGTTTTTGCGTTAAGCGCAAAGCTTGCAGCTACGAGTTCGTTGGGAAGTAGCATTGTATTTTACTCTGATTTAGTCGTACACTGGTTAGCAGGTAATGTCGTCAGTCAAATGGTGAGTTCAGTTATTTCAGAGGTGATTCCTACCGCTAGGTTTGTAGCGGAATCCTTTACTTGTGCAGCTCTTTTTCTTGGCGGATCTATTATTAGTGCAATTAAGAAATATAGACCACCTCAAAAAGAAAGTAAAAAGCTAGAAGTATACGATGTGAATCAAGAAGTGAGGGAGGTTGATTATAGCAGTAGTACTAAATCTATCTTTCAAAATGGTTTAAGGCCATCTAAGCAACAATCAATGCCTAACAAAGCTCCTTCTGTGGATTTACAACCTCGAAGCCAAGATAAAATATCTACCCTATGCAAGGCATTGATCTCTACTGTAACCCCAAAATTTTAATTTAGCCTCTTCCCCTATGTTGTTTGCCTGAAAATCGCAGAAGATTATGATGAGTATTTTTTCCATTATTTTGAAAATTAAATTTAACGATAATTTTTTTGTGATAATCTTGGTTTTGAAATGGTTCTGGTGCAACATGATGCGGTTCTATAAGACCCATTTCAAAAGCGTGTTTTTCAAGTGTTGTTTGATGAATATTATGCGCATCATCGGGTTCTTTCATATAAATCCATTTTTTTGCTTCTGGACCTGCAAGATTCAGTAATTCTTGAACTAAAGATTTAGCATCTTTTTGATTAGGTTGAAGCAAAGCTTCAGTAATCGTTTCATGCAATGCAAAACATTCTTTAAATTTCTTTGATTGAAAAACTTCATGTGCTGCTTTAGCAATATCGCTAGCGGTAAAATGATATTGACTCAGCAATTCACGTAAGGGCGCTAAAGCAGTTGAATTAATATCAGGTAATGGGGTAAATAAAAACTTTGTGTCGGTATTGCGCTGTTGATTGACTAAGGCTGCTAAAACAATGCATTGTTCGTAATCATTCATCCCGCCCGATTTGGCTTTGATAATTTTTTGTGTTTTAGGTTTAGCTTTGACTTTAGGTTTTGCGATAATTGTTTTTCTAGTCTTTTTTGTGGATGTTTTAGTTGTTTTTTTTACGATGGTTTTCTTGGGTTTGCTAGTTGTTTTTTTCTTCGCGCGGCCTTTCATAACAACCTCCCCTCAATTTTTTTCCTTACAATTTCATTATATAACAAAATACACTTATGAAGTGATGTATGCTATCTTCTTGATTATTCTATGAGTTTAAAGAAAGTAATATACTGGGGGAACTATGAATAGCTTACCAAAACTGCTTAAATTAGAAAAAGAAGCTGCTGATTTTGGTTTTAAATGGGATAATTCGACGCAGATCATGTCGCAAATTCTCAGTGAATGTTCGGAAGTTAAAGCGCATCTGCATGATGAAAATAAAGAAAAAATGCAGGAAGAAATAGGTGATTTATTGCATGCTATTTATTCATTGTGTGTCTTTAATAACATCGATCCCAGCGTTACATTGGAAAATAGCATCGATAAATTTGAGCGACGCTTTAGGGTTGTGCAAAAATTAGCTAAAGAACAAGGGCATGCCTCATTAAAAGGTGAATCGTTTGAACATGTAATGAAGCTATGGGATAGAGCAAAAAGCATGGTTGGGTAGCCCAGTAACATCATTTTGTAGCCTGAATGATTTCAGATATTTTTTACGGAAGCGAAATCAATTTTCATTATTACCTCGTTTTTGTCATGGTTATTTTGGGCAAAAAACGCTCTTATGATAAGTTTCCCAAATGATCTATCCGTATTTTTACTAATATATTTTGTTGTTTAAGGTGAAATAATATACTATATCGTTTTTTTAAGGCATTAAATTATATATAAGGTATGGGTTTTTTTCAAAAGTAGCCTAAAGGCAAGCTCTCGACTCATGGTATCGCAAGTTGAGCCTTGGTTATGCCTGACAACCAGACATTTTCACAAATTCAAGCAAAAGTCAGTTTGTCATGCCTGATAATCATCTAGCTGAACTCCTCCCGTAACGATTAATCTAAC
>CAZHMQ010000130.1:0-5129 GCA_964533645.1 uncultured Coxiellaceae bacterium
GATGAATGTATCAAGACTTTCATCAAAATATGTCCTGAAAAAATGAAAATGTTACTTACGCTGTTTTTAATTGTTCATATGTCAACAAAAACACGACGCCATCACCGCGTTCAAACTCAAGCCACGTAAAGAAAAGGGTCGTCATTTGACCCCTTTTCTCAGAACGTTACCAAACTACCTTGCGGTAAAATTTTTTTATTTTTTTATCTGTTGTTACAATAGGGAGTTCGTTTTTTATAGCAAATGCAGTAATAATTCTGTCCGCAGGGTCGCGGTTTTCATCCCAAATCAAATCGATAGAATCTAACCATTCGTTGACTCCAATATCAATTATTTCAATATTCTCGACTTGGTTAAACTGCTTGAATAAATCCCTGGTTGAAATATTTATCTCAAGTTTGCCAATTTTAATTTTACAAGCAATCTCCGCAAATGAAATTGACATGATGTAGGAGCCATTGTCAATCAGCTTGGCTGTTTTTTCGGTGAATGATGGAGATGGTTTAAATAATTCTATCATTGCACACGTGTCTAGAATCACCATTCATCATACCCCGGTAAAACGGGATCATTGATATCGCCATGTACCTTAATGTGGACAGAGCCTCTTAAATCTTTAAGTGATGTAAGCTTAGTCTTCATTAAAACAAGGCCAGGGTGATTATGGTGAGTGATAATTAATGACGAGCCATGCTCTTCAACCCACTTTATATATTTACTAGTGTGTTGTATAAACTCACGTTTTCCTACTGTTTTTACAGGCTGCATAAGTGCGCTCCAAGTAGCTTCATTCTGTAGCTACATTTATTATAGTATATTTCTTGTATGAGTGCAATTCTCAAAAAACGACTTGTTAGACTATTCGGGTTGAGCAGCTAGCAATTGTTCATACGTCAACAAAAACACGCCGCCGCCACCGCGTTCAAACTCAAGCCATGTAAAAGCAACGTCAGCAAATTTTTCAGATAAGGCAACTTCGCTATTGCCTACTTCAACAATAAGTATGCCCTGAGGTTTTAAATATTTTTTGGCATCTTTTAATATGCGTATCACAATATCCAAGCCATCATGGCCTGCAGCTAAAGCAAGTGTAGGTTCATGATGATATTCTTGCGGTAATGCTGCCATATCTTCAGCATCGACATAAGGTGGATTACTGACAATGAGATCATATTTTTTAGGAGGTAGGCCATTAAATAAATCGGCCTGATAAACATGCACTTGATCTTCACAAGCATGACGAGCCATATTCATTTTCGCAACTTCAATAGCATCACGAGAAATATCAGTGGCATCGACACTCGCATCTGGAAATGCTTTTGCGCAAGCAATAGCAATACAACCACTGCCAGTGCAGAGATCTAATATATTTTCGATAGGTTCATTGGCCCAAGGTTGAAACTGGTTTTCAATGAGTTCAGCAATAGGCGAACGTGGGATAAGTACTCTTTCATCAACATAGTAGGGTAAGTCTGCAAACCATGCTTCATGTGTGATATAGGGTACCGGCATGCGTTTCAGAACACGTTTTTCTATGACTTCACGTAAGGCCTTGCGTTCGCTTTGTATTAAGCGTGCATCCAGTACCATAGGATTTATATCATGTGGCAGGTGGATGGTGTGCAAAATAAGAGCTATCGCTTCGTCCCAAGCAGTTTCTGTTCCATGTCCATAATAAAGCTCCGCTTCATTAAATTGGCTTACTGCCCATCGGATAAAATCACGAATGGTACATAATTCATTCACTTCACTCACTTTTTTACCTCATTCATAAAATCATTATGGGCCCTATTCTATTCAGGGATTCACAGTGTATAATCCTGACTCGGAACTTTAGTTAGGTCATTATCATGTTACAACAGATCGGTCCGGTCATACTTGATCTAGTAGGGACTGAAATTACCTCCGATGAGCGGGAGATAGTACAACATCCATCAGTAGGTGGGGTAATACTATTTACACGGAACTATGAAAACCCAAAACAGCTCGCATCTCTATGTAAAGCTATACGAGAAGTTAGGAGCACGCCTTTGCTCATTGCTGTGGATCAAGAAGGCGGAAGAGTTCAGCGATTTAAAGAAGGTTTTACTCATTTGCCTAGTATGGGCGCCATAGGTCAATGGTATGATCAGGATCACATTCAGGCACTTGCATTTGCTGAAGCTTGCGCTTGGTTAATGGCGAGTGAATTGCTTTGTTTAGGTGTGGATATGAGTTTTGCACCCGTGTTGGATTTGAACAAAACCGTAAATCCAGCGATTGGTGATAGGGCGTTTCATCGAAACCCAGATTGCATCATTTCACTTGCAAAAGCATGGATCAATGGTATGCATGCAGCAGGTATGGCTGCAACCGGCAAGCATTTTCCAGGACATGGTTCAGTGATGGTAGATTCTCACGTAGGATTACCGCTTGATGAACGCAGTCTACATGACATTAAACAAGATGATTTACGAACGTTTGAAGCATTGCTGTCTACGCACTTAGATGCGATGATGCCAGCGCATATTGTTTTCTCTACTGTGGATGATAAGCCCGTAGGATTTTCGTCTTATTGGCTGCAAACCATATTGCGTAAACAGTATCAATTTGCAGGTATGATATTCAGCGATGATTTAAATATGCATGGCGCTAGCCTCGCAGGTGATTATGTGAATAGAGCGAAGGCCGCTTTGTTTGCAGGTTGTAATATGGTACTTATTTGTAATAACCGAGAGGGTGCGGTTAATATTATTGAAGGCTTGCCGCGACAACATTTTGTAGATCACGTTTTATTTAATAGGATGCAAGGAAAGTGTTGTTTATCAGCGGATGACATTAAGAAAAGTCCGAAATGGCAAGAAACTTATCGTAGTATTATGCGATTCATCGAAACACGTAAAACAGTAATTTAATATAGGAATAAACATGGAGCTCATAGAAAAATCCGTGAATGGTAACATTCAACATGTTTTTGATAAAGCAGATTGTCTGCATGACCTAAAGACAATTGAAAAGGCTTTAGATCACATGGCTAACGCTATTACACAAAAATTGAAAGATTCAAATCCACTCATTATATGTGTCATGGTGGGCGCGCTCATTCCAACAGGACATTTGCTTACCCGTCTTAATTTTCCGCTTGAGGTAGATTATATTCATGCCACACGTTATCGAGATCAAACACGAGGCGGTGATTTACATTGGTTGGTAGAACCTCGACAATCCTTAAAAAATCGAACAGTCTTAATTGTTGATGATATTCTAGACGGCGGAATTACCTTGGCTGCTATTATTGATTATTGCAAACAAGCTGAAGCCGCAGAAGTGTTAACTGCAGTAATGGTAAATAAAGTTCGGGAACGTGAACCGGGTGGAGAGTTTACTCCTGATTTTGTAGGTCTAGAAACAGAAGATAGGTATTTGTTTGGTTTTGGTTTAGATTATAAGGGATATTTACGTAATGCGCCCGGTATATATGCGGTAGCAAAAGAGCACCAATAGGACCTAATTTTTTGGAAATAAATTTAAATATATTATAAGGAAAGTACTATGGGATGGGTCTGGTTACTAGGATTTATAGCGTGTTTTTGTACCTTGGCTTACCAACGAGCTAGTTTGCATGTTTGGACAGTAGGTTTGTCGGTGTTTTTTGTTTTAATGGCATTATCCAGTAATGCAGCAACTTCAACATCAGTGACAATCATTATTATTTTTCTTGCGATTATTATTCCATTATATGCAACTGATTGGCGTCAAAAGTTTTTTACGAAATCGATTTTACGTTTTTATCGTAAAAGCATGCCAACTATGTCAAGCACAGAGCGCGAAGCCTTATCCGCAGGAACGATAGCTTGGGAAGGCGACTTATTTCGTGGTGATCCTGATTGGAACAAGCTACTTAACTTTGCAAAACCCGAATTAACCTATGAAGAATCAGAGTTTCTTAAAGGCCCTGTTGAAACTTTGTGTGCAGCTATTGATGATTGGGATATTACTCATAATAGAGCTGATTTATCGCCAGAAATGTGGCAATTCCTAAAAGACGAAGGTTTTTTTGGTTTGCAAATCAGTAAAGAATATGGAGGGAAGGGATTCTCTGCTTATGCGCAATCACAAATTTTAGTTAAAGTGTATGGTAGAAGCGCTGCAGTAGGAACGTCCATCGCAGTGCCAAATTCGCTTGGGCCGGGTGAGTTGCTGTTTCATTATGGTACCGAAGAACAAAAAAATTATTATTTACCTCGATTAGCACGAGGTGAAGAAGTGCCTTGTTTTGCATTAACCGGTTTAGAGGCGGGCTCTGATGCTGGAGCGATGACGGATAAAGGCATTGTTACCTGGGGTGAACATGAGGGTAAGAAAGTCTTAGGCGTATGTTTAAATTGGGATAAACGTTATATCACCTTGGCACCGATTGCTACTGTGATTGGTCTAGCGTTCAAATTATATGATCCCGATCATTTATTAGGCGGTCAAAAAAATCTCGGTATTACATGTGCATTGATACCCCGTGATACGAAAGGCGTGACTATTGGACGTCGTCATTTACCGTGCGATATCGCTTTTCAAAACGGACCTACAAAAGGACATAATGTTTTCATTCCTATGGATTATATTATTGGCGGTCCTGCTATGGTTGGACAAGGCTGGCGTATGTTAATGGAATGTCTGGCAGCAGGACGTGCTATTTCATTGCCTGGTAGTGCGATCGCTGGTGCTAAAGTTGCGGTGTATGCCGGTGGAGCATATGCGCGTATACGTCGCCAATTCAAAATGCCCATAGGGCGCTTTGAGGGGATAGAAGAAGTTCTAGCGCGTATCGTGGGTTTAACCTATATAATGGATGCCACTCGTACTTTTACAGCAGGCATGATTAACTTAGGAGAAAAGCCAGCACTCGCTTCAGCGATTACCAAATATCACGTGACTGAAATGGGTAGAATTGTTGGCAACGATGCCATGGATATACATGGCGGAAAAGGGATAATGCTTGGTCCACAAAATTATCTAGGCCGCAGCTATCAGGCTATCCCTATCGCGATTACAGTTGAAGGCGCAAATATCTTAACTCGAAACATGATTATTTTCGGTCAAGGTGCAATGCGATGCCATCCTTATGTGTTTGCTGAATTAGAAGCCGCACAAAT
>CAZHMQ010000131.1:0-5044 GCA_964533645.1 uncultured Coxiellaceae bacterium
GCTATTTCTCCATGGGAAAAGAAAATGACACCCGTGATAGAAAAAGCCATTATGATAGCTGACTTAGGTTTAAACCCGGTGACGTCGGGTGATCTCATTCGTGTTCCGTTGCCTGCTATTACGGAAGAACGTCGTAAAGATTTAATTAAAGTCGTTCGCAATGAGGCGGAAACTGCGCGTGTAAGTATTCGAAATGTGCGTAGAGATGCAAACACAGCAATTAAAGAGCTGTTAAAAAACAAAGAAATTGCTGAGGATGAAGAACGTCGTTTAAATGATGCGACACAAAAATTAACGGATAAATTTACGGCTGAAGTGGAAGTCATGTTGGCCGCAAAAGAAAAAGATTTAATGGCAATTTAATGAATTCATCTACTATTCCCCGACATGTCGCCATCATTATGGATGGCAATGGTCGGTGGGCTAAGCAGCGTCACTTACCTCGGGTGGCTGGGCATAAAGCAGGTCTTGAAGCTGCGCATAAGATTGTTGAACATTGCATTAAACAAGGTCTAGAAGTTCTGACCTTGTTTGTATTTAGTAGTGAAAACTGGCGTAGACCGGAAGAAGAAGTCAGTTATCTTATGCATCTTTTTATGACGATGTTGCAGCGTGACGCTAACAAATTGCATGAACAAAATGTTCAGTTGCGCATTATTGGTGACCGTAGTCGTTTCAGTATAAAGTTACAAAAACACATTGCAAAGGTTGAGAAGTTAACAGAATCTAATACTGGGCTAAAATTATTACTGGCAGCAAATTATGGTGGTCAGTGGGATATTATGGAAGCGGTTCATAAAATAGCTGCAGATCTTCAGTGTGGCGAAATCCACATAAATGATTTGACCACAGACACTATCAAACAGCATCTGTCTTTTGCTGATTTACCTGATCCTGATCTTTTTATTCGTACCAGCGGTGAAATGCGCATTAGTAATTTTATGTTATGGCAATTGGCTTATTCCGAATTGTATTTCACAGATGTTTATTGGCCTGACTTCGATGCAGCAGAGCTAGACAAAGCGCTCTCATTTTTTGCAAGTCGTGAACGTCGCTTTGGGTATATTAGCGAACAACTAAAGGAAGCGTAGTATGTTAAAACAACGTATTTTAACCGCATTGATCCTCATCCCTTTGTTTGTAGTTCTTGTTTTATCCTTATCAGAAGAACAATTTGCTGTGTTAACTGGTATGATTGTGTTTTGGTGTGCATGGGAGTGGTCAGGTTTTTTAGGAATGAAATCACTCTCTAAGAAAATCGTGTATCCATTCATCGTTATTGCTTTGCTTTCGATGGTAGTTTACTTATTATCTATGCGTATTATTTCAGTAACGCCATTACTCTATGCTGCTCTTGTTTGGTGGTTGTTCGCCGGTGTGTTAGTGGTGATGTATCCACGATATAGCGAGACCTGGGGGAAAGGAGTGTGGTTACGAGGGATAATGGGATTCTTGGTGTTAATCCCTTGTTGGGTTGCATTAAATTTTATTCGTGCGACTCCCTTTGGTCCTTATATGATTTTATCCTTATTTGTATTAGTTTGGGGTGCGGATTCAGGCGCCTATTTTGCCGGTAAATTATGGGGAAAAAATAAACTGATGCCAGAAGTGAGTCCAGGCAAAACATGGCAGGGATTATTTGGTGCATTATTCACTTCAGCTTTTATTGTTGTGATGGCAATGATGGTACTTAAATTTCAAAGCAGTCTATGGATTGCTTGGTCACTATTAGCATTCATCATCGTACTATTTTCTGTGCTTGGCGATTTATTTGAAAGTATGTTGAAACGTAAAGCAGGAATCAAAGATTCAGGAACATTATTACCCGGACATGGCGGAATTTTGGATAGAATTGATAGTTTAACGGCGGCAGCACCGATATTTGCTTTGGCTATGTTGTGGGTTGGATAGATCGTGATTGTGCCAGCGCGGGCACGATTAATACTAGATTTCAGTTTAAAAACTCAGGATAATGTGCGCTCGATTATAGGTTGATAACAATATGAAAAAAATAATACTGATATTTATCTTAACTTTTCTTTTTATGAGTGAAGCGATCGCATCGCAAGCTTTTGTTATAAAGAAAATTGAAATTCAAGGATCGGTTGGTGTATCGGATGCAACAGTATACAGTTATCTGCCGATTAAAGTGGGTGATACGTTAAGTCCTGCAAAAACCCCAGAAGTCATACGATCGCTTTATGCGACAGGGTTTTTTGACCATATTTCTCTCTCGCGCGCAGGCAACACACTTATTATCCATGTTGTTGATAGACCTATGATAGGTCAATTAAAAATTTCAGGGAATTCTGTTATCCCTACTGATAAACTTCAAGAAGTTTTACACAGTGTAGGTGTAGTAGAAGGCAGGGTTTACGATAGAGCAATATTAGATAAAATCAAACTTAGTCTGCTGAATCAATATTATCAGCTGGGACGTTATAATGCACGTGTTGATATTAGGGTTGCCCCTATGGAGCGCAATCGTGTTCAAGTGCAAATTATTATGTCCGAAGGCTTGGTCGCGAAAGTTCGGTCTATTAATTTAATTGGTGTGCATGTTTTCAAAGCTCGTGATTTAAATAAACAGTTAACGATTTCCACTCCGGGTTTATTCACCTTCTTTACACAAAAGGATCAATATTCTCAAGAAAAATTGGATGCAAGTTTAGAAAACATTCGCAATTATTATTTAGATCACGGCTATGTAAAATTTAATGTTAAGTCTTCTCAAGCAGCTATCACGCCAGACAGAAAATCTATTTTTGTGACTATAGTGGTAGAGGAAGGTGAACAATATACTGTCGAAGGTGTTGATATTAGAGGTCAGTTAATACTTCCTCGAGAAGAACTCATGAAGCGTGTATTGGTAAAAAAAGGCGATACTTTTTCTCGTCGTTACGTGATTGCAAGCCAAAAACGAATTACCGATATGTTGGGTGAAAAAGGTTATGCTTTTGCTGAAGTGAATGTCATTCCAAGAATCGATGAAGAAAAAAAACAAGTTTTCATTACTTATGAAGTACGTCCAGGAAAACGCGTTTATGTGAGAGAAGTCACATTTACCGATAATACAAAAACAAATGACGTTGTCTTGCGTCGTGAAATAGAACAAATGGAAGGTTCGGTTATTTCAACGCCTCAATTGAATCAATCGAAAATGCGACTCCAAAGACTGCCCTACATCAAAGAAGTCGATATGACGATTAATCCGGTAAAAGGAAAAGATGATCAAGCTGATGTGAATTACAAAGTCAAAGAAGACAGCGCAGCTCAAGCTAATTTTAGTGTAGGGTATTCTCAATTAGATCGTTTACTTTTTAGTGCGGGACTTAATCAAAAGAACTTTTTAGGCACAGGTAATACCTTAGGATTCAACCTATCAACCAGTCGATATCAAACTTATTACGGCATTAACTTTATGAATCCGTATTTTACCGCGGATGGTGTGAGTCGTAATCTTAGTTTATCCTACACTCAATTTGATCCAAAATATGCGAATAGTGCACGTGGTTATAACACCAATCAAATTGCATTTTCAGATGTGTACGGTATCCCTATAGGGCAAGAGCAAGGCGTATTTAATCGTATCCAATTGGGATATGGTTTAGAAAATATAGGCCTTAATGTGAATCATTCTTCTGCTTCGAATCAGGTGAATATGTTCACTGCAGAACATGGAACGCATTATCAAGAACTCGATATTATTACGGGTTTTTCTCGAGACAGTCGTGATCGGTATATTTTTCCAACCAGAGGTATGGTTCACACTATAGGTGCCAATGTGTATTTAGGCTCTCTTAATTATTATATTTTAGATTATAGTACAAAATGGTATCACCCTCTTAATGATAAATTTATTGCAACGGCAAGAGCGGAAGTGGGTTATGGAAATGCGCTCTCGGGTGATCCTACGGATTATCCTTTCTTTAAAAACTTTTATGCAGGCGGTATCACTTCTGTGAGAGGTTATCAAGGTAATCGATTAGGGCCACGCGATTCACGAGGGAACTCAACCGGCGGTAATTTCCTTGTTGATGGTAGCTTTGGGATCATTTTCCCTAATTACATTTCAGATAATTTACGGACTACATTGTTCGTAGATGCTGGTAATGTTTATGATATATTTGATAACGAGAAAACTTATGCAGGTTCAGGGTCAGGATCTATACGGTTTTCCGCTGGTATCGAAGCAGATTGGTTAACTCCTATGGGACTGATAGATTTGGCCCTTGCACAACCTATTAATGCAAATGGTGTTCCAGAAGAGTTTCCTCAATTTTCGATAGGTGCTAATTTCGGATGATTGTGACATACTATTTCGTTTGTGAGATGGGTTTTTAGGAGTTATTAATTAATTAAATTTGGAGAGTGTTATGAAAAAAGTTTTAGCGGTTATAAGTTCTTTATTATTGATGGGTGCTACACAAGTTTATGCTGCCGATGCGCCTACTTTGGCGGTTGTAAATGTTCAGCAATTATTTCAATCGTCTCCAAAAATTGCTGATTTAAACAAGCAGTTACAATCAAAATTCAAGCCTCGCCAAGAAAAATTAATGTCTGCGCAAAAATCTTTACAAGACGAAATGGAAAAGTACAAAAAAGAAGCTCCAACCCTGAGTCAAAAAGATAAAGATGCATTGCAAAAGAAAATTACGGGTGATCAATCAGTTTTGGCTAAAGATGCAGCTGCATTTCAACAAGACTTAAATAAAGAGCAAGGTAAAGTCATGAAGGGTGTGTTGGCACAATTAAATTCAGTGATTGCTTCTATTGCTAAGAAAAATAATTACTCACTTGTGCTTGATTCCCAAGCTGTTATTTATGCTGCTGATAGCGTTGATATTACCAAACAGGTTTCAAAAGAATTTGATACTAAGTAATTTTGATTAAAAAACAAAAGGCCGAGAAAATCAATAGGGCTTGTTTACAGTTCGCTAGGCCAGCATAGTAGAATTGTAAACAGCCCGTAATGATTTCTTGGTCTTTTTTGTATTTTACCATCATGTAGGGTGGGCAAAGCGTAGCGTGCCCACCATATCCT
>CAZHMQ010000132.1:0-4976 GCA_964533645.1 uncultured Coxiellaceae bacterium
TTATCATGTGTTCAAAAGAAATGGTTGACACGCTTAAATTGACACCATTGGCTGATCTGGTGCAACTTCCATAATCGTAACTATGCTTCAAGACCATGCTAGACTCCGCTGATGAAACAACAACTTCCAAACTCGGCTTCCTCTCAAACAAAGTCCCCGCTCTAGGCGTTTGCACTTTTGATTCTAATTCACATGCTAACCTTGGAATACCCAAATGCTCACGCCAATAATCCGTCACAAATAATTGCTGCGGATCCATTTTTTCACGCCATGCTAAAAAATCTGGTAATTTAGGATAAGTTTTTTGTAAATGTTCCGGCTGGAAAGTGTAATTACCGTATTTTTCTCCCGGATGAGGCATATGTTTTCCCCAATGAAATCGAATACCTGGCACATCATGCAGTTTTTCATAAAATAACCCAAAATAATGATTTGCATCCCCTGCTAAATTATGTTGCCACCAATAAAGATCGACTCTGAATGCATCATGACCTTCAGCCGGACTCAACATAAATGGCGATTGCTTAGCACTATATAATTCTACGATAAAGTTACCTGCAGCAAGAGGATTTTCTGCAAACAATTCTTTTAGTCTACGCATGACTTCATTTAATTGATCGCGGGGAAACCACATCTCACAAAATGCGGTATTGATCAAACCATCCACCGGTGCTTGATCATCAATAGGTAATGCTTTATACCAAATATCTTGGAATGCTTGGTGATCTTTAGGGTTTACAAAAGGTTTAAGAAAAGTGGGTAATAATTGCGTTCTATCCACTTTAAAAATTCAGTGATATGTAACACTTTTTTTTCGAGTCATCAAGTATTCGATACTTTGCTAGCAAGAAAATACATTTATTGATAAAATTAAATCACTACGGGGAGCTAGTACATGACAACATCTCGACACAAGGAAACCATTGAAGAATCAAAATCTACGGATCAAACATTATCTTGTTCCTTATCTACAAAAGATTATCGATGTTTGCCAGAAAAATTTAGCTTGGAAGATATCAAACCCATCTTAACCAAAGCAAAACTTGCCTCTTTACATAAAATCTATGATCTG
This sequence comes from uncultured Coxiellaceae bacterium, assembly GCA_964533645.1. Lineage (GTDB taxonomy): Bacteria > Pseudomonadota > Gammaproteobacteria > DSM-16500 > DSM-16500 > JABDBK01. The sequence goes on from CAZHMQ010000132.1 coordinate 1,073, forward strand.
TGGCGTGATGATATTGATCTTGAAATTTATGGTAGCTTTGTAGTTCAATGCGGCAGAATACTGGTTGGCAAACATCCTACAAATGCAACAGATATTGATGCTGCAAGCTCTATTACACCTTTAGAAGATTGTGCTAAATTACTTAAAAAATTGAGCACGCATGGATTTACAGAAAAGAAGCTAGCAACAAAACCAAACCCATTTTTTTCACCAGCTTTTTATAGTTATGAATTTAATGACGGAACTGTCAATGTAGATTTCACTGTCAGACTACCCTCTTATGACAATAACACTCCTAACGTATTATTATTATCTGACATAACTATGAAGTTTGTTGATAGAGAAGCTTCTAATATACATCTAAAGTTTGATAATAGACAATTTATATTGGAAAACTATTGCAATCAATCCATGTACCCATTAGTTACTCCTCATATTGATGAAAGAGGCGTGATACGCAGAATTTTAAAACAAATAAAAAATAACAAACATTTATATGATCATGATGAATTACACATGTGCTATAAACGTCAAACAATACAACAATTCACTAAAGATGATCCAGCATGGAAACGCATTACGGATTTACTAAAACATGATTTTAAAAAACATGTCGGTACTAAAAAATTTATGTCTTATTTTAATGAAATGAGCAGAATGATAAAAGAACATACTTTTTGTATGCCGGAAGCAACTGTATTTATCGAAAATTTTTGTGAAACCATCCTTGAAAATCATTACAAAAAACAAAAATATACTAATAACAATATACAAACCGAAGCTAGTAATATGACTGCTATACTTCAGCAATATTTTAAAAATCATGAACAATATGCAGATAAGTTTTTTAATATCATCAACTATCTTTTATATCATTCAAATAAATTACAATACAACGATGAAAAAATGCACGCTGAATTATTATTAGCATTAGATAAAGCACAACCCGATTTTAATGATAGAAATAATAGAAATCGATTATTTGCACAACCGAGCCGCGACCCCCGCAACAAGTGCGGGGTAAACTCAGAGCTTGCACCGCACTTGTTGCCGGGGTCGCGGCTCGGTTTAGATCACAAATATTAAGCCGCACTCGTCGAACGCAAATGATTCGCTTCATTAATCAAAGCAAGCCTCACCGCTTCGAGCTTTGGCATTTTTGCAGCCCTAAGCATTTCATAGACCTCTGCAAGCTTAGTCAAATGTTCTATTTTAACAGCCCGGTTAGCTTGATTACTTTCCGGTAACTCACGTATTTGTCTAAGCACAAACGCAATTTCTTGCCATTGAAAAGCATGCGTTATCTCCTTGGGTGCCATGCGTGCTTTCGCATCCATTGTGGCTTCCGATGTTTTGGTGGCTGCATCAAGAATAGCTGCTTTATAACGTTCCGCCGCCGTCAATAATATTTCTAATTTTTCTTTAATAGTACCCACCGAGATATCTTCTTCATGTGGGTAGAATGTGATAGGCATTTTATACCCCCCTCAAACGACTCTTCTTATATATCTATTATAAACGAAAAAGTTTCAAATCATTTCATCCATTTTGATCAATTATTGATCTATCTAAACAACGATACATCAATGCTTCACTTATATGTTCTGTCAGAATAACATGACAACCTGCAAGATCCGCAATCGTTCTTGCAAGTTTCAGAATACGATGATAGGTCCTCGCAGTAAAATTAAATTTTTGCATGATTTTATGCAAAAGTTCTTGCGCTTCTTTAGTCGACTCACAATATTGGTCTATTTCACTCACCACCAAGGCCTGATTACATTTTGACTGCCTCAATAATTGTCGCTCTCTTGCGACGCTAACTCTAGCTTTTATAAGCGCACTGTTATCACCGTGATCCACCGCAGACAACACATCTGGCGGAAGACTAGGCACTTCTATGTGCATATCAATTCTATCTAACAAAGGACCCGATAACTTTGCCAAATAACGCTGTATTTGTTCACTGGTACAATCACAAGTATGTTTAGGACTGGTTGCATAACCACATGGACAAGGATTCATGGCAGCAACAAATTGAAATCCTGCAGGAAAAGTTTCTTGGTAAGATGCACGTGAAATAGTCACTTGCCCCGACTCTAAAGGTTCACGTAACGACTCTAAAGCTTGGCGTGAGAATTCAGGTAATTCATCTAAGAATAAAACCCCTTGATGCGCAAGAGAAATTTCCCCAGGCCTAGGCGGACGGCCGCCACCTACCAATGCCACACCTGAAATACTATGATGTGGAGAACGAAAGGGAATGTCACGCCATTTCGCAACATCGAAACCCTGTCGACTGATAGAAGAAAGCGCCGCGACTTCTAAGGCTTGATCATCGGTCAATTCTGGCAAAATACTCGTTAAACGACTGGCTAACATTGTTTTTCCAGTTCCCGGTGGCCCCATCAGTAAAAGACTATGTCGACCAGCTGCGGCTATTTCTAAAGCACGCTTTGCATGCGGTTGACCACGGACATCTGTTAAATCTAACGTATATCTTGTTTTGCTTGGAGAAGAAAACGGCACACAAGGTTCCAATGTGTTCTCATTTTTTAAATGCGCACAAACTTCTAAAATATGCTTTGCAGCAAATATTTTTGCGTCCTTCACTAATATCGCTTCATTAGCATTTTCATAAGGTACAATCAAACTTCGACCAGACTCTCTTGCTGCAAGCACTACAGGTAAAATACCCCGCACAAAACGCAATTCGCCAGATAGTGCTAATTCTCCCACAAACTCATATTGCGATAACACTTGATGTGGAATTTGACCTGAAGCCGCAAGAAGTCCTAGAGCAATCGGCAAATCAAAACGACCGCCTTCTTTAGGTAAATCCGCCGGAGCCAAATTAACTGTTTTACGACGCCTAGGATACTGAAAATGCGTATTCAATATCGCACTACGTACTCTATCTTTGCTTTCTTTCACAGCTGTTTCGGGTAAGCCAACGATATTAAAACCTGGCATTCCTTTGGAAATATGAACTTCAACCGTGACTAATGGCGCAGAAATACCAGAAGTTGCACGGCTATATACAATAGCAAGTGTCATGAAATGTCCTATTATAATGGAAAAAAACGGAATGGAAAAAGCGTGAGAAAAAAGATAATCTAAAAAATCACATAAAAAAGCAAGCAAATTTAATCAATAAACGTCTCGCAAGAAACAGAAAAACGCTTAGCAAGTTTTTTAATTTGGTTAATCCAGGCGAGATTGATTGACTAAGATGATGAATCGTGCCCTATTGACGTAACAACAAAATGTAACTACAATATATTATGAAATTCGAATGGGACAAGAAAAAAAATCAGCTTAACTATGAAAAACATGGATTAAGCTTTGAGGATGCAGAACTAGTTCTTGCAAGCAAAACTATTACATTCGAAGATGATAGAGAAGATTATGGAGAAGAGCGGTTTATAACATTAGGAGAATTAAAAAGTCGAGTTATTGTCGTTGTGCATACTCAACGCAATTTTGTAACACGTATTATTTCAATGAGGAAAGCCAATGAGCGCGAAAAGAAAATCTATTTCAAGCGACTTAAAGAGATTGGACAAAATGACTGATGCGGATATCGATTATTCTGATATACCGCCATTGGACGAATCTTTTTTTAAAAAAGAAATGGTCACTATTCCGCAAAAGAAAGATAGCATCACCTTGAGAATTGATCATGATGTTCTTGAGTTTTTTAAACATCAAGGAAGGGGTTATCAAACGCTTATAAATGCTGTACTAAAAACCTACGCACATACCAAACAAAAGAAGCATGTAAAAGATAAACATAAAAGAAGTTAGTATATGAATTACAAACGCGAATTCGAGGATAAGCCCAACACTGTCGGGAGTGTCATTTAAAGTGTGTAAATAGCCGGAATTTTTAATATTAAATTTC
>CAZHMQ010000133.1:0-4946 GCA_964533645.1 uncultured Coxiellaceae bacterium
ATCATAGGCAACAAGCCGATACGGGCACTAAAATGATTCATATAGGAAAAAATACACGTAGTACGATTATTTCAAAAGGTATTTCCGCGGGTTTTGGACAAAACACCTATCGCGGTTTAGTGCGTGTGGCACCTCAAGCTACGAATGCACGAAATTATACGCAATGCGATTCGTTGTTATTAGGCAGTACTTGTGGCGCCCATACTTTCCCAGTGATTGAAGCAAAAAATCCAACAGCACATATCGAACATGAAGCTTCAACTTCGAAAATTGGCGAAGATCAATTATTTTATTGTCGTCAACGAGGCTTATCAGTCGAAGATGCTGTGACCATGATAGTCAATGGATTTTGTAAGCGAGTTTTTAATGAATTGCCTATGGAATTTGCGGTAGAGGCACAAAAATTATTAGAGGTAAGTTTAGAGGGGAGTGTAGGCTAATGGTTAGTATTCGAAATTTGCACGCATCCATTCAAGATGATTCGCTAAAAACAAAAATTATTTTGCATGGAATTAATCTTGATGTTAAACCCGGTGAAGTGCACGCCATTATGGGTCCAAATGGTTCAGGTAAAAGTACGCTTGCAAACGTACTTGCAGGCCATAAAGACTATGCTGTTTCAGAAGGTGAAGTATGGTTTGATGGTTGTAACATTTTAGGATTGTCTCCCGAAGAACGAGCAGCTCTGGGCGTATTTTTAGCGTTCCAATATCCTGTCGAAATTCCGGGTGTGAATAATATGTATTTTTTAAAAGCTGCGGTGAATAGCTTGCGCAAGCATCGTGGTTTAGAGCTATTAGATGCGATGGATTTTCTTAAATTAATAAAAGAAAAAATTAAAGAAGTTGGTATGGATGAAAAATTCTTACATAGAGCCGTGAACGAAGGATTTTCTGGCGGCGAAAAAAAGCGAAATGAAATTTTACAAATGTTGATGTTGGAACCTCGTTTTGCGGTATTAGATGAGACTGATTCAGGGCTTGATATAGACGCATTACAAATGGTTGCAAAAGGTGTAAATAGCTTGCGCTCACCCAAACGCAGCATGATAGTTGTCACACATTATCAACGATTGCTTGATTATATTGTTCCTGATGTTGTGCATGTGATGGTAAAAGGTAAAATTATTAAAACAGGCGGTAAAGAACTAGCACTAGAATTAGAAGCAAAAGGTTATGGATGGTTAATGGATCAGGTGAGTGCATGAACGTCATTTCATTCGTTTTCATGAACGGGGAATTTAACGAAGACTTGTCGGATATTAGTCTATTGCCTAGTACTATATCTTTTCAAAGCAAAAAAAATCAAATACAACTGCATATTCCAAAAAATCAATCATCAACGCTACCTATGCATTTTAAATATATGAATGGCTGTCACGATCTTCAACATAAAGTCATGATGGAAGAAAATAGCCATTTGGTTTTGATAGAAGAATATGCTGATGATCATGAAGACGCATACTCCATGCATACTAAGCTTGAGCTACAACTTAATAAATATGCAAAAATGCATTATTATAAAATCCAAAATGAAAATCAAAAAGCTACGCACCAAGGCAGTATTTATGTCGAACAAAAAGAGGCGAGCTATATTAAAATGTTTTTTGCATATTGTGGCAGCAATCAAAGCAAAGTCGATGTGAAAATTAAATTATATGAACCCTATGCATCTTGTCATGTGAACGGCCTATATTTTTTAAATCACGATAATCAACAGATAGATAATGCGATTTATGTAGAACACCAGGCAGAACTCGGAACCAGTTCCATGGTTTTTAAAGGAGTGCTAGATAAGAAATCTAAAGCACAATTTCTTGGTAAAGTTCATGTGTATGAAAACGCTAAGCGTACTCATGCACATCAAGAAAACCATAACTTGTTGTTGTCATCTACGGCTGAAGCCAAGTCACAACCAGAACTTGAAATTTATGCGGATGATATTAAATGTACCCATGGAGCAACGGTAGGACAACTGGATCAGGACTCACTTTTTTATTTACGTTCACGCGGTATTGATGAAAAGACCGCTTTAAAAATGTTAACCGATGCTTTCGTTGCCGAAATCATGGAAAAAATTGACGATACATCTATTCGACATTATATACAACAAAGGGTCGGAAGCCATGAAACCTTTTAATGTTAAAAACGACTTTCCTATTCTAAACCAAGAGGTCTATGGCAAACCTTTGGTTTTTTTAGACAGTGGTGTCACAAGTCAAAAACCGCAGTGTGTGATGGATGCCATCCATCATTATTATTGCAACGATAACTCAAATGTACATCGCGGTGTTTATCAGTTGAGTGAGCGTGCAACCATTGCTTATGAAAAAACGCGTCATAAAATTAAGACCATGTTGAATGCCAAAGATGCAAAAGAAATTATTTTTACTAGCGGAACGACAGAAAGTATTAATTTGCTTGCTTACTCTTATGGACGCTCAAATTTTAAAGCCGGCGATGAAGTTATATTAAGTGAGATGGAACATCATTCCAATATTGTTCCATGGCAAATATTGTGCGATGAAATCGGCATTCAATTAAAGATTATTCCTATTTCGGATGATGGTGAAATCGATTTGAGCGCTTATGAAAAATTATTTTCATCGCGCACAAAATTGGTGACTATTATTCATGTTTCTAATGTCTTAGGGACAGTGAACCCTATTAAAAAAATGATTGAAATGGCACATCAACATGACGTGCCTGTTTTGATAGATGGCGCGCAAGCCTTTCCGCATATGCCTATTGATGTGCAAGATTTGGATTGTGATTTTTATACGTTTTCAGCACATAAAGCTTATGGACCGACAGGCATGGGTGTGTTATATGGAAAAGCCCATTTACTTGAGAAAATGCCCCCTTATAAAACAGGTGGCGCGATGATAGAAACCGTGTCGTTTGAAAAAACCACGTACACCAAAATACCCTATAAATTTGAAGCCGGCACACCCAATATTGCAGATGTCGTTAGTTTTCATGCAGCATTAGCATATCTGGATAACATAGGTATGCAACAAGTGATGGATCATGAACAGGATTTATTAATCTATGCCACAAAAAAATTAAAAGAGATACCGGGTCTTAAAGTGCTAGGTAAAGCAAAAGAAAGAATGGGTGTGATATCTTTTGTATTAGAGGGTATTCATCCGCATGATATAGGGACTATACTCGATCGTGAGGGAATAGCAGTCCGTGCAGGGCATCATTGTGCCATGCCATTGATGCAAAGGTTTGGTATTCCTGCTTGTGTGCGTGTTTCATTTGGTTTATATAATTCAAGAGAAGATGTCGATGCTCTTATGTCGGGTTTGCAAAAAGTCATGGAGGTTTTTGCCTAAATGTCTGAATTACGCGAATTATATCAAGAGATAATCATTGATCATGGCCGAAATCCACGCCATTTTGGTATATTGATTACGGCTAACCATATTAAAGAAGGTTTTAATCCACTCTGTGGCGATAAAATCACGCTTTATATTCATGAACATAAAGGCGTTATTAAAAATATTCTTTTTGAAGGTTGTGGGTGCGCTATTTCAATGGCATCCGCATCATTGATGGCTGAGAATTTAAAAGGTAAGAGTATAGAATTTGCAGCTGAATTATTTGAGTTGTTTCGCAAGCTCATCACAGAAGGTCGGTTGGATGAGGCAGACAAAGAAAAATTAGGAAAATTGACGGTATTGGGCGGTGTATCAGAGTTTCCAGCACGTGTAAAGTGCGCAGCTCTCGCATGGCATACCTTAAGGGCATTATTATTAAATGATGATGCAAGTGTGACGACAGAGTAGGATCACCATGATTAAATTTACTGATGCGGCAGTAACACACATAAAACAAATGTTGATGAAACAAATCAAGGGTATAGGTTTTCGCCTCTCAATAAAAAAAACAGGTTGTTCTGGTTATGCTTATGTCCCTGCCATTATAGAAAAAATCACAGAGGGAGATATGCATTTCGTTGCACAAGATCAATTATCTGTTTATATCGATCCGGCAAGTGAAAATTTTTTAAAAGATGTGATTGTGGATTATGTAGCAGAATCTAAGGAAGGATTAAAACAAAAACGTTTAGTATTTATAAATCCCAACGAAAAAAATCGTTGCGGTTGCGGCGAAAGCTTTACCATAGAGTGAGTATACGATGTTAAAACAAGATACCATTGAGGTTACACGTGAATGTGATGCTATGTTGATTCCTTCCGGAATCAAAGTCACCATTCAGGCCGGGTCTTTGGTCATGATTACCCAGGCACTTGGAAATTCCTACACGGTTTATGTCAATGGGAATCTTGCGCGTGTTTCCGGTCGCGATGGCGATGCGTTGGGAATGATCATTATGGAGTCCCCCGAAGTTAATAATATGGAAGGGACGGTTGAAGATAAAATATGGGCCTTATTAAAAACCTGTTTTGATCCTGAAATTCCAGTGAATATAGTGGATCTAGGTTTAATTTATGAATGCCATACTTTACTTCAAGAAGATAAATATCATGTAGCGATTAAAATGACATTAACCGCAGCAGGTTGTGGTATGGGTCCAGTACTGGTTGCAGATATAGAACAAAAAATAAGAAGTATAAATGAAGTCAATGAGGTAAAAGTGGATTTGGTTTTTGATCCGCCTTGGGATAGAAGCATGATGACGGACGTGGCTAAATTGCAGTTGGGTATGATGTAACTATAAGAGAGAGATTTTTATGACAATCCATGAAAAAATAGATCAACAAGTTAAAAACAACGATATCGTTTTATATATGAAAGGCACGCCAGACTTTCCACAATGTGGTTTTTCATCAAAAGCGGTAAGCTTGCTTAAAGCGAGTGGTGCTGAAAAAATTGTAGCTATTAATGTGTTGGAAGATCCTGACATTCGTCAAGGCATTAAGGATTATTCAAATTGGCCTACCATTCCACAGCTTTATGTGAAGGGTGAATTCATAG
>CAZHMQ010000134.1:0-4878 GCA_964533645.1 uncultured Coxiellaceae bacterium
ACTTATAACCGGCAGAAGCAATGCATCACGATCAAATATAACTTTCCCATCATCGACTTTCTTCTTGGATATTGTTGTGCTAATAGAGTAGTTTTCTCTGAATGTTAAAATATTTTCATAGTATTGATCACATAATTTTGCCTCTTCTTGTATCAACATTTCAGACATTGTAATTTGATCTTCAAATATAGATTCATTTTTATAATCCTGCTCTGTATAATACTTCATTCCTAGAAAGATTTTGTTTCCATAGTTTTTAGTTAGGGAAGTCAGTCTTCCCAGCATATCGTTCATTTCGTCTCCGTATTTCTTCAATGAAAATACATTTTTTTTATCAATATATTTTAATTTTCCTTTTATTAATGGACTTAATGTATGTAATGAAGGTAATGCTTGTAATGACGAAAACTTCGATAAAATGTCTTCTTGTAAGTTTACCACTCCGATTATTGGTACGTTAATGGTTTTTGTCTTGAATTTCCTTACCGCAGTAATCAACATGTTCCAATCTTGTTGTACAGTTGCCCTAGCCGTTTCACTATTCAGAAATGCACGATAATTATCGCCTGTCGTAACCATTAAAAGCATTATGAATAGATCTCTCGCAGACTTGTGGCTACATTTTGCATCTTTTACCATTGCATCAAGTTTCTGCAGTTCATTCTGATAAAACTGGAGTGGCATACGGTGCTCTTGGCGTGAAATAAAACAATAAAAATAATTGGAATCATCTAAAATGCTTTTGTGTTCAGAATCATGGAATACGGGATTTTTTAAGTTATCCATTGTGCTATAAAACTCATACAAAGTGAGTGTTTTTATGGAAGTGTTTTGAGAAGTTGGTGCTTTTATATTCATCTCAGGTACCACAAAGCCAGCTTTCGGTGTTTGACGAGGTGCTAATACCTCGGTGAATGCAACGATGGCGCCTTTTGGAGATAAATCAATTTTTGTGATACAGTTCCACTGTATCTCCCTATCTTCTTTACGACATAATTCACATATCATTAACATTCTTGCCATGACAGTCGGCATGTTTGTTGCATCAGGAGAAGTAAAGTGCTCGCTTCCTTCCAGATCATACATAGTAAGGCCTTGATTCGACAGCTCTTGTTTAAATGTATTAAATTGTTTTAAAAGCTCGATGATATTATCCGATTTAGGTTCATGTTTTGCATAAAGTTTCATCCACCACTGACGTTCTGCAACACTCAAGCGCTTAAATTCATCCTGGATATGCATAAATGGTTTTGGATTTAATAAAATGGACTTATAATCTGCCACATTGTAATAAATAGCAGTATAGGGATTAGGTATAATACCGGATAATCCCTCGTTAACTGCATTCCATGTGTTTAAGATATTTTTAATGCCTTCTTCACCATATGCATCATAGATGGCGAGGAGACCATTCAGATGCTCATACTTGAGCTTATACGTTTTTAATCCATCTATGATGTTAGCATCCTTTAACAACCCAAAAATCACATGCGATTTTTGATCGCCTCTATGAATGCTCTTGTCTTTTGTTAATTTTTTGAGAAGATCAAGCTTATTTTCTAGAGGTTCAGGCGTATTCGCTCCTCTTAAAGCATCTTCATTTAAGGCTAACAAATCAGGCAAACATTTTCTAAAACGTTCATTTAGAACTTGATTGTAAGGGTTTTTCAGTGCACACCATATTGATTGCAACGTGTCAGCATACCGTGGATCTTTGAGTATGTCTTCAGTCAAACTGATACTCAGCGCTGTGCTTTCCGGTTTTTGAGCTATGGTAGGCGCAAGAGAAGGTTGATTTTTCAACTCCGCATCATAATGTAACACATTATCCTCTAGAATAAATCCAGAAGGAAGATATCTTTCATCACGATTAATGCCTGCGGTAAAATATTCTCGATGCTCTACAATATATTGAGCTGCCTTCGACGTTACAAGGGAATAACCATAGTTAAATATATGATAAAATAACTTGTTAAACTCTTTTTCTTGTATTCCTTGTGCGACACAGTATTCTTTTAATGGGTTAAGTCCAGGTTTTTTTATCTCTTCTTTGTAGATACTCTGAATGTCCTTAAAATCATAATGCTCCTCCTTTTTTAGTTCTTTTTTAGGTGCAGAAGATGACATTTCCTTGAATATGATTTCAGCCTCATTGCCTTTGTCTAATGCAAGTGCACGTCCAACATCTAGATCTAAATCTATGTCTTTCGGCGCATCCGTCTGAACAGCCAAAGCCCCATGCTGTTTTTTAACAAAGTCATGCATGGCTTTTTTAAGTAATTCACGCTGAGCTATTTGATTAGCCCTTGCTTTTTGTTCAGCATCCATATGCTCACTTTTCGCTTCCTTCAATACTTTTTCATTGAAGTTACGACGATTCATCATGATTTGTTTATCAAGTGAAAATTGAAATTCAGTATTTTTCAAACGATCAGGTAATTCGATATGACATGTTATGTTATGTGTCCCAACGATGCTCAAGAATGCTTTCTCATCAAAGATATCTACGTTTCCATCAAGGATTAAATGCTCTAGACCTGATTGCGATAAATGTTGCAAAGTGATAAAGAACGCATCTTGATATGTTTTAGCATCTTTTTTTTCTTGATCAATGCCAATTTTTAATGTCTTGCATAAGCGGCGATTCTTTTTTTCGGGGTCTTTAAAAAATGCATTTATGCCATTTAAAGCCATTTGATCCACTCGAGTAAGCGTAAGACGTGGCAAAGGATCGTTATCCATACCGATAGCGCCATAAAGAGCTTTTAACATTTCATTGTAATCATTATCCGTTAATTTTGATTCTGTCACTGGAAATGTCATTTCTTTACGTTCTATAGAATAATTCTCAATAAATACATCTGCGGGTTTTTTCTCATGTTGGTCGCGCATCATGGTTTTAGCTCTCCAATACGGATGCTATTATCTTGAAGTCTTTGTTGAAAAAATGACTCGACAAGTTTTTCGCTGGACATTGCATCGATTCCAGAGTAAACATAAGCTGCTAATGAATCTCCTCGGACAGTAGGATCCTGAAATAATCGATGTAATGCCCGATATCCTGAAGAGTATGCATCCGTTTGAGTTGCGTCGCCCTCAATGAATGCACCTATCATTGTCCATCCTTTTTTATCAGGAAATGCTTCATCCTGTTGAATAGCAGATTCCATGATTTTTTTATAGTCTTGTTTCTCAGATGCATTTAAGGCCACGCTATCATCAATGGTATAAAGAATCTCTCTTGTAAGAGGGTTTACAGAGACTGTTGCTGTAAGCCAGTGATCACCTTGTTCATTTTTATTTGTATTGCTTAACAAGAATGGAATAACATAAAAATCAGCAACTTCAGCATTTTCTTCTTTCATCAACGCTAAGGCATTGCTTATGCTTTTTGCATTGAACGGCATCACCATGATTTGTGGGGTATCACAGACATCTAGCATCTCTTGCAAATCTTGAGTGGTCAGTGCATGCGTCGCGCTCAACATTCCGCGCTCGTAACTATCTTCCACACTAAGTTGTTGTGACAATACAGTTTGGTCTTCTAAAAAAGGGCTGTGTTTATCTAAACCCATAAGACCTCCTCGTCGTATTTTTTATACAATAAAAGCTGGGTTCTATGTTCAGTATAGCGCATTTTTTGACCTTACCCTCAAAATATCATGAAATATCAGTGGAATCCAAATATAATCAAGCTGTTAACCATATCCTATGAGGCGCATTCATAAAATCACTTTAAAAATGCAGATCTATTGTCTATAGTTACAGCGCTACCTTTGACATTTGTTAAACACAAATACATAACTTGGGGAACTATAGATGAAGACAAGATTCACTCCTGAAGAATTAGCGAATAAAATTTTACAAATAGCTATATCAAATGCAAATAAACCCAATGCTAAAGAAACATATATCATATTAACAGAATTAAAAATTACAAAAGAAATAAAGGGAGAAGCTGATTGCAAACACATTTCATTTAGTGGAATAGAAGAAAAATTTCAAGTACCCATTGCTTTAGCGTTAAATGCTTCTTATCGAGGCTTGATCAGATATTCGGATAATACTAACGGAGTTACATATAAAGTTACTAAGAAAGTATTTGAAGAACAATTACTTCCGGATATAGAAGCGACATATCAACCCGTCGTAGATTACTTTAAAAAACTTTTTGCACGAAAATTCACATCATCAAAAAAAGAAGTCATTACAGCCTCCATTTCACTAAAAGCTCCTACGGTATAAGTTACGGTACGCTCATTCCCGCCTGCGCGGGAGTGACAGATTCTATCGATACAGAAGACGGAAGTTCATTTATAATTTTTAACTATATTCTTTTCACCACCAAACAAAAAGCTCACGCCAAAATTCACCATATAATCATTATGACTATTACCCGTTGTTTGATACACATCACGGAATTCAGCGCGCATAGCAACCGTTGGTCCGAAGAATAATTGTGCGCCTAATCCAATATTCACATTACCTGGATGCTCACTATCCGTTCCGTTAGGAACCAAGGTAAGTAACCCTATACCACCTAAAATATAAGGCTCGAAATGTCCACAGGATATAAAACGATAAATACCATCGATATTATATAAAACCCCATGCACACCTCTACCCCCCGACTCTTTTGACTGCGTGGTATTCAATACCCCTGCTCCTGCTTCCATCGCCCAATGTGGGGTAAAATTATAGGCAACAGCAAGATTAGGAAAAGCGGAGTTATCTAAGTCTCGCTTATTATCAAAGTGATAGTATGCATCAGCTAATGTAACAGTCACGCTACCCGGTAGATTATCTGCAACTGCAACTCCATGACCCATTAAAATGAGCATGCCAATACCACTGACTAAATATTTTTTTTTCATTCTC
>CAZHMQ010000135.1:0-4867 GCA_964533645.1 uncultured Coxiellaceae bacterium
TCTTCATAACATAATATTTTGGTGGGCCCTACCCTCGCTAGCTCACCCGACAAATGTGTGGGGGGGGCTCACGCGGCTTTGCCCACCCTACAAAACTAAGCAGCAGCTTCTACACTTGCTTTAGCTGCATTCGCTAACGCAGCAAATGCTGTTCTATCATGTACTGCAATATCAGCTAACACTTTACGATCAATATTAATCGCTGCTTTTTTCAAACCATGCATTAACATGCTATAGCTCATACCTACTTCACGGGCAGCTGCATTAATACGGATAATCCATAATGCTCTAAATTCACGCTTTTTCACACGACGATCACGATAAGCGTACTGGCCAGCTTTAATAACCGCTTGGTTAGCTACACGAAAAACTCGACTTCGCGCCCCATAATACCCTTTAGCTTTATCGAGTACTTTCTTATGGCGTGCACGTGCCGTTACACCTCTTTTGACTCTTGCCATGACCTACTTACCCCTCATTTACAACTTCTATATCTAATGAAATCATCGTGTTTTTAGCGCGATATAAACGTCTACGTTTTGTAGATTTAGTGACTGTGCCAGGTAACATACGACCAACTGAGCGAAAATCAGATGCATCAATCTGCGTTGTGCCACGCAATTGACGTTTACGTTTTGTCGCCTTTTTGGTCAGTATGTGGTTACGAAAAGAACGACGACTTTTAAATCCACTGGCTGTCGCTCTAAATCGTTTTGCCGCACCACGATTGGTTTTTAACTTTGGCATTTCAATCACACTCCAACTTATAAATCAAAAAATACTTTCGCCTGTTAAACAGGACTCGAATCATATCAAAAGGAAGAGGAGTAGAGGGTGAAGACTTATGCAGTTACATGTTCCTTCCTAGATCACGCAAACAACATATTTCCTCACCCCTATCCCCTCTTTCCCAATCAAATCGATAAACTTTTTAAAAGGAAAACTTAAAAAGGCGACAGTATACACTATTTTTGCTTTTTTGGCCCAATTATCATAATCATTTGTCGACCTTCCATTTTAGGTCGCTGTTCGACAATACCATAGTCCACTACATCAACAATAATACGCTCTAAAAGTTGCATACCTAGCTCGGGATGCGACATCTCTCTCCCACGAAAGCGCAAAGATATCTTAGCTTTGTCGCCATTCTGCAGAAAACGTACTGTATTTCGCAGCTTAACCTGATAATCCGCTTCTTCCGTTACTGGTCTAAATTTAACTTCTTTAAGCTGAATTTGTTTCTGCTTCTTTTTAGCGGCTGCTTTACGCTTGTTTTGTTGATAAGCAAATTTTCCAAAATTCATCACACGACAAACAGGAGGCTTAGCATCAGGTGATACTTCAACCAAATCCATACCGGCTTCTTTGCTAATTTCTCTGGCCTCATGTGTAAATACCACGCCCAATTGATTGCCATCAGCATCAATTAAACGGACTTGTGAGACTTTTATTTCCTCATTAATACGAGGTTTTTTATCTGTACTAATTCTACCTTCCTCCTAATCAATTCTTCCACGCAATGCTACAGCTTTATTAATAAGATCCAAACACTTATCTAAAGATAAGCTGCCTAAATCAACCCCCTGCTGTGTACGAACCGAAACAGTGCGCGTTTCGACTTCCCGGTCTCCCACCACAAAAAGGTAAGGAATACATTGCAATGTGTGTTCGCGGATTTTAAAGCCGATCTTCTCATTTCTCAAGTCCGATTTTGCTCTAATGCCCTGTTTTTTCAAGAAACCGGTGATTTCTTTCGCATATGACTCTTGTTTATCGGTAATATTCATCACCATCACCTGAATTGGAGCCAACCAAACCGGAAATTTACCCGCATAATGTTCGATTAATATACCAATAAAGCGCTCTAATGACCCTAAAATAGCTCTATGTAACATCACAGGAACTTTTTTGCTGCTATCTTCGGCTATATAATAAGCATCAAGACGATTGGGCTGAGAATAATCCAGCTGTAATGTACCACATTGCCAGGTACGTCCTATACAATCTTTTAGATGAAATTCAATTTTCGGACCATAAAATGCCCCTTCGCCTGCCTTAACATCAAAATTAAGACCTGCTTCACGCAATGATTCAGCCAATGCATGCTCAGCGTGATCCCATAACTCATCCGTTCCAAGGCGTTTATCTGGGCGGGTGGCCAATTTGACTAAAATTTCATTAAAACCAAAGTCGCGATAAACCTCGATTACTAAATTAATAATATCTAAGGCTTCTTGTTGAATCTGTTGCTCTGTGCAAAATATATGCGCATCATCTTGAACCATTTGTCTCACGCGCATCAAGCCGTGCATGGCTCCCGATAATTCGTTCCTATGACAACAACCAAATTCGGCAAAACGAACGGGCAAATCGCGATAGCTGCGCAAACCCTGCTTAAAAACTTGCACATGACATGGGCAACTCATAGGTTTTAAAGCAAAATGCCTATCATCTTGAGTTTTTACGGTGAACATTTCTTCACCAAACATATCCCAATGACCTGATTTCTTCCACAAATCTAAATCAACTAATTGTGGAGTAGCTATTTCATCGTAACCACGCTCAACGAGCTTTTGACTGATATAAGATTTAATTTGCTGGTAAATAACCTGTCCATTGGCATGCCAAAATATCATACCTGGCGCTTCTTCCTGCATATGAAACAAATCAAGATTCTTAGCAATTTTACGGTGATCGCGTTTTTCAGCTTCTTCAAGGCGCGTTAAATATTCATCAAGAGACTTTTTATCTGTCCAAGCTGTGCCATAAATACGCTGCAACATTTCATTATTTGAGTCGCCACGCCAATACGCGCCTGCTAACTTAGTGAGTTTGAAAGCTTTAATTTTGCCTGTACTTGGAACATGGGGGCCACGGCATAAATCAATAAAATCGCCTTGCTGATAAACCGTTAAAGTCTCATTCGCAGGAATGTCTTCGATAATTTTGGCTTTATATTCTTCGCCTATACTACGAAAAAAAACAATCGCTTCATCACGCTTCATCACACGTCGAGTCACGATTAAATCTTGTTTGGCATATTCAGCCATTTTTTCTTCGATTCGGATCAAATCGTCAGGTGTAAAAGAACGGCCAAACGCGAAATCATAATAAAATCCATTCTCAACCACCGGACCTATGGTCACCTGAGCAGTAGGAAATAATGATTTAACCGCTTGTGCGAGCAAATGTGCAGCAGAATGGCGAATAACCTCAAGCGCTTCGGGGGATTTTTCAGTAACAATAGAAACAGAGGCATCCGTTTCAATTAAAAAAGAGGTATCCACGAGTTTATTATCAATTTTGCCCGCTAATGCAGCTTTCGCAAGACCCGCTCCAATAGAAGCTGCAAGCTCTGCAATGGTCAGAGGATTAGGAAATTGCCGTTGACTTCCATCCGGTAGAGTAATAACTAGCATAGTGTTCTCTATTTAATCAGTGCTGTATAGTACGGGCTGTTTACAATTCTACTATGTTGGTAAACAAGCCCTAAGAATTGGTAGGCACGAGTGGGATCGAACCACCGACCACCACCATGTCAAGGTGATGCTCTACCACTGAGCTACGTGCCTGTTTAACATCACATAAATCCTTATGACGCAGGATTTTGACAGGGCGACAAAGATAACATCAGTTATTTAGAGACGCAAGACATTTGATGGAGAACCTGAAGATAACGCTGAAATAACTGGTTCATCTGAGATTAAACTGAATTTTCTATCACACATACTCTTAGAAGACTCGACAATTCGTTTTATCGATGACTTTAGTTTATGTTTATTCAATGAAAAAAACCCAAAATTGATAGCAAGATGTCGATCAACCTCATTCACCTCTACCATTTCCCTAGGTGTAAGTTGCATGGCATGCATAACATCATCATACTGTGAAGCTAAAGCATGCATAAGCGTATTCCTCACTTCACGATAATCACCCTTATGAACTCTTGCAAATACACGGTCCGATTTTAGTGAGCGAATGCGATCATTTAGGTTTACACTTTTAAACATAAGCACTCTATATCGCTCATCTTGTTTCTTATTTAATGCTAAATGTGACTCTAATGCATCTATTTGCGCTTGATATGCGGTAAGCATCTCAATCAAGACATTTATTTTTTTAGTATATTTTTGATAAAGTGTTTCTATATCTCTGTTTTCTGATAAATATTTATTATGATAACCACGGACTGGCATCAATACATGCTGCCCCATCTGAAAGTCTTGTAATAAATTAGTGCGTTCATTTTTCGCATTTATCACATCTTCAGGTAGTACATCATGCGGCTTGAATTCATAAGTATAATTTTTTAATTTCATTACATACTCTTTTGCGGGATAAACTTGATTTTTCTCATCTTTGGCCCAAGGATCGCAAATGACTGCATCATCACCCCAATTCATAGGATCACTTATATGACTATCCTGTCTACGACCGAGCACCAATATCATATGCTCTCCACCTTGTATGGTATAGAGTTCCGCAAGAATATGATTCGCTTTAGCAACCGACATGACATAATCTAAAGCTTGATAAGCAAGTTCGCCACAATTGCCTAAGGAGTATTGTGAGGTAGTCTGAATAGTCGCTTCAAAATCGTAAATCAATCGATTTGCATCCAATTGCAAAAGATTTTTTTCAATATAAAACGGCTTACAATCATCTATTAATGCTGTTTCCAGAGCCATTTGTCCAGCGTAAGAGAAGTCATTGTTTTCTATCTGCGAAGTACCTTGAATAATTTGTTGTCTAGCATAATCTCTTGCTTTTATAGCTAAATTATAGACTTCTTTAAAACTTGCACTTTCATCAGTAGAACTAAACATTTTCTTACCCTAACTTTGGTGTATGTATAATAGCGAAACTT
>CAZHMQ010000136.1:0-4835 GCA_964533645.1 uncultured Coxiellaceae bacterium
AGCTTTTTCCTGTTTATCCATTGTCCCTAGGGAATGCCAAAAACAATTACGCAACATATACACTCCTTTTCATAGAATTATTTAAATTGACAACAAAAGAGATCGCGTCTATCTAGTTCTATCTATATGTTGCCGAAATGTTACTAAAGTATCTATAATAGATACTTTAGTAACGCAGTCAATATCTAATTTCTATAAAATGGCTAAATATTTTAAATATATGTCATATCTCTGTTACTATGAGACAGCCTTTGATGGACGTTACATTTTTTAGGAAATTGCAAAGTAATGACAAAAGCTAAGATGCACAACAACATAAGCTTCGGTGAAACATTGTCTTCAAATGTACAGATGCTAATGAGCAAAAAAAATATCACTGCTGCTGAGCTGTCCCGCCAAATTAGTGTTCCAAGACCTACAATCAATAAAATATTATATGGAATGACAGAAGATCCCCGCGCATCGACTCTGAAAGCAATAGCAGACTATTTTAACTTAACCATTGATGAGCTATTTTCAGCTTCGCTGACGTTTAATGAGAAAGCAAAAATTGCAACTCAGGCTGTGCCCATTATATCGTGGGAGGATTGTATAGAGCATGCTGTAAAGGTTGGAAATTTAGATACCGCTACTTGGCACGATTGGATAGGCTGTGATGAAGTGACATTAGGTGCTTATGCATTAAAAAGCAGGCCATCAATGGAGGAGCAGTTTCCCAAAGGAACAGTGCTAATTATTGACATATCACTTACACCGCGCGATGGCGATTATATTGTTATACATTACCCCAATACGAAAGAGGCAACATTACGACAGCTTTCAATAGATGGCATGCAAACTTTATTACTACCAATCAGTCAGTCAGGAAAAATTGAGCCATTGGATAAAAAAGTAAAACTGCTAGGGGTGTTGGTTAAATCAATATTTTCATATAGTTAAAAATTTTATTTTCTACTTGATCAATCTCAGGTGAGGTTTTTTTTCACTGGTATAGTTAAGCGTATCCATATTTTGTCTTAAAACCAATTTTTCGAGTTGTAAACCGGCTAGAATACCGATATAACAAGCCTGACTCGAATTAAACAGCGAAACAAGATTTTCATTACTGACTATTGAAAGCGGATATTCAATGAATTCTTGTTGTAATTTTCTATCATAGAATCCAATCTTTCCTGCCCTGTCTTTATATAAAATTTGGTATCTTCCAGCATTATTTTCCAATAAAAATGACATTGTTTTGTTGGCGTTTTTCTTAATGGTATTATCATACCAACTTGCATTAAGTATTCTTCCATAATGTCCGCCTAGGTAACATGCTTCGATAGGAGATATGTGTGAAATTAAATTTAATTCATTTATGGCTTGGCTAACAGAGCATTTTAAAATAGGTAACTTCATTTTAATTTGAAACTTTACTTCTTGTTGAGATAAATCGATCTCGATTAATCGACAAGTATTTTTATTTCTATAAAAATATTTTCTAATTTTATTTAAAAAATTTTTCACCTATGTAGCTCCTACTTGATAATCGTGAAGATGTTATACCTGGATTAAGTGGGCACCCCAATGAAATCCGGTTCCTGTGCCAGCTAAGATAACATAATCATCAGAGCTGATCTTTCCAGAAATTAAGCTATCATGGAATGCAATAATCGAGTCAAGCGGACCTACATGCCCAAGGTATCTTCCTGTAAAAAGTGTTTTGGCATCATTGTAATTAAAATGACTCAGCACACCAGAAAGCACTTTTTTGCTATTTTGCCCGAGAAATAAATATTTTATATCACTTGGCTTTAAATCGTAACTGCTCATGCATTTCGTTATCACTTTAATATAATTTGATATCAGTGCATCATACAATTTAGGTTTAGATTCTTCAGAAATATCCGTATTAATTATTGGAACTATTTTTTTACTAACACCATTTTGTATTTTATATTTGATTTTAGATACATCGGCATAATTTCCATCTGTATGTAATGCGGAAGAAATTAGTTTGTTAGATTTTCCATAATTATTAACTAAAATTGCAGCCGCACCATCCGAATACATGTAACAATGCATTACATTTTTTTCCGAAAAATCTACAAACTTTGTTAATGTGTCACTGACAACAATTAAAATATTTATTTCGACCTGATTATTATTTAATAAATTATTAGCGATATGTAGAGCTGCATTAAGAGAGTTACAGCCATTAGTTATCTCAAAGCAAAAAGCACTATTTGCTTTGATTAAAGATTGTATTTTTGCTGAGGGCGATCTTATACTGCCGTCCTCACAAATACCGCTATGCGCAAAAATGATATAATCAAGTTCATCTGGCGATATTGCACGAGCTTTCATGAGTTTAAGCACAGCCTCTTTTGCCAAATCTAGCGCTGTCTCTTCATCTGTTGTTACATATTTCTCAACAAATCCTAAATTTTGTTCCAACTCATCGACACTGAAACCAGATACACCTGCAACGGTTTCAACTGTTTGTTTTGTCTTTGGCAGAACATACTCAATTTTTTCAATCGAAAGCTTAGAATTCATCATTTTATTAGATCAGCAAGTTTTGGCTGCATTTATAATTCTCTGCAAAATAAATATTTCTATTTTTTCATAAAAATCATTTTCAATACCATACCAAATAAAATGTCCGGCGTTAGGGAAAACAACCAGTTCAGAATCAGGTATTAACTCATGCATTTGGTAAGCGTATTTTACATTGTTTATCCAATCTTTTTCTCCTGCCAACAATAACGTCGGTGTTGTTATTTTATGTAAATCGTTTACAACATTATAATTTGGGAAAATAGCCGTATGCCCGAAGTTTGATAACTCTAAAAAATAAGGTAATTTTTTTCCTATGGTCGGGATGTTTTTTTGATCTACCTTCATATCTTCTTTATTTTTTGCTAAATAAATATTTCGCATAATAGAATAGTATCTTTCTTTTTCTTGAATTGACTCAATTTTTCCTGCAAATGATTTTTCTGTTAATGCAACCTGTTCTTCTGTGCCTATTTTTTTTAATGTCTCAAGCGCTGTATTAAAGCAATCACCAGATGGAGCGCCTGCCACTAAAATCAAGCCTTGCAAATTTTTAGCATATTTAATTGCATAGCATAAGCTAACCATTGCACCATACGAACCGCCAAATAAAATAAATTTTTCAATTCCTAATGCTTCTCTCAATGCTTCTATGTCATTAACTGATTCTTCCATTTTGCAAAATCGAGCTTCTGAAGGAGAGCTTAGACCGCAACCTCGCGGATCTATTAATACAAGATCGGCATATTTGGATAAAGAGGTTTTAATGGCATCATACACTGTATGATTGCCGCCTGGACCGCCAGGCAACATCAACATAACCGGACGTTTACTGCCAAGCTGACAGGCTGTCTCATCTGAATTTTGCAAAATTTCAACATATATTTCGCACTCAGGAATTGTATTTCTACTTGGTATTTTAATTTTCATTAGCTAGCTCTTTAAATGGGTTTAATCCAAATTTATTATCATAAACATCTACTTTTTCCGCTTGCTTTAGCCAATTAACAAGGAGTGTAATTGGAAAAGAAAATAAGATAGTGAATGCTATTTTCAAACTAAATGACCAGATGACAATACTTGGAATGCTATGTGCTGGCACTGTCCCCAAGAGAGTTAGAGTAACCGATAGGATGGTAAATATTGTTTCTCCTACGCCTGAGGTAGCGATGCTTCGAAACCAAAAATATTTACCCTGAACTATGTATTTCCATCGCGTTAAAACAAATGCATTAAGTATCCATGACACAATCATTCCCAAAATTGAATATCCATAAATTTTTGGTAAGCTACCAATTATCAAATCATACGATGCTTGATGATCCCAATCGATTGGTGAGGGTAGGGAAATAATTGTGTAACTAAAAATAACAAGTATTAATTTACAAACCAATCCGGAAAAAAATAAATGCAATGCTAATTTATATCCATAAACTTCAGCAATTACATCACCCATCAAAAATACAAATGGACATACTAATGATGCCCCTGAGATGACACCATAAGGTGTGAGAATTAATTTAAAACCAACGATGGAGCATAAAATAACTAAAGACATGTAAAGCATTGCTATGAAATAGGCATATTTAAATTCTGCGAACTTATATTTTACTTGTTGAGCAAGCATAAATTTATTTTTCCAATATTTTTAAAGTTTCAACATCTACTGAGCTTCCGTTCCCAAAGCCTAACCCAACAAAAAAAATTGGCCTCTCACAAATTGAATCAATTTTTAATAGTCTTGATACCTCGGTATCATCAAATGCACCACTCATCCAAGTTGAAATGCCTAGTGCGGTAGCAGATAAAAGCAATGTTTGTGACAAGTGTCCTGCGTCTAATAAAGCAATTCGATAAGCTCGTGAATGCTTATATTTCCACCATTGTTTCTTGAATGCAGAAGTAATAAAAATGCCAGCTGATAAATCATTTGCAAAATATTGGCCATTTAAAATGTCACCAAGATTTATTTCATTTTCGATCGAATTTATTTTGGTTAAATAACATTCCTGTGAATTAAAATGATATATTCCTTTTTCAAGGCCATTCACATTTTGCGCAAAAAGATATGCCTCACTAGGGTGAAGCCCTCCACCTGACGGAGATGTTTTTCTCTGCCCTATTCTTGCTAAACCTACCGAATGGTAATGATCTTGATCTCTATCTGAAGAAGCAAATGTGATTTTTAGTAAAGTTGCTATATCTTCAAAAGAAATAGGTGCAGCATTAAAATTTCTACTGGTGTGCCTGGCATAAAGAACATCTAAGAATTTTTTATTTTTAATCTCGGAGTATCC
>CAZHMQ010000137.1:0-4809 GCA_964533645.1 uncultured Coxiellaceae bacterium
GTGGTCTTTTTGGAAAGACTTTGAGTTTGTTGTAAAAGTTTATCGACCAATGTCGTTTTGCCATGATCCACATGGGCTATGATTGCTATATTTCTAAGTTGTTCTGCCACGTTATCCACCTGGAAAGTTAAAAGGGGATTATATTACATCAGATAGAGCATTATAGCTATTTTTTAGACTATAATTGCTCATTAATCAAAGAGGATAACCCTGAATGTCATTTAAAATAGCCACTTGGAACGTGAATTCATTACGTGTGCGTCTCCCGCATGTGTTGGAATGGTTGGCAGCGCATAAACCCGATGTATTGGCGCTTCAAGAAACAAAACTCATAGATACGGACTTTCCCATAGATGTCATAAAGCAAGCTGGTTATGAGGTTTGTTATAGCGGTCAAAAAACATACAACGGAATGGCGGTTTTGAGTCGTAACCTTTGCAAAGACCTTATTACGGATATTCCGGGTTTTGATGATCCCCAGCGCAGGGTGTTAGGGGCTACAGTGGGAGGTATTCGTGTGATTAATTTGTATGTCCCGAATGGTGAAAGTGTAAGCTCAGAAAAATATACCTATAAATTAAATTGGCTGCATCATTTGCGCTTATTTCTTATGGAAGAGCTACAAAAATATCCTAATATGATTATATTGGGTGACTTTAATATAGCTCCTGCATCTCAAGATGTGCACGATCCTCTAGCATGGGAAGGAAAAGTACTATTTAGCGAACAAGAGCGTGAAGCCTTGCGTGAGTTAATCGCAGTGGGTTTTGTTGACAGTTTTCGGCTGCATGACCAGTCTGAAAAAAGCTATACTTGGTGGGATTATCGAATGAATGCTTTTAAACGGAATATGGGTTTACGTATCGATCATATCTTTGCAAGCCAAGGGCTGAGCGAGAAATGTGAACGCTGCTATATCGATAAAATCCCTCGTGCTTTGGAGCGACCGTCGGATCATGCGCCGGTCATTGCAGAGTTTAATATCTAAGAGCCTGTTCAAATTTATCTCAATAAAGGGGTTGTTATGCTTAGATTTTTTCCAGAAAATTGGCCAAATCGTTTAACTGCGGCGACCGGTAATATGCTTGATGCTTCGAGAATTGGGAATCTTGTAGGAAATCATACTTATAGCAAAAAAGAGATTATAGATCGCGCAATAGTGGGTGCATCGATTGTTTTAGGTGGTTTTTTAGCGTATCGTGCAAATAATGGAAGATTGAATTCTACTATCGTTTCTAATACATCTGCAGCGACTTTGGGTTTAGTGGTTGGCTTAGTATTAGGTCATATACCCGTCATATATAGTATTATTCATAAAAGATATACCATGAAAAAGGAATTCGAACAGTTAACCAATGAAACTCATGCGAACGCTACGACATTTAACATTTCAAAAGAATTAGTTACCAAGGTTATTGACCAATTAAAACTTTGTACCTTGGCTGATGCAAAACATTCTAGTGCTTCCCAAACATTAGGACGCAGAAACAATATATTAAATCTGTTAAATCAGACAGTTATAAAGCATGGCAATGATGTTGAAGTACTGTTAAATCGTTTGCTTGAAGGTGATAATCTGGAATTAGTTTTTAAAAAACAGATTGAGCTTGCGTCGCTCTTAACAGCCAATGCTGAGAGTAGCTGTAAATTAAAATAATTCGCGTTGTAAATGAAAGCCATGATTTTGGAAAAATCATGGCTTTCTCTACGATCCTATTTTAAATAGGCTTGATTCATCTTTTGTACTCAGCTATTATGACCGACCTATTCTACTCAGGCATGTTTTAAAGAGAGGTTAAATTATGAAACAGGGAATCCATCCAGATTATAAAGAAATCAAGGTAACCTGTAGTTGTGGCAATACTTTTGTAACGCGTTCCACCACCAGTAAAGAGAATTTATTGATCGAAGTTTGCTCAATGTGCCATCCTTTTTACACCGGCAAACAAAAGATTGTTGATACCGCAGGCCGCGTTGATCGCTTCCAACAAAAATATGCACGCAGAGGTAAACCATCTGCTAAAGCAGCCGATCAAAGCTAAGCATGTATTTTTGTTACAAGATTTGTGTGCAATGATGACTATTAAAGCGCGCCATCCTCACGGTGGCGTTTTTTATTGGTTTCAACCAAGACCTATATAAAAAGGTATGACGGTGATGACTGACCATTTACACAAGCTTGCTCTCGATTATCATGCGTTGCCAACTCCTGGCAAAATCAGCGTAGTTTCTACTAAACCAGCCATGACACAAGATGATTTATCCTTGTGTTATACCCCTGGTGTGGCAGTACCTGTGTTGGAAATCGCGAAAAATCCGCAAGCTGCTTATCGATATACCAGTAAAGGGAACTTAGTGGCTGTCATCTCAAACGGCACTGCCGTATTGGGATTGGGAGACGTGGGCGCTTTAGCAAGCAAGCCCGTCATGGAAGGAAAAAGTATTTTATTCAAAATTTTTGCTGATATTGATGTTTTTGATATTGAAGTCAATTGTAATGATGCACAAGGTTTTATTGATACGGTAGCACGTATTGCTCCTACATTTGGAGGTATTAACCTTGAAGATATTAAAGCGCCAGAATGTTTTGTGATTGAAAAAGCACTTCAGGCTTTATTACCTATCCCTGTTTTTCATGACGATCAACATGGAACAGCTATTGTGGTGGCAGCCGGTCTATTAAATGCATTGGAATTACAAGGCAAAAATCTAAAAGAAGTCAAAATTGTTTCTGCAGGTGCTGGTGCTGCGGGTATCGCATGCATGCAGATGTTACTAAAGCTTGGTGTGCCTGTAGAAAATATCTTATTGGTGGATCGTGCAGGTGTGATTCATCACGGAAGAAATGATCTCAATGAATATAAGCTCATTTTTGCAAACAAGACACATAAAAGAACTTTAGCTGATGCTATGCAAGAGGCAGATGTATTTGTAGGTTTATCAGGTCCGGATGTAGTCAGTGCTGCAATGATTAAAAGCATGGCTAAAAACCCTGTTGTTTTTGCTTTATCAAATCCTATTCCTGAAATAACGCCTGAGCTTGTTAAAAGTGTGCGTGATGATGTGATTATGGCAACAGGACGTAGTGATTATCCAAATCAAGTCAATAATGCGCTTTGTTTTCCCTATATTTTCAGGGGTGCATTAGATGTGCATGCGACACGCATTGATGAAGATATGCAATTAGCTGCGGTACGAGCCATTGCTGATTTAGCACGTGAACCTGTGCCAGCAGATGTATTAACAGCGTTTAATTTACAACATGTATCATTTGGACCCGATTATATTTTACCTAAATTGTTGGATAAGCGTTTAAAAGCAAAAGTTTCATCCGCAGTGTCGCAAGCAGCGATTGCTTCCGGTGCAGCTAATGTGAATCCGATATAAGCACCAAGTGCGGTGCTTATACACGTAACGTCGAATAAGGACTTAATTCGAGAATTCAAAGGGAGTTTTATGACAGGAAAGACCTTGAAATCTGTACCATTAAATTTTGCAGATATGGAAAACAAAGCTAAACCTTCAAAGATTATGCCTTGGATTATTTGTGGTTTAGGCGCACTTTATTATTGTTATGAATATTTATTGCGTATCAGTCCTAGCGTTATGACGCAGGAATTAATGCATATGTATGACTTAACTGCAACAGAAGTCGGGATTTTTTCGGCTTATTACTACCATGCTTATGTTCCTTTGCAAATTGTCGTCGGCTTACTTATGGATAGATATGGTCCTAGATGTTTGTTGACTTTTGCTTGTATGCTCTGTGCTGTAGGTACTTTTTTATTTGCAAGCGGTTATAGTTTGGAACTTGCAAAAGCAGGACGTTTTTTAGTGGGTTTTGGCTCAGCATTTGCGTTTGTAGGAGCTTTAAAATTAGCAACCATTTGGTTACCACCGCATCGTTTTGCGCTGATTTCTGGCATCATTACCTGTTTAGGTATGGTAGGTGCGATGATTGGTGATATTGTTCTTCGTAATTTAGTCGATTCTGTAGGTTGGCAAGTTACCATTTATGCATCGGCTGTCATAGGCATTATCTTAACCGTCGTTATATGGTGTATTGTGCGGGATGCTGGATCGCGACAAACTTCGTTTCATTCACACGCATTAAATTTTCACGGTTTATTATTAGGCTTATGGGGGGCAATAAAAAATCCCCAAATATGGTTGAATGGATTGATAGGACTTTTGTTATATCTTTCATTGTCTGCTTTCGCAGAATTATGGGGTATTCAATACCTCGAGCAATCGCATGGTTTTTCAAAAGCTGCAGCAGCGAACGCAAATTCACTTATCTTTTTGGGTTGGGCAGTGGGCGGACCTTTGTGGGGTTGGTTATCTGATATGATTCGTTTGCGACGTTTACCTATCTTGATAGCATCTGTTTTTGCGCTTATTACTATTGTCGTGATTTTGTATGTGCCGAGACTTTCAGATATGCAAATATATTTATTACTTTTTGCATTTGGTCTTGCATCCAGTGCGCAAATATTAGTATTTGCCATTGCAAGAGAAACGACCAGTATGGGAATTACAGGAACCGCTATCGCGCTTACTAACTTTTTTGTCATGGTAGGTGGGAATGTATTTCAACCCGTCGTAGGAAAATTACTCGATATGCGATGGACCGGTACGATGACGGAAGGTATACGAATTTACTCACCGGAAGCTTATCAATTTGCTTTATCTATCATGCCTATTGGTATTGCTTTAGCCATAGTGATTTCGTTTTTTATTCGCGAAACGCATGCAGAGATATTATCTAGTCCTTGATTTAATATATAAACATATGTAATCATCGCCACC
>CAZHMQ010000138.1:0-3920 GCA_964533645.1 uncultured Coxiellaceae bacterium
TTGAAATAGACGGCAAACCGCTAAAAGCAAAACCGAATAGCATGGTGATACAAGTCGCTGATGATGCTGGCATTTATATTCCACGTTTTTGCTACCATAAGCATTTGTCTATTGCGGCTAACTGTCGTATGTGTTTAGTGGAAGTTGAAAAATCGCCAAAAGCATTACCTGCATGTGCCACACCGGTCATGCCTGGTATGAAAGTATTTACGCGATCAGCAAAAGCCCTGGCTGCCCAAAAAGCCGTGATGGAATTCTTACTGATTAATCATCCTTTGGACTGTCCCATTTGCGATCAAGGTGGCGAGTGTGAGTTGCAAGATTTAAGTATGGGATACGGTTCACCCGATTCTTATTACAATCAAGGTAAACGCGTTGTTAAAGATAAAAATTTAGGTCCATTGATTTCATCCGATATGACGCGTTGTATACAGTGTACACGTTGCATACGTTTTGGTGATGAAATTGCAGGTTTACGTGAGCTAGGTGCAACAGGTCGTGGCGAGCATATGGAAGTGGGTACCTATGTTCAACATGCCATGCATTCAGAAGTATCAGGTAACATTATTGATGTTTGTCCAGTGGGTGCTTTAACTTCTAAGCCTTTTCGTTTTACAGCGCGCGCATGGGAATTAACACAATATCCCTCCATTGCAGCTCATGATTGTGTGGGTGCAAATATAAACGTACATACACGTAATGGTGATGTGATGCGTGTGGTGCCTAGAGAAAATGCAAGTATCAATGAAACTTGGATATCCGATAGAGATAGATACAGTTATCAAGGTCTTATGCATGCTGACAGAGTAGCCAAGCCTAAAATTAAAGTGCAAGGACAATGGCAGGAGACCGATTGGGAAACTGCATTACAGCATGCCGCAAAAGCCTTGCAAGATACAGTGCATACCCATGGAGCAGATGCTATAGCCGCATTGGCATCACCCAGTTCAACCACTGAAGAGTTTTATGTATTACAAAAAATCATGCGTGCATTAGGCAGTCACAACGTCGATCATCGTTTACGTCAAATGGATTTTAGCGCTGATGATGCAATGCCTATCTTTCCAGGTTTAAATCAATCTATTGCGGATCTTGAAAATAACGATTTAATTGTTTTAGTTGGATCTAATATCCGTACAGAACAACCTTCTTGCGCCTTACGTGTGCGAAAAGCAACTCGTAAAGGCACGGAAGTCATTGCTATTAATATGATAGATTACACTTTTCATTTTGATACAGTGTTAAAGAACATTGTTGCACCGCATGATATGGTTAAAACACTTTTGGCTATTGCAAAAGCAGTATCACCTCACGATATCAAGACCGATATTTTCGTTAATGAAGTAGAACAAGCGATTGCCGCTAAATTCATGGCGGATAAAAAAACCTCTATTGTATTGGGTGCATCGGCACAACATCATCCAGAGGCTTCAACTATTTTAGCTTTGGTTCAACACATCGCTAAAATCACGGGTGCAAAGTGGGGATTACTCACAGAGGGCGCAAATGCTTCCGGCGCTTGGCTTGCTGGTATGATCCCGCATCGTCAAGCGGCAGGTTTTAAAGCCACTGAGAGAGGACTTAACACTAAAGCCATGTTTGAAAAACCGCGCAACGCTTATGTGTTATTAAATATAGAACCTGATTTGGATTTTGCAAATCCTAGGTTAGCAGAAAAAGCCTTAGCATCGGCTGAGTGTGTCATAGCCCTTGGGATGTATACCAATGCGGTGATTGAAAAACATGCGCATGTCATTTTACCTATCACACCATTTACAGAAACGGCAGGTACGTTTGTTAATGCAGCAGGTCAATGGCAAACGTTTAAGAGCATTGCAACATCGTTTGCAGAATCACGTCCTGCATGGAAAGTATTGCGAGTGTTGGGTAACTTCTTGCATCTAGAAGGATTTGATTATGAGTCGCATGAAGATGTGCTTAAAGAGTTGCAAAGCATTAATAACCCCGACATAAAAAATAATACCTTGCCATTAACTTTATCAAAAATCGAATCGCAAACTAAACTTTCACGCATAGGCGATATTCCTATTTATGCAACCGATAGTATTGTACGTCGCGCACAAGCTTTGCAAGAAACGCAAGCTATCATTGAAAAAGAAGTAGCCGCGGTGCGCATGCATCCAGAGATGGCCAAAACACTTCTGGTTACAGAAGGTGAAAAGGTATTCGTGAAACAGCATGATGCAACCCTTCAGTTACCCGTTGCTTTTGATAGTCGAGTGCCACACCATGCGGTTTGGATAGCGGGCGGTATACCAGCAACAAGTGATTTAAGTGAACTGTTTGGCTCCATTGAGGTTTATAAATGATGGAAGGTATATTACTGCTAGGTCTTATTGTTATAAAAATCGTTGCAATCATACTGGTATTGCTGTTGACGGTTGCCTATCTTACGTTTTTTGAGCGTAAAGTATTGGGTTATATTCAAGTACGTATTGGTCCTAATCGTGTAGGGCCGCGCGGTTTGTTTCAGCCTTTTGCTGACATCATAAAATTATTATGCAAAGAAATTATTATTCCAAATGCTTCCAATCGTTATTTGTTTATCACCGCACCCATCCTAAGTTTAGGAACGTCTATTGCCGCATGGTCGGTGATTCCGTTTCAAAAGAATGTGGTATTGGCGGATATCAATGCGGGTGTGTTATTTGTATTGGCGCTTTCATCGTTAGGTGTATACGGTATTTTAATAGCAGGTTGGGCATCTAACTCAAAATATGCGATGTTTGGTGCGCTAAGAGCTGCTGCGCAATCGATTTCCTATGAAATTTGTATGGGATTCGCGTTGGTTGGTGTGATGATGGCCGCAGGTTCGTTGAATTTTCAAGCTATTGTGATCGCACAAGAAGGCGGGATATGGCATTGGTATTGGTTGCCTTTGTTGCCTTTGTTTCTTGTGTATTGGATATCAGGTGTTGCTGAAACCAATCGTTTACCCTTTGATGTGGCAGAAGGTGAATCTGAAATTGTTGCAGGATTTCATGTTGAATACTCCGGCACAGCTTTCGCACTCTTTTTCTTGGCAGAATATGCCAACATGGTTTTGATTTCCGCATTGATATCCTTATTATTTTTAGGTGGTTGGTTATCACCCTTTCAAGGTATTCCTTATCTTGAAACATGGTTTTCTTTTGTGCCTGGAATAGTATGGTTTTTGTTGAAACTAAGTTTCTTTTTGTTTGTGTATTTATGGATTAGAGGAACTTTCCCGCGTTATCGTTATGATCAGATTATGCGATTAGGCTGGAAAATATTACTTCCCGTGACCATTGTGTGGATAGTGGTCGTGGCAATGGCTGTTCAATTTAATGTTGCCCCATGGTTTGCGAGTTAATATGCTAAAACAATTGCGACAATACATAAAAAGTTTTTCTCTATGGGATTTATTGATAGGAATGAAGCTCACAGGTCGTTATTTTTTTAAAGGCAAAATAACGATTCAATATCCTGAAGAAAAAACACCCGCATCTCCTCGTTTTCGTGGCATTCATGCCTTACGTCGCTATCCTAATGGGGAAGAGCGCTGCATTGCTTGCAAACTTTGCGAAGCCGTATGTCCGGCTTTAGCCATTACGATTGAAGCGGCTCCCAGAGCAGATGGTTCTAGACGTACTACGCTTTATGAAATTGATTTATTTAAGTGTGTATATTGTGGATTTTGTGAAGAGTCTTGTCCGGTAGATTCCATCGTACTGACACGTAACCATGATTATCATTTTGAGAATCGGGGCGAAAATATTTTAACGAAAAATAAATTATTAGCGATTGGTGATCAGTATGAGGCGCAAATCGCGGCGGATAGGGCAGAGGATGAAAAGTACAGATAGTGAAACCGAGCCACGACCGTCAGGGAGTGTCGCAACTGTGACACTACCGGACCGTCCTAGCTCGGGTTAAAC
>CAZHMQ010000138.1:3930-4764 GCA_964533645.1 uncultured Coxiellaceae bacterium
CGAAACCCGGGGGGCTTAGCCCCCCCTCATAAAAATAAAACAACCCCACCCCCCCCCCCCCGCCGGGGGGGGGGGCCCAACTATGCCCACTCCCTGACGGTCGTGGCTCGGTTTCACGAAACATATGTTAATTTTTAAGAAGAAACAACCATGACATTTTACCAAGTAATATTTTACGCATTTTCAACCGTCGCCGTTTTATCAGGCTTGATGGTTGTTGCATCAAACAACCCCGTACGGGGCGCACTCTTTTTAGTGTTAACTTTTTTTGCCATGAGTGGTGTATGGTTATTGTTGCAAGCAGAATTTCTGGCACTTATTTTAGTACTTGTTTACGTAGGCGCGGTCATGACACTTTTTTTATTTGTCGTGATGATGTTACGCGTCAATGTAGTTGGCATGTTTGAAGGTTTTGTGCGTTATTTTCCTATCGCTTTGTTCGCTATCATTGTGATCGCAGGTATATCCATCATGGTGATAGGACCTGCACGTTTCGGTCTTGCCAGTATGCCAGCACCGGGTCTCAAACCGGATGATTACAGTAATCTTAAAGAAATAGGCATGGTTTTGTATACGGATTACGCTTATCCATTTGAAATTTCAGCAGTGATGTTATTAACTGCTATTGTTGCCGCGATCAGTTTGTCACACCGAAAACCTAAAAATAGAAAATCGCAAGATCCAAGTCAACAAATTGCCGTCGTTGCTAAAGATCGTATGAAACTAGTTAAGATGGCAAGCGAGAAAAAAATGAAACCTTTGAGAGAGGGGCAGTAAGATGGTGTCTTTATCTGAATTCCTTATGCTTGCTGCATTATTATTTGGTATAGGTAT
>CAZHMQ010000139.1:0-4721 GCA_964533645.1 uncultured Coxiellaceae bacterium
CTAGAATTTTGATGATCCCAGCTGGATCCCGCGGACAAGCCGCGGGACGACGTGGGTGGGGGTTAATTGACGACAGACCCTAGGAAATACAGTTAAAAATCAGGTTTCGCGATATAATCATTAATTCCTGGTAATTTATTGAGGTTTCTTAAAAGATTTAATTCTGTATTCACAAAATTTAACATCTGCATATAATGTCCATTTTTATTTATTGCATTATTGTTCATTCCCTCTTGATAAGCAGATGCTATAAAATCATGAAGCTCTTCAATAGATGGGCTTTGAATGGTTTTATCTAAAATTTCTCTCACCAGTTCTTGATTATGACGGGTAAATGTTGAATAACATCTGAAATAGCTATTAAATATCGCTAACACACCAGCTACAGCTGATTTTTGTAAATCATTGTGAACCGATATTGCTTGCGACCAAATACTTGAAAAACGACCATGCGTTGTGTTATGACTAAACAATCTGCCATTAAAATAAGAATAATATATTTTTATCTTATGAGGAGCTGCTTTAAATCCAAAAACATGCATTGTTTGTGCAGCAGGAGGAGCTGGACATTCTGGAATATGTTGTGTCACCTGTGTCTTAGTAGCTATTTTATTATACAGACCATCTTGAAAAAGACGCACAATAAATACAGCAGGCTCTGCAAGCGGTAAAAAAGCATCAAATTCTTGATGATAGTAATTAACTCGACGTAAATATGCATAATTTTTAGCCGTGTGGTAGTCAGAAAATAATAAAAAATTTTTTTGTAGTGAGTTTTTAATGTGATTTTCAGAAATACATAATTCTTTTATAAAACGGCTATCATTAGCCAAGTCGATATTTGATCCCACTGCATAATAAAAACAAGGTTTATTTGTAACTTTTGATTGAATACATTGATAAAAATCTTTATTAACTTCTGCCATTTTTCTTTGTTCATCGCCTGACAAATAGTCCGTGATAAAAGATTTTATAACAAGAGATGTATTAGAAAGCGTCTGTGAAACCTCGCACTTTGAATCGCTTGAGAAATTATTCTTTTTCTGCCATTTGCCATCAGCTATAGGAGATGTTAATAGTTTACGTATATCCATTTTTAATACCAATATTTAAGTGACACCAAATTATCCTAGAATCGGCAGTAGAAACCGCTTTCATGTTTAAAAGTGATCTAGTATAATGATGAAAATTTTATAATCAACAGTAAGGAGGCAGGATGATACAAAGAACTGCTTTAATTTTTTTTCTTACGCTTTTAAGCTCACAGATAAATGCCCAATCCATAACCAGTTTAAACTCAGCTATCTCAGCAAATCAGATCAATAGAAGTATTGCTCAAAAAATACATCCTATTCCCTATGCTGGAAAAGATTTGACATTTAATAATTTAAATTCACCTGTTGAATCTTCGTATAAAACTGCTTGTTGAATACATAGTTACGCCTCCGTTCGTCCTGAGGAATGTCTCGAAGGACGCGGTCTCAGGACAAACGGGTATTGAGTATCGCTCCTCTATCCTCATTTTTCTGCTCTTGCTCTAACTTGTCAGGATCTAATTTATACCGCTCTAACAACCCTCTTCCTTGAGCTGCCAATTCTGGTTTATGTGCCAATTGATAACGTTCATATATTGCATGAATAAATTGTTCATAGCGATCATGATCTTCTTTATTATCAAACATATAATTTGGATGAGTCGAACTATTTAATTCTAAAAGAAATATATCATTTTTCTTCTGTTTTGCTAATTCCCAAGCAATATGACGTGTATTCTCTGGTGGTACTATGGTATCTATTTTTGAAGTAATGAAAACCACAGGAATGTTTTCTGGAAAGTTGTGGACTGTATTTAAAGGAGTAGGACCATTTTCATTATCGTATTTTATAATCTTATGTTGATGAAAAAAATTAAGCGTTTGAGCAGCTAAAGGAGCAGCACGCCCGAATCGCTTTCCTATGACATTAGAAATAGAATCCACGGCGCCTTCTAATACGACAAGCTTAATATTTTTATATTGATCTTTATATTCAGGATTAGTTAAGGCACAAAAGGTGGCTGCTGTACCTCGAGATACGCCCCATAATATAAGGCCATCTTTTTTATCTTCACCTGTCAATGCTAACCAATGCTTATATTTGTCATAATGAGATTCCATATCTGAACTTTGACCAAGACTATATTCAGACAAATTAATAGAATGATATGCGATTGTTTTTTCCTTTAAGGATGGAGTATCAGAAATTTGAATTCCATTAGCTTGGTTTTGATAGGATGTAACCACTGCTGCTGTTACTTTAATTGGATTAAAGAATGAAAATATACTTCGAAAAGGATCTAAATCTACATCGGCAATATCACTTTTTCCCATAATAGGATGGTAAATAACATCTAAGGCTGGAAGGTTATTGCGACCTGTACACCACATATACTCGCCAGTAGTCGCTAATGTTTTTCGACCACCCGTATATTTAGTAAGTTGCGTTTGTGAAGAACCATTGCCCTGAAAAAAGAGCGTATTGCATACCTCACCGGTTTTTGGATCTACGTTGGGTAACGCAGCTGAATTTTCTATATTAACTTCATCATTTAAGTCAGTAATATTTGCTCTAGCATCCATTTACCATTCCTTCTGAAGCTTTTACGGGCTGTTAACAATTTTCGCGCCGTTCATTGTGCTAAGTTTGTACAATCCGTATTCCAGCAAACCTTGAGTATTCTGAGCCTGCTCAGCATATACCTCATACTCTTCTGTACCAGAAGATTTTCCATCTTTCACATCTTTTAGACCAATGATCGCATAACCATTCGGAATTTTTGCAAAAGCATAAGTAATTTTATGTTTATTTGTTGGCTTTGGCATTTCAAAAGCTGTATCTAAAATAGCAGAATCCACTTTAGTAGAATGTCTAGCTATAAATCCAACTTGATTCCAGGACATATGATATGGTTTTATAACTTCCTGCGGATTCATACCGTTATTGAGTTTGTCACTTATGTCGCGAACTTCCTGTCGTGCTTTTGTCTCAATTTCAGCAACATTAAGTTTATTCTCTATCTGTTGTTGCACTGCTTTTAACGATAACAACGATGAGGGAAGATGCGATTTAACACGCACCACTACTGCTGAATCTGAATTCTTTTGTATAACATCGCTATTATTTTGTAACGTTAGCACATCATTGCTAAAAGCAGCTTCTCGCACTTTATTGTTAGAAGATATTTCATCAGAACCTTTATCCATACTAAAAAGTTCTGTGGTCTTTATCGGTAAACCTAATTCTTTAGAAGCTGTTTCTAGTGATTCTGGATGCTGATAAGTTAAATTAGCTAACTTTTCCCTTAGCTCTGCAAACAGTTCTTGCGCTTTTTGATGTGTATATAACTCTTGAACCTTGTTTTTTACATTATCATAAGAGGTAAGTTGAGCTTCTTTGAGTTCAATAGCTTTTACTATAGCAAAACTGTTGTCAGAGACTTTAATAGGAGCAGTCACTTGACCTGCTTGCGTAAGCATTGAGAGAGCTTTTTGCAAGACGCTTGGAATTTCATTTTGAGCCATCCATCTAGCATCACTTACAGAAATGCGTGCTTGAGGATAAGATTTTTGTAATGCATTAAAACTTGTGCCTTGCTTAGCTTTTTCATAGAGTTGATCGATCAATTCTTTGGCTTTAGCAACTTGTTCTTGCGATGCTTCAGATCCTACCGGAACAGTTAACATCTCAAGCTTACGCTTAATTGGTTCAGCAAAAGCATTGGTGTTTTCATTATAAAAAGTTTTCAAATCTGCTTCTGTGGGTTTAATATTATGTGAGAGATCTTTTACTGATAACTCCAAATATTCAACACTCACCTGTTCAGGCGTTCTAAACTCATCTTGATGCTGATTATAATATTTTTTTATCATTTCCTCAGAAACAACAACATTTGTTTTTGAAAAAAGCTGATTAGGAAAAATAATATAAGCAATATCCCGCTCTTGATTAATCAAAGCAATCGTTTCATCAACTTCATTAGGCAATGAAAATGAACTAAAAATAGTACCCAGTCTAGGTTGATCGATAAGCAAAGATGTTTTGATAAGTTCTAAAAACTCAACCGGCGTATACATTGTCGTTGCTAGTGCCTGCTTGAAGCGTGCTAATGAAAACTGATTGTTTACCTGAAATTCAGGCATGTTTTCTAAATAACCATCGACTTGCAATGGTGATATATAATAGTTTTGTTGTATTGAAGCTTGCTTAAGAACTTGAATATTGATCAAAGCTTGTAATGCTCTATCTTTTAGACCAGCATCGGTATTAGCATTGAGTTCATCATTAGCATTAGGTTGTGATTGTACTTGTCTGCGTAAACGCTCATAAGCTATTGCTAACTGACCTTTGGTAATCTCTACACCATCGACTTCAGCGACAACAGTGCTGACCGCACCACCCATGAAATAACTGTGAATTCCCCATAAAGCAAATGATAGTATAAGCAGAGAAATAATAATTCCTGCTATCCAACCTTGCGTTCGATCCCGAATGCTTTGAAGCATATGCGCATTTTCTCACTTTACGATGACACACCGGCATAAACTTCGCGGCCATGAGGAACTAATCCCTAGGGATGACAATGCGCCAGTCCGTGTAATGCCATCTGTTTTATTACAATCAATAATTATTGGCGGAGTGGACGGGACTCGAACCCGCGACCCCCGGCGTGACAGGCCGGTATT
>CAZHMQ010000140.1:0-4713 GCA_964533645.1 uncultured Coxiellaceae bacterium
AAAAAAGACGTGCAAAGTTGAATCAAAAATATGATACAAAGCGAAAGGAACTTAAGGCTATTGTAAGTAGCATTCATTCAACAGATGAAGAGAGATTTGACGCTGAAAATAAGCTTCAAATGCTACCACGTGACTCAAGTAGATCAAGACAACGACATCGTTGCAGATTATGCGGAAGATCCAGAGCATACAATAGATTAACTGGATTGTGCAGAATACATATGAGGTCGGCTGTAATGAATGGGTTTATTCCAGGCATGCATAAGGCGAGTTGGTAATAGTATAACCCAGTTACTACGGGGTTCGAATAAAGGCAGGGGTGTTTAAAATGACAATGCAAGATCCAATTGCGGATATGTTGACGAGAATCCGAAATGCACAAGCTGTCGGGAAAATACAGTTAACGCTACCGTCATCTAATTTCAAGTTGGCAATTCTTCGTGTATTAAAAGAAGAAGGTTATATTGAAAATTATAATTCTCAAGCAGCAGATGGCAAAAATAACATAACAGTCGATTTGAAATATTATCAAGGTCGACCTGTTATTGAAAAAATTGTACGTGTAAGTAAACCAGGTTTACGCGATTATAAACGTAATGATGAACTTCCGGTTGTCAGTGCTGGTATGGGAATAGCTATTGTATCTACATCTAAGGGTGTGATGACAGAACGTGCTGCCCGTACACAAAAACTTGGCGGTGAAGTTATTTGTATAGTTGAGTAGGGAGTATAGGCAATGACAATGTTAATAACATCACGAGTTGGTAGAAAGCCTGTTATAATCCCTTCAGGTGTGAATGTAAATGTGCAAGATGAAGTTATCACAATTAAAGGACCAAAAGGGACATTACATGTTCAATTGGATCCAAATATTGAGATTAGTGTAGAAAATAACAAGCTAGAAATTAAACCAAGCACAAAAACACTTTATTGCAGATCAGGTTCAGGTCAAAGAAAGAAGAATGCTATACCAGGAACCATTAGAGCTAAAATTAATAATGCTGTTCATGGTGTAACAACTGGTTTTGAACGAAAGCTTAACTTAGTAGGTGTAGGATATCGTGCGCAAATGCAAGGTAAAGTATTAAACCTTTCTCTTGGCTATTCTCATCCAGTTAAATTTCAAGTGCCTGAGGGGGTGACGATAGAAACTCCAAGCCAAACTGAAATACTTATTAAGGGTGCTAACAAGAAAGATGTAGGTGATGCTCTTGCAGAAATAGTAGCTATAAGACCTCAAGAACCTTATAAAGGTAAAGGTGTTGTTAATCCTCTTAAACTGGTTGTTCGTAAAGAAACCAAGAAGAAATAATAGAGTACATTGAGATGAATAAAAAAGATCAAAGACTACGTAGAGCTAAACGTGGAAGAATGAAATCTAAAGAGTTAGAGTCTGTGCGCTTATGTATACATAGAACGCCAAGGCATATCTATGCTCAAATTATTTCAGCAACAGGTGCCACTGTACTTGCATGTGCCTCCACATTAGATAAGCAAGTAAAAGGTAAATTAAAATCAACAGGTAATATCGAAGCGGCACAGTTAGTCGGTAAACTTGTTGCACAACGAGCAATTGATGCAGGAATTAGTGAAGTAGCATTTGACCGCGCTGGTTTTAAATATCACGGTCGTGTTAAGGCTTTAGCTGATGCTGCTAGAGAAGGTGGATTACAATTTTAAGGGTTAATTATGGCGAGCTATGACCAATCAACAAAAAGTGATGGTCTGCAAGAGAAGTTAGTTGCGGTATCACGTAATGCAAAAGTAGTAAAAGGTGGCAGAATTTTTAGTTTTGCTGCGATTACTGTAGTAGGGGATGGTAACGGACGTATTGGCGTCGGACGTGGAAAAGCACGTGAAGTACCAGTTGCTATACAGAAAGCATTAGAAGCTGCGCGTAAAAATATGCGTAATGTTGTACTTAAAGGTGGCACACTGCATTGCCAACTAAGAGGCAAGCATGGTGCTACAAGAGTTTTCATGAAACCAGCATCTGAAGGTACAGGAATTATCGCTGGTGGTGCTATGCGCGCTGTATTGGAAGTTTTGGGTGTTAAGAACGTATTATCTAAAATTGTTGGTTCCACGAATCCAATAAATGTTGTTAGAGCTACGCTAAAAGCGTTGGAAAGTGTTACTACACCTGAGTATGTTGCTGCAAAACGTGGCAAGTCAGTAGATGAAATTATTGGAAGCTAATTATGGCGAGCAAAAAACAATTAAAAGTCACACTAAAACGTAGTGTGATAGCAGTTCATCCTAAGCATAAAGAATGTGTAAAAGGGTTAGGCCTGCGTAGAATCCGTCACTCGGTAGTTATGATGGACACACCATGTAACCGTGGAATGATCAATAAAGTGGCTTACTTATTATCAGTCGAGGAAGTTTAAATATGTACCTTAATACATTACAACCAGCACTAGGTGCAAAAAAACCTGCTAGACGACTTGGTAGAGGTATTGGATCAGGCCGAGGAAAGACATGCGGCAAAGGTCATAAAGGTCAAAAAGCTAGAGCAGGTGGTTATCATAAGGTTGGTTTTGAGGGTGGGCAAATGCCACTCCAAAGACGTATGCCTAAATCAGGTTTCAGATCACAGGCTGCTTTATACAGACAAGAAGTTCGTTTATCTGATTTAAACAAAGTGACTCAAGATACAGTTGATATGCAGGTTTTAAAAGCATCCGGATTGATTAATGCAAACATCAAAGAAGTTAAGATTATTCTTTCTGGTGAAATAAAACGCGTATTGACTATACAAGGACTAGCTGTCACTGCAGGTGCAAAAAATGCAATTGAAGCTGCAGGTGGAAAGGTTGAGGGATAAATGACATCAAATAGGATAGGTACTGCAAATGCAGGTATAGTTGATTTAAAAAGACGATTGCTTTTTGTTTTGTTGGCAATATTAGTCTTTAGAATAGGTACTTATGTTCCAGTGCCAGGATTAAATCCTCAAAAACTGCAAGAATTGTTTAATGCACAACAGAACAACATCATTGGTTTATTCAATATGTTCTCTGGTGGTGCTTTACAAAGATTCAGTATCTTTGCATTGGGAATAATGCCCTATATATCGGCGTCGATTATTATACAGTTGTTAACTGTTATATCTCCACAATTGTCTGAACTAAGAAAAGAAGGTGAATCAGGCCAAAGAAAAATAAATAAATACACACGTTATGGCACTTTGTTTCTCTCTGCATTTCAAGCCTTAGGTGTCTCGAAGATGCTAGCTGTTAATGGTATAGCATTAGATGCTGGGTTAGCATTTTATTTTACAACAACTGTAACATTAGTTGCTGGAACCATGTTTTTAATGTGGTTAGGCGAACAAGTCACAGAACGTGGTATAGGTAATGGAATATCACTTATAATATTTGCGGGTATTGTTGCTGGTTTGCCATCTGCAATTGGTAAAACATTGGAACAAGCTAGAGAAGGTCAGTTACAAATTTTGGCTTTACTATTGATATTAGTGGCTATTATAGCGGTTGTAGCGTTTGTTGTATTTGTTGAAAGAGGTCAACGTAGAATAACTATAAATTATGCTAGACGTGTTCAAGGCGGTAATGTTTATTCTGCTAAAAATAGTCATTTACCATTAAAAATCAATATGTCTGGTGTAATACCTCCGATATTTGCATCTAGTATTATTTTGTTTCCAGCTACTATTGCTCAGTGGTTTGGTAACGGTAAAGGCATGCATTGGTTAGGCACGATAGGGTTATCCTTACAACAGGGACAACCTTTACATATGATGTTATTTGCAGCTGCGATTATATTCTTTTGCTTTTTTTATACAGCATTAGTATTTAATCCACGTGATACAGCAGATAATTTAAAAAAATCAGGAGCTTTTATTCCAGGTATTAGACCTGGGGAACAAACAGCGAAGTATATTGATACTGTCATGACAAGATTGACCTTGGCGGGTTCTATTTACGTGACATTAGTATGTTTGCTACCCGAGTTCATGATTTTGACATGGAATGTTCCATTTTACTTTGGTGGAACTTCATTGCTGATTATTGTTGTTGTTGTCATGGACTTTATGGCTCAAATACAGTCACACATAATGTCATATCAGTATGAATCTTTACTTAAAAAGGCTAATTTTCGTACTGGTGGAGTGGGTATAACACGATAAAAACTTATCACTTTATTGGTGTTGAGTGGTATTTAATAGAGTACTGAATTGGGAGAGAAATATGAAAGTTGGTGCTTCAGTTAAAAAAATGTGTCGAAATTGTAAAGTTGTTCGTAGAAAACGTGTAGTAAGAGTAATTTGCAAAGACAAAAAGCATAAACAAAGGCAAGGTTAATAATTAAGGTACATAATATAACTAATTAATTATGAGAGTAGGTCATAAAAAAGATATTTTATGTAAACTATGTTGATTTTTAAGTGCATCAATATTAAACTGACCCCCTTTTTAGTAATCTAAATCTAATAGTGAAGTAAGTAAGTAGGAGTGTTGAATGGCAGCCCGTATCTCAGGCATAAATATACCAGTCCAAAAGCATGTAGTCATTGGACTAACCTCCATCTACGGAATTGGACGAGGTCGCTCACAAAAAATTTGTATTGCGGCTAATGTTAATCCACAGAAGAAGGTTAAAGATTTATCAGAAGCTGAGTTAGAAAGTTTACGTAATGAAGTAGCAAAGTTTAAAGTTGAAGGTGATTTGCGCCGAGAAGTTTCTATGAAT
>CAZHMQ010000141.1:0-4619 GCA_964533645.1 uncultured Coxiellaceae bacterium
TGAATAATTGGTCCAGACAATTGAAATTAAATCTAATATAACTGTTTAATCCAACATGGCGTTATTTATACGACCACCGGCCCAACTAACTGGACCCCGCGCACACGCCGGGGGACGACGTGGGTGGGGGTTAATTGACGACAGACCCTAGTAAAAGAATAATTTGTCATTACTTTATGAGTTTTTCAGGTTTGTTATGTATCCATTGCCATTCAATAATATCAGTCACAGGTTCTGATGTTGCAAAAGCTGCTTGATAATCAGGATTGATATCTATATTTTTTACTAAATAATGTTCTGCGTTGCATAGAACGACCTGGGTATCTTTTTGCGAAGAAACGGAAAAACTATCAAGCGGCGTATATAATCCTTTTCCTAACGTTTTAATAAGAGCTTCTTTTCTTGACCAAATTTTATAAAATGCCATAATACGTTCTACTTCTGTCAGTTGCATCAATTCGTGATATTCAGAGGAACTAAAAAAACGTTTTGCTACACTTTCTTTGAATGAAGCTTCCATTTTTTCAATATCGATGCCAATTTCGTTATGAATGGTGAAGGCAAAAACGGCCATGTCATGAGAATGAGAAACGTTGAATCTTAGGTCGGAATTGTTATTCGCTAAATAAGGCTTCCCATGTTCACCGTAATCAAATATTAATGCCTGAGGAGCTATGCCAGTATATAAGTGCAAGGTCTTGCGTAATAATCCGCGAGTAATAGTAAATCGCTCTTGATGAATAGGGAAATGAAATCGTTCTGCACGCGCTCGTTCATCATCAGTTAATAATTTAGCTAAGTTAAGTGCTTCTTTGGAAAAATCAGGCAGGAATAGTCGCCAGATATGCGCTGTGTTATCATGGATGTAAAAATTATTGTTCATGACTCTATTAAAACAAACATAATGTGAACAAATCAACCATTGTGTAAAGATAGCAAGAAATTGTGTTTTTATTGAGCATTAAGAGGGTCGACATGCAACATTTTCATTATAAAAACAATCATATGTTTGGCGAAGGTATTAGCCTAGCAGATATCGCGAGTAGGTTTGGTACACCTTGTTATGTTTATTCCGCCTCAATGCTTGAGGATAATTGGCAGGCATTTGAATCTGCCTTTAGTGGGCTTCGTCATCGAATTTGTTATGCAGTCAAAGCCAATTCAAATATTGCTATCTTGAATTTTTTCGCGAAGAAAGGCGTCGGTTTTGACATTGTCTCTCAAGGCGAATTAGAGCGTGTACTTGCCGCAAAAGGTGACCCTAAAAAAATCGTTTTTTCAGGTGTTGGAAAACAAACAGCTGAAATCATAAAAGCATTAGAAGTCGGGATAGCTTGTTTTGATGTGGAATCTTTAGCTGAATTAGAACGTATTCATTACATTGCAGAGGAACGTAAAACGATCGTGAATGTCGCATTACGAGTCAATCCTGATATTGATGCACGTACTCATCCTTATATCTCAACTGGCTTATGCACTAATAAGTTTGGAATCGAATATAATGATGTATTGCCGCTTTGTCATAAAATTCAAAAAATGCCTTCTATTAAATTAATCGGTGTTGCTTGCCACATAGGATCACAACTCACGGAATTATCGCCATTTTTAGCAGCAAGCGATCGTATGTTAGATTTGCTACAACAAATAAAAGCTGCTGGCATAACATTAACGCATATTAATAT
This sequence comes from uncultured Coxiellaceae bacterium, assembly GCA_964533645.1. Classification (GTDB taxonomy): domain Bacteria; phylum Pseudomonadota; class Gammaproteobacteria; order DSM-16500; family DSM-16500; genus JABDBK01. The sequence goes on from CAZHMQ010000141.1 coordinate 1,683, forward strand.
AGGAGGTGGTTTGGGTGTGCAATACCATGATGAAAAACCACCTACGCTACAAGAATATGCGGAAGCCTTGCGTAAAAAATTTGAAAATCAAGCTATTGAATTGATTTTAGAACCAGGTCGAACATTGGTTGCAAATGCAGGTGTATTACTTACTAAAGTTGAATATATTAAGACAACAAGTCATAAGAATTTTGCGATTGTTGATGCGGGTATGAATGATTTGATTCGACCAGCATTATATGATGCTTGGCATGATATTTTGCCTATTAATTTACGTTATGGCGATACCTATTATTATGATATTGTAGGTCCCGTATGTGAATCTTCCGATGTATTTGGCAAGAGTCGTCAAATAGCATTAGAACCTGGCGATATCTTAGCAATTAAGACCGCAGGTGCTTATGGATTTAGTATGAGTTCTAATTACAACTCAAGACCACGACCTGCGGAAATCATGATTAAAGACGGCAAAGCGCATTTGATCAGAAGAAGAGAGTCACTAAACGAATTGTTTGCTAGTGAAACTATCCTTTCTTAAGGTTTGATGAAGATGTAGGTTTTTCACTCTCTTCATGTTTTTGTTTAGTTTCTATCTTTTTATCAATTTCTCGTATGAGTTTAGGATTAGACATAAATTCATATTTATGAATTTCTTTTAATACTTCTCCGACAAATAAGATACGAGCCTTCATATTCATATCATGGGCTGTGTCATTCTCAGGAAAAATGAATTTTCGTATTTTGTCACTGTGTGAAGCCAATTGTAAAACAGCTTTCATAACGCGAAGCTCTTCGGGAGTTGCTCGCTTTATTTCTTCTTCAATGTGTCCGTGATATTTGTGTTCTAGGGGTAAAAGTGTATTAATAAGCTCTTTAGCCCAATCTTTTTCAGTAGAAATATCTATTGGATCTATTGCATCATAACTTAATTCAATAATTTTATGTTCACGTGCAGATTGAGCTTCTTGATTGTGTTCCCATTCTATATACTCGGTGATGCCACGTAAGATTTCTTCATATAAATTTATCATTTTCTCGTTTTTTTCTTTAAAATATTCTTCTAATTCAGCATTCATTTCTAAATTATCTTTTTGGATTTTTACTAGATTGGGTATAGAATCGCTGTCCGTTATGAGGTTCAATTCAAATTCGGTTAACGGTAAATTATTAGCTAATTTTTCAAAAACATCAGCATCATTGTGTGATATATGTTCTCTATTGCTTTTTGTCATAAAATATCCTCAGATAACATATCAAAGAAGTATTATGCTCCTTTGGTATCAAGATTAAAGTGAAAACTATTGCCGCCATTTTCTTTTACAAAATACATGGCCTTATCAGCCACTGCAATTAATTTTTTTATATCTTTGCCATCAGAAGGATACATACTAATACCTATACTTGCATGAACATTAGCTTCAGTCTCTTCATTAACTTTGATAGGTTTTGCAATGGATTGGCAAATGCGATCTGCAATTTCTGCAATTTTTTCTAGATGAGTTGCATTTTCTAAAATAATGGTTATTTCATCGCCCCCTATGCGAGCCACTGTATCGGTGTCACGCAAAATATTTTTAATACGTGCAATTGCAACTAATAATAAATGATCGCCAGCATGGTGGCCATAGGTATCGTTTACTTCTTTAAATTTATCTAAATCGACATACAATAAGGCTAAGTTTTGCTTCTTATGCTCAGCCTGGTTGATTGCATCTTGAAGAATGACTTCAAATAAGTGTCGGTTTGCAACATGAGTCAAGGGGTCGTGGGTTGCTTCCTGTTGAAGACGTTTATTAGTGACTTCTAATTGTTCTTTGGCATTTTTGAGCTCGATTAATAACTCATCGTTTTCAAATCGTAGATATAATGCATCATAAATAAAACGGTGTGTTTTAAATACTAGGAGAATTAAGAAGGTTGTAAATACGATAACAGTGAAATCAAATAGTAAATAGAGTGTATTCGATAATGAAAAAAAATGAAAAATAAGAGGTAATAAAGCTGCAAGTAAAAATGCAATAGCTGTTTCAGAAATATGGGAATTGAGTGGAACATCCCCTGCTGTTATGCCGGCCAAAATTACCAAAATAAAAGTCTGTTCTAAATAAGCATCAGAGGGTAGAAAGAATGAAGTACCAATAAAACCCCACATCATGCCACCTAGTATGGCTCCACCCGTAAATAAATTTCGCCAAAGTTTAATATTGGTATTTTTATGCGGATATTCGGTAAACAATTTATATAACATCATTCTAGCTACCACAACGATGATAAATAGAAAATACCACGTAAATACAATTGTTATGTCTGAGTTCGCATAAAGTGCAAAAATTATAACCATAGTACTGCAAATAATAGATGCAGAAAAGCCAATCACAGCTTGTTTGTAGATGTTTTCAACAAGAGCTATTTCAACTTTTGCGTTGATGATGTCTTTACGTGAGGGCTTTTCGTTATGCTTACGCATGTTATACAATCCTATTTCAGGTATCCTTATCTTATTATACTTCAGGTATATGGGTTCTATCATGTTAGCATAGGTTAAAAATAGCACAATAATGGGCCTCGACCGCCATTCCACCCATAGGTAAATTAACAACAGGTATTTCTAGGACTACAAATTATGTTGGAATATTTCAAACAGATGCCAAAGGTTATAAATAACGTGTCAATAACTCAATTCAAAGATAATGGTTATGTTGTTATTCGTAATATGATTAGTGCGGATGAAGCGGAAAAATTATATGATTATACGCTTAATAAACTTTCTCTTGGTAACGCTGATGATGGTCAGGTTCCTGGTTCTCCTTCTTTTTATCAAGATAAAGAAGTGGCTAAATTACAAAAAAAATTAATGCCTATGATCGAGGAATCTATACAAGTCCCATTGATTCCGGTTTTTTGTTATCATAGGATTTATCGTACTGGTGCGGTGTT
>CAZHMQ010000142.1:0-4616 GCA_964533645.1 uncultured Coxiellaceae bacterium
AAAGAAATTTTTTCAATAAATATCCAGAATTACTTTTATCTTGGCAATCAAGTATCATTTTTGGAATGTTACTGGGATCATATTTCAGCTATAAATACAGCAGACATGAATCACTGCGCAATCTAAGAAAAAAATAAAATAATATATCAAGACTTTGTTAGGGATTACCTTATGTCACAATTTATAAAAATGTTAATACTATATAAAGACTTTATTAGTGCTCACTTTATGTTGTTTTCACAATCGATCAAAGTATTCATGTATCCAGGAATAGTGATGATTATAACAGGTATTATTCTACCAAGTGCATGGTTTCAAAGACTGAATCCATTTTTTAAAATAAGTGTTGGAGTTTTATCAGGAGCACTTGTTGTAGCTGGAACTTATTATATATCCTCACCAGCACAGTTATCTATTTTTGATCAATTAGCATTTACTATTTTCCTCATAGTATGGACTTGGTATTGGTTTGTTAAACGTACTTTTGCAAAACAATAACGTAATTCTCAAAAAGTTTCATAAAAAAAGTCGTAGTTTTAAAGCAGAAAAAAATAATTTTAAATCATTTCAATATCAAAAGGTTTTTCATGAATCACCTATTTAAAAAGCTTATGCTTTCTTCAACGTTACTTTTTTCTGTATGCACATATCCTGCTACACCAGTCCAAAAGGTAGACATCAAAAAAGGATTATACGGCCAAATCACTCCTGAACTTTTAAAAAACATTAACATGGAAAATCCAAGTGAAGCTGAGCAAAATATCATCAATGCATGTCGCGCAGTCAACGAATTTGGTACAGAGTATCCAGAAGTCCCTTCTGAAATAATGCAAGCTATCAGCAGCATCGATATGGCAAGAATTTTATCGCAGTATGCTCGCAACATTACCGTTTTTGGTCGTATTGGGCTCATAACAAACATTGCTCAAATGACAGACAATATACAAACATTGCAAAACAAACAAGCGCTCATCAAACATTTTGAACAAAATTCCAGTACGGTTGAGCATTTTACAAAAGCTCTTAAAGATACAGTAAAAGCTGAATCTATGTTGCTCGATTTATTCAAACAAGTAAGTCAGCAAGATAAACTTAAACAAGAAGAACTTGATAACAAAGCATATTTTTCACTGCCAGGGTTTACCAAGTTAAATGAAAATAAAGCTGCGCTTGAAACTACCATGCGATTTAAAGCATTGGATCCCGCATGGACAATTGTCATAACCATGCTTCCATCTATTTATGCGAATTACCAAAAACAAGCGATAATCGACTCATTTAATCCAAATTTGGCTGAAACATCAACTCTTTGCAAACTATCAAATGCTTTTTATAGCTCGGTAAAAAATATTCCGTCAGTTCCTTATGACATTGCTGATATATATGTTGACAATTTCGGATGGAAAAAATCAAATGCTATTATAATGGGATACTATGTAGCTATCGCACAGATGTACACCCTTTATAGAAATAGTAAAGATATTAAAGATGTTTTTGATCTTATTTATAAACATCAAAAAGATCTTATTGCAATTGGCCATTTGATTAAATCAATGGACGTTACTCAGAAAACCATTGCTCAAGATGCAACGCTCAAAGAATTAATGCCAACTGAATATGCAAAACTTTCAGAATTATTTGATCCAAATAGCACAAAAACATCAGCTGATTTAAAACATTTGATCAATCAGCTTAATTCTTGGTCATTTCAAGGTGGTCAATCATACTTATTTTCGCAACAAGGTAAAATACTTGCAACTCATCATCTTTTAAACAGAATTAAAGGTGAATTGATTCCGTACCTTGAAGCTTTAGGTCAAGTTGATGCACATCTTGCAGTTTTCACACTGTATACAGAATTTAAAAATCATCCGCGCGTTACGTTCTGTTTACCAGAATTTGTGCAAGCAGATGCTCCAATGCTGCAAGCTCAAGGCTACTGGCATCCATTAATCAATCCTAATTTTGTGGTAACTAATGATGTAACAATGGGTCAAGGTACTGCAAACCTTATCATTACAGGTCCAAATGCTGGTGGTAAAACGACATCACTGATGTCACTGATCATCAACATTATTTTTGCACAATCATTTGGTATCGCACCTTCAAACTCGCTAAAAATAACACCATTTGCAAAAATTCACAGCTACCTTGATATCACTACTAATTTACAAGAAGGCCTGTCACTTTTTGCAGCTGAAGTTGATCGTGCAAAAAAATTGAAAATTTCAATTCAATCTTGCACTCCAGGACAAAAAACATTTACGATCATTGATGAAATTTTCAGTGGAACAAATCCTGATGTTGCATCAGATGTGGGATTTAAGTTTGTAAAACAATTGGGAGAAATGACTCACAGCATGGCAATTATTACAACTCACTTCCCACGTTTAACTGATCTTGAAAAAGAAACTACACGCTTTAAAAACTACAAAGTGGCTGATGCTATTGTTGCAGCAAATGGCGCTATTTCTTATCCTTTCAAATTGGTCAAAGGTGCTTCAACACAAAACATTGCGCAGCAAATGTTAAGCAATGAAGGCATCATTTAAATCGTAATAACTTTTAGGGTGGATGCTTGACATCCACCCGAGAAATGCATATACGACCAAAAGAAATGAACCTGCTAGATACATAAAATAAAAATTAATAAAGGATTGGTATGTTCAAAAAAATAATAGTAATGAGTATCTATCTTGCAATGACAATGCCATCTATTTCTTTGGCCGCTGAACATAATAAGCGTCATGTCGTAATACATATTCCGCAAGAACAAGTACAAGAAAGACGTCACGCATACAAGCTCGCTCTGCAACAACAAGAACACGATAATCGAGCTTTACTGAAATTTGCTGCAATTACTTTTATCCTAAGTTTAACAATACTGGGCGGAATGGAATTATATGATACCGTTTCACATCCCGATTGTTGTAAACGTCAAGGAAGTCATAATTTTCCTAAAAAAATAGATGGTTTGCATTACCAAGAATGGTACAGCGATCAGGACAATTGTCCTGAAATAAGACAAAAAGTGTGTCCGCAAGCTCGAAATAGACTTGTTTTTCATGAATTTTTTCCTGGTGGAAACTATCCTGCCTACGTTATTTTAGATAAACCTGCTGCGGAAAGAAAAGGATTAATCGTAGATGCTCAAGGATATGTGATGAATCCTGAAAAAAAGACATAATATAAAAAGGGTTTCAGAACGAATTTTAATGCCATAAAAAGGGTCATCCCTTTTGTCAATTTATAGCAGGTATGATATCATTAAAATACATAAAAAAAGGCCATTTTAGGGGGTTTTATGAAATTTAGAGTAATCAAAAATAGCACATTTTTACTGGCATTTACAGCATGCTTTTTGCACGCAAGTGAATCATTGAATCAAAAAACATGGTTTGCTCAAGCAATGGATTCAATTGGCCAATCAAGCTTTATGCATGCATATTCAAAATATGTTCAAACTAAAATAGATGGTTTTTTACATACTGTTCAAAATTATGGCGACCAGTCAGCATCACCATATTATCAAGAACTAGGATCGCAAGCACAATGCGCTTTATGTACTCCTCAAGATCATCATCTACCTATTAAAAATGTAGATTCAACTATAATCCCTGCAGTAGCGGATTCTGATGCCATCTATGTCAATGAAAAAATGTTTGATAAAAGAACTTATGGAAGTCAACGATCAAGTATATTCCATGAAGCTACTCACGCCAAATATCATGATAGCGCTATGAGTGGAATGCTAAAACAAGCAGGATTTTGGGGTGGAACACTCGGAACTTATGCAGCATTGAAGACATGCAATATTGTTAAATTTCGTAAGAGTTTAAGTTGTACCGCTGGCTTAGCCCTTATGGTTTACGCTACCGCAAAATATAAATGTTTTATGGAAAAACGGGCGGACATCCAAGGTCACTACGGCACGCAATGTTCAAGCTGTGTTTATGAAGAAATAGAACAAAGAGATAAAGGATTTGAAGAAGTTATTTTAGCACAACAAAATACACTAAAATTAATTCAAGAAAAAAATCTAAATTCAAAATTTAGTCCACCCGTATGTTCAAAAAAAGATATAGAAAGACTTGAATGTCTTGGTGGTTATTTAACTCAAGCCGAATTACAACAAATTGCCCAAGATTTAGGCAGTAAAAAATGTAGTTATCATAGTCAACAAAAATAAATAAAGGAAATTATATGAAATCATTATTATTAATCTCAGCTTTAACTTTAAGCGCAGGAGCTTTTGCAAGTCAAGCTTATTATACACCAAGAACAAGCGAAACTTCTACACCAACAACCAGCGAAGCTCCTTTGGCATTACCAACAAACCAAACTTCTTATACACCAAGAACTCGATCTATTTTAAACAATGGTGCAGCTGCTGCTACAACAGAACAAATTATTCATCTTCGCAACGATGTTCTTCCACATATTTCTTCTGTAGATGAACGTAATAACGTTATTTTTTTCATTATTAACGCAGAAGAATTTGCTCGACGCCAAGCTGAACGTCAAGCAGCAAGAACTCGTGCTGAAGAAACTCAACCAGCACCAAACGTACCAAACGTTCCTTTTGCCCAAGTAAATCTACTTGAAGCATTTGTATA
>CAZHMQ010000143.1:0-4532 GCA_964533645.1 uncultured Coxiellaceae bacterium
CGCGGACAAGCCGCGGGACGACGTGGGTGGGGGTTAATTGACGACAGACCCTAGTCAGTTGAAAAAGACGAGCCACAACCGCATGTGGTGTTAGCGTTAGGATTACGTATGATAAATTGCGCGCCCTCGAGGTCTTCTTTGTAGTCAATTTCAGCGCCTACTAGATATTGAAAGCTCATAGGATCCACAAGTAACAATACTTCTGGAGCACCTTCTTTCTCTAACGTTCTCGAAACCACCGTATCACCCACATTAATGGTCTCTTCAAAAGCAAAACCATACTTAAATCCTGAACAGCCACCGCCCGTCACAAAAACGCGCAATTTCAAATCAAAATTCTCTTCTTCTTGAATTAACTCCCACACTTTTGCAGCTGCATTGACAGTAAAATGAATAGCTTCACTCATCTCGTTGACCTCTGGTTTTTTATGGTCATAATTATACATGTTTTAATATAAAGGAAATAGTATGCTTTGGGTCAAAGCGTTTCACATCATTTTTATGGTTACATGGTTTAGCGGCTTATTTTATTTGCCCCGTCTTTTTGTCTATCATGCTGAAACTAAAGACGAAATTAGTAATGCACGTTTTAAAATAATGGAAAGAAAACTCTATGTTGGGATTACGACACCAGGGGCCATTTTGACCCTTTTTTTCGGATTTTGGTTGTTAAAGTTTAATTTGACATTTTATTTACATCAGCCCTGGATGCATGCCAAATTGGCTTTGGTGGCATTTCTTGTCATTTATCATCTTTATTTAGGCAAATTACTGTTTCGCTTTCGTTATGACCAAAATGCCCACAGCCATGTTTTTTATCGCTGGCTAAATGAAGTTCCCATGTTAGCCCTTATCGGTATAGTGTTACTTGTTATCGTAAAGCCCTAGCTTTACCCGTACGAGAAATAATTGCCGCTGTCACGGATGCAAGAGAATCTTGTTTTCGTGACATGTTTTGATGACCTCCATGAAAAATATTTCCTTCTTTTTTAGCAAACAATGTTGCGCTCTTTTGCGAAACATTCAAAGGTGATTGCACTTTTTTGAATTCTCTATCTTTATCGTTACCAAAATAACAAACATTCACAACATTGGCTTGCAAAATTGCATCGAATTTTTGTTCAGGAGACAGATCTTTTGTTGCTACAACTGGTTCGATTTGCTTATCTTCTTTAGGGATCTCAGATTTACATTCTATGTGTGACAACTCAGGTTTTACTTCTTCAGTTAACAATCCTGTCTTAAACCTCGGGAAATAGGGCTCGGTAACCTGTAACATCGCTAAAGATGTGGTTTCATCTATTTTCTTGTCTTCTTGTGGTGAGGACCCGAAATGGTTATCACGCGTTTCAACAATGAATTGATTTGGAGTTGTTGGTTGAGCATTACGTTGTATCTCAGCATCTCTTCCAAGTTCTAACAAATAGTCAATTCGACGTATGATTCGGCTAAGCGCTGTTTTACTCACCGATTTACAAGCTGTAGTAACTCCATCCGGGATGAATTGATAAGGGAACCAGGTATTAACCCATCTTAACGTAGTAACTATTCTGTTGTTTTGGAAATCTCTTAGCTGTTGTATCCCACCCTTGGCAGAATTAATACCTCGTTTTATTTCTTTATCATAGACTGAAATCGCAATACCCGCACCAGGGCTTTGCACAAATTCTTCAAAAGAAGACAGTGGACCCAAAAGCCCTTTTAACAACCTGTGGGTTAAGGGTTTTTCAGCAATCCATTTCAACCACTTCATGATGTCAATATTAACTTTATCATTACCAGGAAATTTTGTTTCTCGCGCAATGGCCAATATCACATACATCTGGAACACTAAACTAAAAACTGCATCATAAATATAGGGATTACTTTCTCCTGAAATACTTGATAATAGTTTATAACTACTCCAAGTTACTGTAACAAAAGAAGCACCATACATAATACAATAAGTTTTATAACTGCTTAGCATTTCTTTATACTTATGCATAGTGCACTGCCCTACTGCACTAAATTTATATTCCACTAAAGGCAAGCCTATGCTTACTGCTTCTAAAGCAAATGCCAATATTTTACCCTCAACTCCAGGCATACTATTGGTAATACTCCATGAAGCCTTGTTCACAATATAACGATTTGCTAAATAAAAAAAGCCACTATCCAAACCTGCTCTTGCCATTGTCACCGTGCCGCATTCTTTTTGATCGCATGGCTTAAAATCCGAACTGGGCTTCATCGCATTACCCGCCGTCGTGGTAATCGCTGAAGTTAACAAAAGATTTTGTGCTGAATTTTGCCATCCATACGTCATGAGATAGCAAATCATGGCCATATACAAAGATATATCTATGCCATGAAGCCCGTTCTGAATAGGCGAACCTATCCAGGAGTTATCGTCTAATGCATCTTGATATTTTTGTAGGGTAGGATGCACCATACGATAATAGACAAAATATAAAATGAGAGCTCGTAATGCATAAGTCCCATTTTCGGTAACTGTGCGTGATAAGGATGTTTGAAGACCTTGCGATGCACTGACTAAACTTTGAAATGAAGCACGCGAATAAATTGGTGCGAACAATCCTTGATAAGTCGCTTGCACATAATCCTTTTGCCAAATGGTTTGTATCGTAGCGGTAATTTTATTTTTTGCTGCTGAAAAATATCCACCAATCGCCTGAAATGATCGCATAGTATACTTCCTTTTATATATTATTTTCTAATTCAGACTACCATGACGATGCTTAACAAAATATTAAATGTTTACAGCAATGAAAAAACTTTTTCCGCTGCGTTCCATGTATTGATAATTTCAATTTCACTATGTGCTGATGAAACAAATCCCGCTTCATAAGCAGAAGGTGCAAGATACACACCTTCATGCAACATGCCATGAAAAAATTTTTTGAATCTATCTATATTACATTTTTTTACATCTGTGTACGTTTCAATATTTTCTTGGTCCGTAAAAAATAATCCGAACATACCGCCTACAGCAACAGCTTGCAGCGGTATACCGGCAGCTAGAGCACGTTCTTTTAAACCATCTATTAAAGCAAAGGTTTTTTGTTCTAGTTGTTCATAAAATTCAGGTGACTCCACAAGCTCTAACGTTGCCAATCCCGCCGCCATTGCCACAGGATTTCCTGACAATGTCCCCGCTTGATAAACAGGACCCAAAGGTGCAAGGCAAGACATAATATCAGCCTTACCACCCAATGCTCCAACCGGCATACCACCACCAATAATTTTGCCTAAGGTAATTAAATCCGGTTTAACGCCGAAACGCTGAACGGCACCACCTAGCGCTACACGAAAGCCCGTCATGACTTCATCCATAATCAACAAACTATCGTATTGGTCACATAATGCGCGCAAGCCCGGCAAAAATTCAGGTAAGGGCAATATGCAATTCATATTTCCCGCAACAGGCTCAACTATGACCGCCGCAATGTCATTTTTATGTTTTTCAAATATAGCTCGCACGGTATCCAAACGATTAAACTCTGCAACCAACGTATCTTGAACAACACTTTCTGGCACACCCGCCGAACTTGGCACCCCCAAAGTCAATGCGCCCGAACCGGCCTGAACCAATAAAGCATCTGCATGCCCGTGATAGCAACCTGCAAATTTGATAATTTTATTACGCTTGGTATAACCACGCGCTAGCCGTATCGCAGTCATGGTAGCTTCGGTGCCCGAACTTACCATGCGAATTTTTTCGATCACAGGCATCAATGTACAGATTTTTTCTGCCAGTTGAATTTCAAGCAAGGTTGGCGCGCCAAAACTTAAACCCTTTTTTAAACAAGCACTTACCACTTCAACAACATGTGGATGTGCATGCCCTGCTATCATTGGCCCCCATGAACCTACATAATCGATATATTCTCTATCATGCTCATCGACCATATAAGCACCATGAGCTGATTTAAAAAATATAGGTGTCCCACCTACCCCGGAAAAAGCTCGCACTGGTGAATTCACACCACCCGGGATGTAACGTTCTGCTTTCTGAAATGACGTTTGAGTCTCAATCATGGGTCACCTTGTCTAAGAGTTGTAAGGTATGGTAATAAAGTACTATCTTTTTGTACATAAAAAGATGACTAAAACGATCAATTAAGGTACTATGTTGCCCTGTTTTGAGGGGGGAAAAATAAACATGCAGTATAAACGATATATGTGTCTACTTTGTGGTTTTATTTACGACGAAGAGAAAGGCTGGCCGGATGATGGTATTGCGGCAGGCACACGCTGGGATGACGTACCTTTGACCTGGCAATGTCCAGAATGTGGCGCGACTAAAGATGATTTTGAAATGATTGAGGTGGGTGTTACGGGCTAAACTGATTGGTGGGCACCCCCGCAACAAGCGCGGGGCCACCCTACATTAAAAATAAGGTATTTCACCACACGCTATCCTAAAACCACCGCCTCCATTTTCTTTGGGTATGTCCGAATAATTATCCCCACCTGCATCTATCATTAAGGTTCTACCTTTAATATTTTCAAGCTTTAATCGCGGCGCCAAC
>CAZHMQ010000144.1:0-4490 GCA_964533645.1 uncultured Coxiellaceae bacterium
AAGGTGCAATGCGATGCCATCCTTATGTGTTTGCTGAATTAGAAGCCGCACAAATCGAAGACGAAGAAAAGAGTTTGCAAGCTTTCGATAAAGCGTTAATGGGTCATATGACTTATTTCTTAACGAACTTTGTGCGAACATTTGTATTAGGTTTGACAGGTGGAAGATTGATTCGTTTTTCTAAAGGTAAAAAGAAACGTTATTTTCAACAAGCATCACGATTTAGTGCAGCATTTGCGATGATGTCTGATATTTCCATGTTAGTTCTGGGTGGCTCACTCAAACGTAGAGAAAATATATCGGCTCGTTTAGGAGACATTTTAAGTTATTTGTATATGTTGTCTTCTGTCTTAAAACATTATGTTGATCAAGGTGAAAATAAAGATGATTTGCCTTTGGTTCGCTGGGCGAGCTTGTATTGTCTTTATCAAATACAACAACGTTTTGATGAGTTATTAAAAAACTTTCCTAATAAATGGTTGGGTTATTTTTTACGATTTATTATTTTCCCATTCGGTATGCATTTTTCATTACCGAATGATAAATTGAGTCAAAAAATTGCCCAATTAGTGATGGAACCTACCGCGACACGTTTTCGATTGTCTGAAGGAGCTTTTACCACGGACGTGCCAGGTAATATGTGTGCAGTACTCGAAGATGCGCTCATTAAAGTGATTGCCTCAGAAGAAGTTGAAAAAGTTGTCAAACAAGCTGTTCATGATGGGATCATAAAAAATGATAGTTTGTCCGAACAAATGAAACAGGCTTTTGAGAAAAAGCTTATTTCTGCTGGCGATTTAGAAATTTTTTATGCTGCAGAAGAAGCGCGTCTTAAGGTTATTGCTGTCGATGATTTTGCGCCCCAGGAATTGGCGCGTTATCCTTATGAGAGTGTTGTAAAAGTAAGTAAAGCAGATATAGGTTAATCCTATGGGTAAAGCCTCTTTTTATTAAAAAGAGGCTTCTCTTATGAAATAGGCTATAAGGAATAGAGTTTTTAAAATTTCGATACTCCCGCACGATCTTCAAATTGTCTCAAGCATTAGGCGAAAATAAAGGTCTCTGTTGTTGATCAGGATCAGATGTAAGCAGCAAACGTATTCGAGATCTTGACAATTCCCATTTCTTTTGTTTGGGCATAGTGTATATTTTTTTATCTATCAAATCACACATTTTATCATAATTATCTCTATCTGCTTTGTCTTTCAGAAACTCAGCCCTTGATTTGACACCTTCAACGTACCCCTCTAAGTGTTCACTTGCTTCATTATAAGTGACATTAAGATAATCCAAAGCTGTTTTACCTTTGTTATCTCGAATAGTTAGATCGGCACCTAAATTAACTAACTGATTTGCTGTAATATCATCACCCTGAAGAACTGCTAAATGTAGAGCGGTCATACCAAGGCGATCTCGTGTATTAATTGATCTTTCAAGGGTGTCATGATCTAACAAAGCATCGATCACAGATGCAAGGGGCAAATTTGATTCGCCCACTGTATCTTTATGATACCTACCCTTAGCTATAGCAATCATCAATGCATTATTTGCACAATATTTCGTCCTTATGTCTAAATCAACGCTATTATTGAGATGAGCTAGAATAAAAAGAATGCTTTCAACACATGAATTTGCAGTAGATGCAACAATCATCTGATTGAATTCGATATATTCATCATCACTATTCCTTAAATGTTCTTCTATCAAATTTATAGCATCTTGATTTACAAGATAAAATAAATTAGTTTTCATTATAACTTCGAGCAAAGAAGCCCTGTAACTGCGAGCTTTTTTACCTTGAAAGATTTCTCCCTTAAAAAGACAATAATCTAAAATCAATTCACAAGAAACATGGCTCGCGTAAAGGTGGGGGTAGCCAGGATCTTCGGACAGCAATATTCTAATCTCATTCATTGCCTCATCATTGGTTATTGACCCTTTATTAAGTCCGTTTCTAATATGTCGTAACTGCTCAATATGCGGCTCCTTGTGGCAAGGTAAGTATCTTCGAAAAAATTCTTTTCCTTGACCTGAAGGTTGCTGGGGTAAACGCTTATCATAAAAATTAAGAATCTGAGTGAGAAAAGTGTCTAATGTCGTTGGTGGATTTGTGGGCATATTGCACCTTATTAATTTCAAAAACAAGTTTTATACATTCTGCGCTAACTAAGCTCATCAAGGCTTGAGGATGATCCATTGATCTCTCATTTAGTTAAGTTTAGACATAAAGTATATGGGTTAAAGATTAAGCAATTATTAAGAGACTAAAATATATTACAAGATGATAAATTTAGTCAAAAATAATACAATTTTAGATGGGGCTCACCACGACGCAGTTTGAAAGTAGATTCATTTTTTGATTCTTCATTCAAATATAATCGCTGGCTCATATTAATCACATAAATGTTAAAATTGGGTAAAACATAGCATACTTGGGTTGTTGAAAAAAGCTTTTTTGGTTAAAAATAGTACTTAAATGGGCGACATGTGTTAACTTTATGGCTTTGTTAATGAAGTTCTAGTTAAAATATGATTTAGTTAAGTTTTCTTTAATCTATTTTTTGTACCATTGCTTGATTCATAAGAGGTTTTAGCAATGCAATCAGGTAATCATTCAACATCATCTATAAGTCTAGATGAATCACAAGATGAAATGGAAATACAAAGAATATTCCGTGAAATTATTAGATTAGATAAGATACTTACTTCATTTGCTCAGTCTAATGATAATGCTCATGAGAAATTGGTTTATGTTTTTATCGATAAAACGTATAAAAACATCCTTGAAGATGGAAGAATGCCTAGAGGCACTCTTGAAAATCATGCCGGGCTTATTAGAACGGCTATTGATCGTGCCATAAAAGAATTAAAAATTACTGAACTTGTTATGTTGGTTTATGATAGTCGAAATCATGAGTATAGCAGTTCACCGGATTTTGATTCAGTCATGATAGATGCAACTGCGGCAAGACTACGACGTGCAAGTCAGCGCAAAGGTCAAAGAGCTTTAATTATTCCTATTAGAACAAATGGTCTATTAGGTGATTGTGAAGATGTAGCTTATAGTTTAACTCAAGAAATTGGATTAAGAGGTAATTTAACCTCTTATATTGAAAATATAAAAAAACTTACACTAAACACACATTGGCATTGTGCCATCTCACGACAACATAATGAATCCACTGCTAAGTATTTATGCAGAGTCCTTGAAGGGTTTCCGAATCTTACAACACTTTATTTAAATGGATGTTCTACAGCTTATCGTGTCCGACCTGATTTGTTATTAACATCGAATGATCAGGATTCGAAGTATGATAAAAAATCTCGTACAACTAATGTATTTAAAGATAAAGAAAAAATAACATCACTTATGGATAAAGATATATTAGATCAAGCTGGTATCACGGAAATAGAACAAATATTTTTAGAAACATATGGTATGAATAATAAGGGTGTTGAGCATGAATGTAGGCTAATATTATCAAAATTAGCAAGCAAAACATTCGCAGAAATTGATGCTATGACGACAGAACAACAGGTGCAAGAAGTTTTAAATATATTCACATCTATTTCAACAAGAATTGGAGGTGTGTTAGGTAAAAATATTTACTTTCCAATACAGCTTTGCCTTCTGGAAGAACTAAATGATATTGGTGTTTTATATCATTCAAGTAGGTATAAGGCATTAGGACCTGAGGAAAGAAAGTTTTATAAAAAAGTATTACCTATGTTAAGAACTCAAACCAAAGAATTGCCAGAAGATGATTATGATTCGCTTGCAACGGTGACTACGCATATGTTAGAAAAACAGCCTTGGATATTATCGCGTGCAAAAATGTTTGTTAAAGGTCATTTGTTTAATGTTTACACCTCCAGTAGAACTATTACCGAAGGCGATGAAACATCTGATTCTATGAAGCTACACGGATGTAAAGTAAAATATCTTGTCAATAAAAAAAACTAGCAACAAAAATATTTTTTAAATAACATCTTGACAGTCGAACTATTTTACAACTTGCTTATACACAGCTTTAAAATTTAAACACTTTTCCCTAATAAATTATAGTCTTTGTGCAATTCACCCGAGTTTACTTGCATAACTTATTGATTATTAGATAATTATTACTTATGTTTATTTTGTGGACTTTTCTGAATAACCTTTAGCTTATGTGTTTTAAGTCAGTTTTATAGAGCTTAATAACAGAGTTATCCACAGAATCTGTGGACAACTTTCAAGGTGAAATCAAATAAAGTTTTTTGTCTAGTTTTTTCTGATAATTTTAATGTAACAAAGTATTGTACATTCTTTTCGACTTTATAAATTGAATTCATGTTATTGATGAACATACATTTTTGGGGTTTATTTAACCTAATGAAAAAAAACCATTCGGATAAATCAAGAAGCTTATAAGATTGAAATTATGCTAAATTTCTCTTGACAGTTTAACTATTTCACAGCTTTCTTATGCACAGCTTTAAAATTTAAACAC
>CAZHMQ010000145.1:0-4459 GCA_964533645.1 uncultured Coxiellaceae bacterium
TGACGGTCGCGGCTCGGTAAAAGATTGTCAAACTTTAACCAAACAGCTTCTAAGTATTCACGACGCGAAAATCGTTTACTATAAAAAAGAAGGTGGGGGAAAACAAAAGCCGGGGGGAAAAGCAGGAACAATGACTGGAGATACATTAGGCTTCTCAACTGGAGGTTGCGATGAAACTTCTGGTTTATAATCGTTTAAGTTACGAAATTCATTAAGCACACGATTATGACGAACTTTCTTACCTGGTGGAATCACAGCTGGCGCCATTGAATCTGGTGCTTTAGCAGGCCTGTAACAACATTCTTTCAACTTATTGACAGCCCAGCCTAGCGCCGCCCCTACAAAAAAGCCTGCCACAGCTGTGACAGTGATTGCAGCAGCACCTGCTAACAAAGGAAAACCCACATAAAAACCTATGACTGCGCCTACACCACTACCTATGATTGCACCTAGCACAATACCTACTACTTTCCATGGATTGGTACGTTTTGTAGGGGTTGTAGGAGCGGAAGATGATGGATTAACCCCAACACTTTCATGTGCCCCTTGTGGAATAGCGGCGTGTCTTGAGCAATAAAAAGCATCAAACGATGGGAAATGCGGCAGGGGATCTGAAATACCAAATCGATTTATGCGATCTATTAATATTTGTTTTACACACTCATTCGTCATCTCCCTTGCGTGATTCACCTCATCTTCATAACTTTTAGATGAGTTCAAATGCTTTTCAGGATCCATCATCAAATCAACGCTGGTAGGAAATATAAAATAAGGCATCCCCGTATTAGTAGATTGCATAAGAGGAATCGTAACATTAATCTTTAACGTATTGTTAGGAAACGTTCGTTCAAGAATAAGTGCTATAGAAATCTCTGTTTTCTCACGCGTTGCTTCTGCTTGAAGAGTAGGGAAAGCACAGCGATAAATAAAATCATCACATATATCTTTACGTACCCCATCGGCATCATCGCTAGAGACTATCTTGACAAATTCTGTTTTAAAATTAGCAAGATGAATTATTGGCGTTCCATCTGCGCCTATAACAGAGAGGCAATTGGTTTCAGTCCCGAGAATTTCTCGAAAGATACAAACCAGCTGATAACGCAACCAGTTTTCTAATTCAGAATAACCATTAAAATTACTTCCCGCTTTCAAAGCTCTAACTTCGGACAATAATTCCCTAAGACCATGAAACTGCTCCCATTTATTATCCTTCTTGGATGTGAGACATACATAGGCTTTTCCGAGCATCTTTTCACATTGTTCTATAGAAGAATAATCGATATTTTCATGAACTGCATTATTGAGAAAAGTACTGCCCACTAGATTAATTGCAGATTCTCTTCTTTGCATGACTATGACGCTGCCTCTCAATGCATGATACATTACATAGGTATACATAAAAAATATACTAAATACAATGAATTGTATAATAAATGCCTTGTTAAATGTTTATAAAAAACAACAAGTTACGCCTTAATCAGCACAAAAATTGACCGCAATATAGATCAACCCAATGATAAGAAACGCCTAACCCATAAAAAGTGGCCTCTTTGAAATTAGACCCCTTAAAGATGCGACTAGCGGATAAGTCCATGACCCAATTGGCATTTATATCAAAACTTACACCTACCGCCGCTATCACATGACCGCCATTGGAAGATTTAGGCACTTGATTTAACTTAACACCATGTAAATTGACATTGGTTAAAGCACCCGTTGCGGTTTGTCTAGTCCCTGCTCCACCTATTTTGCCAAAAACTGTAAAATTATATAATGAATACATACCCTTAGCGGAAATATCCAGGGCATATGTTCTAATAGCAGGTGCAAAACTCTCAGGGATTTTAGGATCATACACTGAGGGCGCATAATTCGTCGCCCCAATCTCAAACCCAGCGTAGCGGTTCATTTGCACCCCAAAATACAAACGCTCCCCAATACCGGTATTATTAGGTTTTACTTTAGCGGGAGTCGTAATGCAGGTTGCAGGATGATCCATATTACAGGCTGTAGGAGGACTGGAAGGGAACCCTGTATTCACAAAATAACTATCATTATTCAAATTCGTGCTACCCACCTGCAAACCAAAATAAGGCCCGGGACCTGTTGCTAAAACAGTTGTGCTTAGCAACACAAAAAAGAGAAATGAAAGACTATATTTTATGAAGCGCATTTTACATCCTTGATACCATGACATGTTCATCAAGGTTAGTAAAGGTGTTCAGTGTTGTCCAGAAAAAACTAGAAATAACCTAAGCTTTGTTCCTATTAAACAACAACTCCCAAATGTTATGTCCCGCGTTTTCACCACGTTGTTCGAATTTAGTCACAACAGGTCGTTGACTCGAACGCTCCGCATAATGACCTTGACCATAAGCATTGTTAAACTCAGCCGAAGCCGAAAGTACTTTCATCATATGCAAAGCATAATCTTCCCAATCTGTTGCCAAATGTAACTCGCCGCTAGGTTTTAATTTTGTCGCAACGTGACTCACAAACTCAGGCTGAATAAGACGTCTTTTATGATGACGACGTTTGCGCCATGGATCTGGAAAAAAGATTTGTATGATGTCGATGCTATGGTTAGGAATACATTGATTCAATACTTCCACAGCATCTGCATAATAAATACGAATGTTACTAAGCTGTTCTGCTTGAATATGATGTAACAAAGTTCCTATCCCGGGCTGATGTGTTTCTATACCGATAAAATCATGATCGGGATGAGCTTTAGCTGCAGCCAACAAAGAATGTCCTGAACCGAATCCGATTTCTATGACACGTCGCGCTTGCCGTTTAAAAACCTCGTCAAAATTAATAAAACCCTCATGCAAATTTAAACCGTATCGAGACCAACACGTTTCTAATGCTAACCGTTGCGCTTCCGTCATACGGCCATCACGACGCACAAAACTACGTATTCTACGCATGAGTGGAGGGGAAAAAGAAGAAGCAGCCGATCTTGGCATAGAAAAAAATCTCAAGTTTTAAATATGTCTACAATTCTATCACAATGTTGGAATAAAAGATCATTTTCGCTGCGTTTTTACTTCTGAAATAAGTTGTTGTTTTAAATCCCTTAGTCTCTTTTCTAATTCAACCGGATAAACGACATTTGCATGGACTTTAACAAAATCATTCACTCGTTCTATCGCACGTTCACGTAATAAGTGTATAACTTCTTGTTGATAAACAAGCTTTCCTTGTTCAAAAATAGGTATAAGCACATCAAGAGAATCACCTACATCATCTGACATGCCAAGTTCTATGTCATACAATACATCTTTATGCGGATAACGACGTATTTGATAAATACCAGGATGAGAAATTTTAACCGTTTGTTCTGATAATTTTAATTTATATTGCCATGCTCCCTGCTCATTACGCAAAGCGGATAATTTATAAACACCGTCCAGTGCAGGTTGATCAAACGATGTCACCAAGTGCGTCCCCACCCCCCATACTGAAATTTGAGCACCCGTATTTTTCATTTCCGCTATGACATATTCATTTAAACTATTGCTTGCCATAATTTGCGTATCAGAAAATCCCGCTTGATCTAACATTTGACGAGCTCTCATACTCAAACTTGCCATATCGCCAGAATCTAAACGTATCCCCAATAGCTTAGCCCCTTTTTCACGCATTTTTTTCCCAATCTCAATGGCATGACTGACACCTTTTATCGTGTCATAAGTATCCACTAATAACACACCATTATCAGGCATGACCTCAGCATAAGCTGCAAAAGCACTAAGCTCATCCGGAAATACTGTGACCCAACTATGCGCATGGGTGCCACGCACAGGAATATCATAAAGCTTGCCTGCCAACACATTAGACGTTGCATGACATCCGCCTATATAAGCCGCTCGACTAGCCGATAAGGCGCCATCAGGACCTTGCGCACGTCTTAAACCAAACTCAAGCACCGTATCACCTTTAGCCGCTTGATAAACACGTGAGGCTTTAGTTGCAATAAGTGTTTGGAAATTCATGATATTAAGAATCGTAGATTCCAATAATTGACCTTGAATCAAGGGACCTTTGATACGCACCATAGGTTCGTTGGCAAATACAAGCTCACCTTCAGGAACCGCAGCCACATCGCAAGTCAATCGTAAGGTGCTTAAATAATCTAAAAAATCATCAGTAAAGAGTGGTTTTTGATTAGGGGATTGTAAACTACGCAGATAAGCGATATCGTCACTGGAAAAATGCCAATGATTTAAAAAATCAACTAAGGTTGCTAAACCACACGCTACTGCATAATTCCCGCCAAAAGGATGTTTGCGATAAAATTGATGAAAAACCGCTTCACGCTCATGCATACCCAACTTCCAGTAGCCATAGGCCATAGTAAGTTGGTATAAATCGGTTAATAGCGGAGAAATCATCATGTTTTCATCCCAAAGGTGACGCCGCTTAAAAAAGCAGGCATTATATAGGACTCATT
>CAZHMQ010000146.1:0-4435 GCA_964533645.1 uncultured Coxiellaceae bacterium
GCCTTTCGGTCGCGGCTCGGTAAAAATGCGAAACTTTAACCAAACGGTTTCTTAGCTTTTCGCAAAAATCTGCATGAAACAATAATCCATATCTTAATCATACCTGAAGAGGTATGATTAGCTTTTATTTTATACGCCAGTTTTATGATGATCACTGACATTAGCCATTCAGAAGAAATTTTCACTGTGACCCGTTTAAATCGTGAAGTGCGATTTTTACTCGAAGGCACGTTTCCACCCATCTGGATAGAAGGCGAAATTTCTAATTTTGTCGCACCGCATTCTGGACATTGGTATTTTTCGCTCAAAGATGAAACCGCCCAAGTCCGTTGCGCCATGTTTAAACCTCAAAATCGTCGCTTAACTATCACCCCCAAAGATGGTATGCATGTACTCATCAAAGCAAAAGTCAGCCTGTATGAAGGACGCGGTGATTTTCAATGTCTAGTGGAACATATGGAAGACGCTGGGGTTGGTAAACTACAGAAGGCTTTCGAAATACTAAAAAATCGTTTAGCGGCATCCGGACTCTTTGACGCTGCACATAAAAAACCTTTGCCTACGCTTCCCACTTGCATAGGGGTGATTACATCACCTACGGGCGCTGCCATCCGAGATATTTTACATGTATTGAAAAGACGATTTGCATGTGTACCTGTGATTATTTATCCAACCTTAGTGCAAGGTGAACTCGCTGCCGCTAATATTGTTAGAGCCATTGAAATGGCGAATCAACGCAACGAATGTGATGCCATTATTTTGGCTCGTGGCGGTGGGTCGATTGAAGATTTATGGCCATTCAATGAAGAAATCGTAGCCCACGCTATCTTCAAAAGTCACATTCCTATTATTAGTGGTGTCGGTCATGAGATTGATTTTACGATTGCTGATTTTGTTGCAGATGTTCGAGCACCTACCCCTTCCGCTGCTGCCGAATTATTAACACCTGATAAACAAACCTTATTAAATCAGTTAGAGCAACTTAGAAATCAATTATTACGTTGCATAAAACAGTCACTTATACAGTCACAACAATATTTATCATGGTTAGATAAACAATTGCAGCAACAACACCCTAAACGACGATTGATAGAAAAAAGCCAGAGATTAGATCATTATGAGGCAACACTTATTCGTTTAATGTACGATAAAATCAACGCTAAAAATTCAAAACTTACTGTATTGCAGACTGATTTACTTAACAATACACCTATGCATATCATTCGAGATCATAATCATCATGTGAAAATCTCGGCACACCGATTTGAAGCCTTGATGCAACAAAAATTACAATCATTACAGCAAGCTTTTATACAACTCGCGACTAAGCTCGATACTCTAAGCCCGCTTGCCACATTGCAACGTGGCTATGCTATCGCAACCCATCATCAAAAAGTCATTACATCATCAGAACAAGTAAAAGTGGGTGATCATATTGATATAAGATTAGGCAAAGGTTGCTTAGGGTGCCTGGTTGAAACAAAAAATAGCTGTTAAATCTACCGCGAATACTGTTTAAGTATTCGCGGCTTAAAAATGACTCAATTACGCTGTCGCAAATTCGTCCTCTGCACCCACTACACGTAATTCATTACTGTAGTTAGCGGATTCCGCTTCTAATGAATCTAATAGTGAAACTAATCCCTGCAATTTTTTCGCATGATTTGCTTTTTCCGCTTTAAGGCTGGCATTTTCATCTCGTAAATGATTAAGTTCTTTGCGTAAGCTCTCAAGCTCAGTCAACAAGACCATTACTTTTTCTTCAAGTTTTTGTAAAAAATTATCTGTCATATAAGTTCCTTATCTATTCCCTTAGTGTAAAACAAAAATACTACAGAATAATATGTGATTTAACAACATATTATCCTAAGTTTTTTGGAATAAAAGCCACCGGTTGTTTTGGATTCGGTTTCTTAAACCACTCTTCAAAATAAGTCGGCGCAGCTTCAACCATAGTGTAATTTTTAAGTAAATCACCTATCAATGGCACATACTGTCTGCGTGTAATAAGTATGGTATCTTTAGGTTGCTGGTTTAACACCGGCCACACTTTCAATAAACTTGCCTGAGTGATCACTTCATGTTGTTTAACATCGCTATCTTCCACTTTAGTTATGTGCTCTTCTGTTGTATCAAAATTTTGTAATTCAGGAGATAATTGCATATAAAATGTCAGCTTTGTTTCTGCATCTAGTAACATGATCTTCCATTCGGACCATGGTTTTATTTTATTGGCTTCTGTTTTGACAATGTTATCAAATGATTTCAAACCACCATGCGCATAATAAAGCGGCTGCGCGACTAAGAAAGTCAATGATAATAAGACAAAAGAGATCACCGCGGTGCGTCCCGCCCATACGTTACGCTTTTGTAAAGCATCTTTACCTGACAGAATCCAATCCGCTGTTATTAGAATCGCATATGGAATAATAGGTAAAATATAATAACCACGTCTCGAGCCACTGAGCGTGAAAAAGAGAAAAATCACACATGTTGCCCACGCCATCCACTGCATATGACTAGATAACGTTTTCCAGCGTGACTTGAGGTAAAACAGCGCAGGAATAAAAAATAACGCCCAAGGAAATAAATACAACGGTAAATAAATAAAATAGGTATAAATAGGACCTTTATGATCAAACGGTTGAAAATAACGCATGATATTTTCACGATAGACTTGATATAAACCACTTTGATTATAATCATCTATACTAAAATAGGAAGAAGCCCAAAAAGGTAAAACATATACAAGAGCTGCAGGAATCAAAGCAACCCACAAACGTAAATTGAGATGTTGTTTCCATTGATGTTGTCTTATTAAATCAGGAAGTATCACAAGAAAAGTGACGATAGGACCCACTAAACCTTTACATGAAGCCGTGATAGATAGAATCAAAAAGAAAATTGTGTAATCCAGTAAGCTACTATATTCGCGTTTTTTAACATACCAAGTTACAGCAAAGAGTGATCCCGCTAGGTTTAGCATATCAGCACTACTGATTCTCGCCCAAAACGCAAAATAATAAGCTGTTAGCAGCATCCATGCTGAAAGCAACCCTAAACGTCGGTCTTTAAGATGCGTACCAAGACTATAAATCGACCAAATAGCAAGCAACCCTGCCAATGCCGATGGAATACGTAGCACTAAGGCATTTAATTTACCTGTGACGAAAGAAACGGCGACAATCAACCAATAAGACAATAAGGGTTTATCATAATATTCATCGCCTTCCAGCATAGGATGCAAAAAATCATGGTAATAGAACATATTGGTCACAATATCGGCCCAGCGATGTTCTTGCGTCCAAAGTTCACGACTACCCAACATACCAAACAATAATAGAATAGCTGCTATGAATACGTATTTGAATGTAGCTTGTTCGCCCCATAATTTATCCGCCAACAGATTCGAATGCATATGTAACCCTTACGTCAAAAGATCGAGAATTATACGGAAATAGCGTAGAAAAAAATATAGGGTCTGTTGACATAAATTACGCTGATTTGCAAAGCAGTGGAGGTAGGGCGTCCCGAAGTTTATTTTCCAAACAGATTAATAGGGATTTTTCCAGGACTTTTGCGTTGGATTTATCTGTATAGTCAAATTGTTGAGCAGCAATCTTGAATGCATCCAGCGATTTTGTCTGCTGAAAAGCATCCAATACCTCTGGATTACGTAAAATAAGCCTAAGCTGATAGCATAATTGGTCAATTCGAGTATCATAATATCGTGGATCTTGTTGCGCGAAAGTGGCCAGGTTCAGCGCACCATCCATCACCTTCTGAAATCGACTGCCACGTTTGTTAACCTTCCAAAATGAAACTTGATTCGTGTTTCTATCATTACGCATGACTGCTGTCTTAGCCTCGTTTAAAACACGCACTAAACCATCGACATCTTGTGCCTTTTTAAGCCGATCTATTAAATCATTAGACGCGTCTATTTTATCACGACTCACAAACCAATAGCTTTGATATTCAGTTAAGAGACTTATCATCGAAGTACGTAGTGCATCTAGGGAAATGATCGGTTGGTGGGCGTGATCAGTCACGGCTTTAAAGAACAGCAAGTAATGGTTATCTTGTGTAATTTTATGTAAATGACTTTCTCGACCCAAACACTTTGTTAAAAAAGATCTTTTTTGAGCTTTCTCTAAAAAATTAGTAATATATCTTTTGTGTTCCTCAACAATCCCGTTTATGGATGATGGATTCAATAAAAGATAGCGAGTATATGTTTCCGCGTTAACTTTTTTTCCAGCTTCTAAATCTGAAAACAGGAGTTGTAATTGCCGACGAACTGCATCAAAATCGACAATTTTTGCATTGTCCATTATAGCAACTTGACAAGCAATCACAGCGGGTGGAATGCAATCGACTATCCTTACAGGTTGAGTGTAGACATCATATTTATATTGTTTATCATCACGACGCG
>CAZHMQ010000147.1:0-4295 GCA_964533645.1 uncultured Coxiellaceae bacterium
AAGTGTTGCATTGTTCTTTTTGCGGCAAAAGCCAGCATGAAGTTCGTAAGCTTATAGCTGGTCCCTCCGTTTATGTGTGTGATGAATGTATTTCATTATGTAATGAAATTATTCATGAAGGCATTGATGAAGTAAAAGGAAGTCAAGCAGATGTACTGAAAAAACTTCCTACTCCTATCGAGATATGTAATATCCTCAATGAATATGTTGTAGGTCAAGCATATGCTAAAAAAACATTAGCGGTTGCTGTCTATAATCATTATAAACGTTTACGTAACAAATCGAAAAATAAAGACGATGTTGAGCTCAATAAAAGCAATATCTTGTTAATTGGTCCAACAGGTAGCGGTAAAACCTTATTAGCTGAAACGCTTGCACGATTACTTGATGTGCCATTTGTGATAGCAGATGCAACAACACTTACGGAAGCAGGATATGTCGGTGAGGATGTTGAAAATATTATCCAAAAATTACTGCAAAAATGTGAATATGACGTTGCCAAAGCTCAAACAGGTATTGTTTATATTGATGAAATAGACAAAATTTCACGTAAATCTGAAAATCCATCTATTACACGCGATGTATCAGGCGAGGGTGTACAGCAGGCGCTATTAAAACTTATTGAAGGAACGATAGCTTCGATACCACCCCAGGGTGGTCGTAAACATCCGCAACAAGAATTTATTCAAGTCGATACCAAGAATATTTTATTTATTTGTGGTGGAGCATTTGCTGGCTTAGAAAAAGTTATACGTGAACGCTCGGAAAAATCAGGTATTGGTTTTTCTGCCGAAATTTATAGCAAAATGGACGCTAAATCCGTTGATCAATTATTACGTGAAGTTGAGCCTGCTGATCTCATTAGATATGGTCTTATTCCCGAATTGATAGGTCGCTTACCTGTAGTTGCGACTTTAGGTGAATTAGATAAAGATGCATTAGTAAATATTTTGATTGAACCAAAAAATTCTTTGGTGAAGCAATATCGTAAGCTTTTCGAACTAGAAGGTGTTACCCTTGAGTTTCGTGATGCTGCGTTGCAATCCATCGCTGAGTCTTGTGTAAAAAAGAAGACCGGTGCACGTGGGTTACGTTCTATACTTGAAAAAGTATTACTTGATACCATGTATGAATTACCTTCATTGAATAATGTCTCTCAGGTTGTTGTTGACGAAGCAACAATTACTGGAGAAACAAAGCCCATCATAGTGTATGAAAATGCCGAACAGGTTTGTGTCTCATCTGAGTGAGAAATTGTTTTAACTCAGCTATACTATAAATGTGTATCATTTAAACCTTCTTTAAGGAATCAGTTATGACATCGAGTACAACTGACAAAAATTTTATAGGTGTTCCAGTATTACCCTTACGTGATGTTGTTGTTTATCCCTTCATGGTAGTACCGTTATTTGTTGGTCGTGAGAGATCGATTAAAGCACTTGAAGTCGCAATGACTGCTGATAAACAGATTCTTGTTGCTACCCAAAAAAGCGCATCAGATGATCAACCTACAGAGGAAGGTTTGTATGATGTGGGTACTCTTGCGACTGTTTTGCAATTATTAAAATTGCCTGATGGTACCGTAAAAGTTTTAATTGAAGGTGTAAAACGCGCCAAAATTGTTCGTTTTGTGACTAATGAAACTTATTTTTTAGCGGATATCGAAATTGTAAACGATACCCATGTTGAATCTCGCGAAATTGAAATTTTAATTCGATCAATTAAGTCTCAGTTTGAGCAGTACGTTAAATTAAATAGAAAGATACCAACGGAAATTTTAGCTTCTGTACTTTCTATTGAAGATGGTAGCCGACTTGCAGATACTATTGCTGCACATTTATCTATCAAGTTAGAAGAAAAGCAAAAATTACTTGAAATGACGCATTTGGCCAAACGTCTGGAAAGACTTGTTGGCGTGATGGAATCTGAGATTGATTTATTACAAATAGAAAAAAAGATACGTGGTCGTGTCAAGCGACAGATGGAAAAAACACAGCGTGAATACTATTTAAATGAACAAATGAAGGCGATTCAGAAAGAATTAGAACTTGAAGAGTCTCCAAATGAATTCGAAGCTCTCGCTAAGAAAATAGAAAAAGCTGGTATGACTCAAGAAGCAAAAGATAAGTGCAAACTTGAGTTGAATAAACTAAAGATGATGTCTCCTATGTCTGCTGAGGCTACTGTCTCACGTAATTATTTGGACTGGATGTTATCTTTACCTTGGAATAAACGGTCAAAACTTCGTGTTAGTCTAGCTGAGGCGGAGGCTATTTTAGAAGCTGAACATTATGGGTTAAAAGAAGTTAAAGAAAGAATTATTGAGTATCTTGCTGTTCAAAAACGAGTTAAAAAGTTGAAAGGTCCTATTTTATGTTTAGTCGGACCTCCGGGTGTAGGTAAAACTTCGCTTGGACAATCTATTGCTAATGCCACAGGTCGAAAATTTATTCGCATGTCTTTGGGTGGCGTACGAGATGAAGCAGAAATTCGTGGACATAGACGAACCTATATTGGTGCTATGCCAGGTAAAATTATACAAAAGATATCAAAAACAGATGCTTCTAATCCATTTTTCTTGTTAGATGAAATTGATAAAATGTCCAGCGATTTTCGTGGTGATCCGGCATCAGCTTTGTTAGAAGTGTTGGACCCCGAGCAAAATCATTCGTTTAATGATCATTACTTAGAAGTGGATTATGATCTTTCTGATGTTATGTTCGTTGCAACAGCTAATACATTAGATATACCACCTGCACTGCGTGACAGAATGGAAATTATACGTATTCCAGGTTACACGGAAGATGAAAAAATTAATATTGCTCTTCGTCATTTGATACCTAAACAAATGGAAGCTAACGGATTAAAAGATACCGAAGTGGAAATAACGGCTGAAATCGTTCAGCATATAGTTCGTTACTATACAAGAGAGGCTGGGGTCAGAAATTTAGAAAGAGAAATTTCTAAAATTTTGCGTAAAGTCGTTAAAGAAGTTTTGTTAAAAGAAAAAGCTCCTAAGAAAAAGAAAGTCATTCAAGTGGGGAATCTAGAGAACTATCTTGGTGTACGTCGTTATCGCTATGATATGGCGGATGAAAAAGATCAAGTAGGACAAGTTAAAGGTTTGGCGTGGACTGAAGTTGGCGGTGAGTTACTTAATATAGAGGCTGTGACTGTTCCTGGAAAGGGAAAAATTACTAATACAGGTCAGTTAGGGGATGTGATGAAAGAGTCCATACAAGCCGCGTTAACAGTTGTACGGTCAAGAGCAATGCTTTTAGGTATAGCTAAATTATTTTTTGAAAAACATGATATACATATTCATGTTCCAGAAGGTGCTACGCCGAAAGATGGACCAAGTGCCGGTGTTGGTATGTGTACGGCATTAGTTTCAATACTCACAAATATTCCAGTTCGTGCGGATTATGCAATGACTGGTGAAATTACCTTGCGTGGAGAAGTTCTACCCGTAGGTGGTATCAAAGAAAAGCTATTGGCAGCCCATCGTGGAGGAATAAAGAGCGTGATTATTCCATCAGAAAATGTCAAAGACTTAAAAGAAATTCCAGATAATATTAAAAAAGATCTAGATATCAAACCTGTTCGTTGGATTGATGAAGTATTGTCATATGCATTGAACGGTTACCCTGAGCGTTTACCTATAAAAGGGAAAAAATTGAAAGCTATCCTTGCGGGTACAAGTAAAAAACCCAAAAAAGGTGGCGATCGTATTCGAGCTCATTAAATCTAATCTCTGTCATGCCAGTCCCGCATAAAAACATTGCGGGACTGGCATGACATATCTTTATAAATAATAAAAATTAACGCCGCCAAAGTTTTTGGTTTTAAAGCAGTCTCGCTACGGCTTCTACTGCCGAATCTGGGCTAAAGATCAAAAAGTAAGCGAATAGAGGAAAATATTGTCTAATAATGAGCTATTTTGAAAAGATTTAAATAATATTTTAAAAAAACCTATTTTATTGATTGATAAATAGAATTTAGATGAGTAAGATGTCGCACAGTTTGGTAAGCAAGGTAGCTAATAAAGCCAAACGACATGTTGAAATTATAGCCAGCACATGGACGACGGATATAACAAATGATTGAGTGGATTAAGGGCTGCTTTTCATTCGCTATGATGAGCTGGAAACCTGAGATATTAGAGCACCGAAGCGCAGAATATCTCAGGTTTCTAGCCAGCAAAGTAGAACTTAAAGCAGCCCGGAATAAATCCTCTTTATCGGGTGCTTAGCTCAGCTGGGAGAGCATCGCCCTTACAAGGCGAGGGTCGGGGG
>CAZHMQ010000148.1:0-4280 GCA_964533645.1 uncultured Coxiellaceae bacterium
ATTAGAGAACATGTCATGACACGTTTAATTGATTGTGTAAAATTAAAAAAACATATCGAAGGCCTAGCACGCGCACCCTATCCTGGCGAATTAGGAGAAAAAATATACGACTCTATCTCGAAAGAAGCTTGGCAAATGTGGTTAGCCCATCAAACCATGCTCATCAATGAGTATCGCTTAAGCATGTTAGACCCTAAGGCTCGCGAGTTTCTTGCGCTTGAAATGGAAAAATTTTTATTTGGCGAGGGCAGCGAGAAGCCTTCTGGCTATGTTGCTCCACAAAAATAATTTTTTCACTTGACTCTGAACGTCACAATAGGTTTAATAGCCCGTTCAAGAATATCACGGGGCCAGATAGCTCAGTTGGTAGAGCAGAGGACTGAAAATCCTCGTGTCGGTGGTTCGATTCCACCTCTGGCCACCAGGTATTACATAAATATAATCAAGAAGTTATTCGATCGCATCAAAATACGTTAGCAGTTTTCAAAATTGTTGTGTCGAATATGTGTCGAAAACTCAAAGCATTAATCTCAAATCAAAGTCGTAACTTTCGATCGTGGCTCGTCCTGCGAATGCACCGCTTTGGATGGTTGATCATGATTTTTATTTTGAAACAAACCATAGGGAATTTTAGAAAAAGCAATTCCATCAGGGCCATTGAATAGATCATCACTTGATTTTATACCCATCGCTTTTCTTACGATTAGATTTTCAATTTTACCTGTCATGAGATCAATGCAAGCAACATGGCTAGTGTATAAATTTGTAACATATGCAAATCTATCTTCTTGTATGACAATATTAATGGGCACAGGTAAGATTGCATTTATTTTAGCGCATATTCCATCTTTGCGTAAATGTGTTGCTTCTTCGGTATGATATGTTTTATCAATTCGCATCGTTTCTAAATTCAATGATGCTATAGTTCCTGATAAAGTGTTAACCATAAGAGCGGATTTCCCATCGTTATAAATAATAGCCCTAGAAGGCCATTTCCCCGTTGGAATAGAATTTAATACTGTCATTGTAGTGGTATCTATGACATCAACTTTGCTAGATGTTGGTTTGGTAGCTAATAATTTTTTACCATCAGGAGTTAGAGCGACCCCTTCAGTATGTGCACCAAGATTTAATGTGGATACCTCGAATGGAAAATTTAAGTGTACTTTACATACGTTTCCAGAAAAACATCCCACATAGGCAAATGTTTTTTTCGAATTGACTGTTACCATATGACCGCCAGTCACTGGTAACTCAAATTTATGGTTTACCTCAAAAGTTTTTGATTCATTATTAAACTGAAGAAGTAATAAAGCATTTATTCCTTGTGTTGTGACAAGCGCTTGTTGATCACTCGTAAAACATATCCCATGTGGACGAGAACCTTTTTCAAGCTGGATAGTATCCGTTACTTTTTGATTTTCGACATCGATTAAGGTTAGTGTATTACCAGGCGAGATACCTGTTATTCCGCCATAGTTTGATACTAAGGCATATTTTCCATTAGGTGACACTTCAACTTCATGTGGCATTTTGCCAACTTTTAAACTTATTCCTTCTAAATTGTCTGGATTTATTAAAGTAACTGTACCTGAGTTTACATTAGCAACCAAAAAGGTTCCGCTTTTCGATTCTAAACTTTGTTTTGATTCATCAATTCGCAACATTTTATAACTCCTAAATAATTCCATCGTAACAATAAAAAATTTAATATATATTGCATGAAATAATATATATTAAAAAGCTTAATGAAATTTTGGAAATTTAGATATCAAGTAAAGGATTTTTCATGAAAAATTGTATTGTATTAGATACTTTTGATCGTATAGTCAATTTCATTGGTTTTAAACAACCCGTTTATAACTTGATAAATCTTCCTACAAATTTACCTAAAGAAAAATTAAGTGCTCTTTCTTTTGGTTTATTTGTACATCTATCACCAGCCTTATTTTTTATATTATTAGTAAACTTAAGTTCATTTTCATTAGTTGGAATATGTGGTGCTTTTATTGGAGTTTCTACATTAACATTAGGATTGATTCATTGGTCGGAAAATAAACATCCCAGTACACTTTTAACGACTTTAACTACTAAAGATCGATATAAAGGCTTGATACAGATTTTCATGACCGCTTTTGTCATAGGCACCTTGTTTATAATGGGCAGCATCGAACTTATTAAACCTTATCATTCAATTTTGCATCCTCCATCTTGGAGCTTAATCATTCTAGCATTGGTATTAACAGATTTATCTTATTATTGGATTCATAGAACATTGAATCACAGTAAGAAAAAAAATTTATTACTGGCATGGTTTCGAAAAATTCATACTCCGCATCATGCAGTAAAAGCTTTAGATTTTTATAGAGGCAATCTCTCAACTTTTTTTGATACTGCCATCACTGGTTTTCAAATTCCACTGATTATTATTTCACTTATTTTAAATCTGCAATGGCAAGAGACAATGAGCTGTTATTTTTTAGTTTTAATCTTACAAAGTACCCATCATGCCAATTACACTTTTCATATTGGATTTTTGAGATACGTATTTGTAGACAATCATTCTCACAAATTACATCATTGTCCGCGAGGTTATGATGTGAATTTCGGTGCAATTTTTGCGATTTGGGATATTTTTTTCAGAACTTATTATGAAGATTGGAACTTATCTTCAAGTTATCTTGCAAAAAATCATATAGCGATACCTATCAAAAGAGAAAAGTAAACGTCAGATAATGTATAAGAGATGTTATCAATAGGAAATTGATCGCTAAAAAAATCCATCGCTCAAGAAAGAATTGTTTCGTAGTATTCAATATACGTTTCATCTATCTTCTGTTAATTTATTGATATAAACAGGAAATAGTAAAAATGAGGTTTAAAAAAGGACAGTCAGGGAATCCAAATGGCAGACCCCTTGGATGCTTAAATAAGCGCACTCAATTGGCTGCATTACTTGAACCGCATGCAGAGGCTCTCATCAGCAAAGCTGTTGAGCTAGCATTGGGCGGTGATACAAATGCATTGCGCTTGTGTATAGAGAGACTTCTACCAAAAGCTCAGCTTTTCCATTAAAAAATTACGCAGCAAGCTGCTACGTGTGCCTTTTCTCTTTTCAATTTTAGTTGTACGAATTTATCGTACAACTGTTCTAAATCAGCTAGTCCTCAGTTAAAGCCTTCGTCATTTTAGGAAGCTTTTTGCTTTCAAACTTGATTTTACGATTAACCTTCTTAACGTCCTCTGCTGGCGGCAAGCTCTCAAGATTAATGCCGCTTTGTGTCAGAGCTGCGCGTACAGTGGTATTACTTTTTAAATGCTCTTGAGTAATCGACTGTTCGCCTCTCAAATTATCGCGTACCGTGTTGAAGGAAGTAATTTCATTAGCAAAATCTTTGGCTTTGATCGTAATGGTTGGTAAAAAATCAGCAAGAGCGCGGCCTTCAGGCACCCCCAATTTTTCTTTCATTTTTTGAGTAGTATTTCCACCAAAAAGAGCTTGATCACCCTTGCTACGAATACGTGCAAAACCTTGGCTATCAATACCTCGCTCAAATAAAATTCCAGAAAGCTGTTTTTCTGATTGAGATAATTTTTCTCTAGCCTGTAACCGTTCAATATCTGCAATACGTTGTTCAATCAGTTCCTGTTTTCGAGTTTGGACAGCAAAATAGGTTTGTGCAAATGCTATCTCATCTTTTCGAGGATCGCCATTCTGAGCAATTAGATAACATGCATACCGAGTCAGCATAATATCATCTACTTTTCTTTGGCTACCAGACCCCAGAGAAACCATTTTGTTGACGTCAACAAAATGGTCTGTCATTGGATGACCTGAGTTTTCGCAAGCTTGCTTGGCCTTATTGATAACTTGTAAAAAATTTCTCCATTCGTTGTACCCTAATAGATTTTGCAGATCACGAGCATACCAATATTCAACATCCCCCTCTCTTCGAGCAACACTCTCAAAATTGTTATGCAATTGACCAATTAATTCTTTCTTCATTCTTTTCTCCTTAAAAATTTTCCAATTCAGTAAAGAGGTGACGATTTTTCCTCTTTCTCGGCTTGTTACATGCTGTAACCGACTCACATTTCAAAAGGGGGGGGACAAATTGTCCCCCCCCTTTGTCTTTAAATTCAGGCACTGCTCTGTTTCAAAAATATGACCGTTTCCCCCTTCACCCCCATGCACCTCAATAGATAATCCGTAATCTGCTGCATGGGCTTACGTAGCCGCTCAACATCCATAACCAAATAGCCGGACGTGACGTCATTAT
>CAZHMQ010000149.1:0-4061 GCA_964533645.1 uncultured Coxiellaceae bacterium
CTATCCTGCTGAACCTCCGAATTATCTTGCAAATTATTGTGCTAACGGTATTTTCATCACGGATTTATTGTATGGTCCATTCCAATTACAATCTAAACAAATCCATATCTTATCTAAAATAGATGAAAACAAAATTGATTGGACGTTAGGCGCCATGCTATACAACATCATAACGAGAGAGAATTAAAATGACTTATGTAGTCGATTCGCCTTTAGGAAAAAAATCAGATTATGTTACCACCTATCAACCTGATTTATTGTTTGCTATTCCACGCAGCCAGCAACGTGAAAATATTGGCATTCATAACAGTTTGCCTTTTCATGGCAGAGACATTTGGAATGCTTATGAACTTTCCTGGCTAAACCTCAAAGGCAAACCCGTTGTGGCTATGGCTCAATTTGAGCTTCCTTGCTCTTCGCCTAATATGATTGAATCGAAATCTTTTAAATTGTATTTAAACTCTTTTAATAATACGAAATTTTCATCACTACATGAAGTGAAAGAAATACTACAAAAAGATTTATCCGCAGCAGCAGGCGCGGATGTTTTTGTTGACGTGCAGTTACTACATCAATCATCGGAAAAGATACAACGACAGTTTGATGGGATTTGTTTAGATGAACTTGATATCACCTGTGAAAATTATCATGTTGATCCAAGGCTATTGGACGTTGAAGAAAATAGCATTTCTGAAACTTTATACAGTGACTTATTGAAATCTAACTGCCTGATCACAGGACAACCTGATTGGGGAAGTTTACAAGTCAGTTATACCGGTAAAAAAATTCAACATGAAGCATTGTTAAAATATATTGTTTCATTTCGCAATCATAATGAATTTCATGAGCATTGTGTGGAACGAATTTTTATGGATATTATGCAATATTGCAAACCTGAAAAGCTTACGGTTTATGCGAAATATG
Organism: uncultured Coxiellaceae bacterium; assembly: GCA_964533645.1. Lineage (GTDB taxonomy): Bacteria > Pseudomonadota > Gammaproteobacteria > DSM-16500 > DSM-16500 > JABDBK01. The sequence continues at coordinate 925 of CAZHMQ010000149.1, forward strand.
TAAGACGAGGTGGACTAGATATTAATCCGTTACGTTCGACTGAGATAATAACTGAAAATCAACCATTACGCTTATGCAGACAATAATTCATGACCACACCAAAACATGACAAAAGCACCACCCACTTCGGATTTACTGAAGTCCCTACTCATGAGAAATCAAATCGAGTCGCCGACGTATTTCATTCGGTCGCTTCTCAGTACGATATCATGAATGATGTGATGTCCTTTGGTTTACATCGACTTTGGAAGCAATTTACCATCGCACAAAGCGCCGTTCGTGAAGGACAACATGTGTTAGATGTTGCGGGTGGCACAGGTGATTTAAGCATAGCCTTTTCAAAAAAAGTTGGGAAATCTGGCCTAGTTATATTATCAGATATCAATGAAAAAATGCTGCTAACCGGTCGTAATCGTTTGCTTGATAAAGGCATCATTGAAAATATCGCATTTATACAAGCAGATGCTGAAAATTTACCTTTTGATGACAATCAATTTGATTGTGTGTCTATTGCTTTTGGATTACGAAACGTCACAGATAAACAACGCGCACTACACTCCATGTACCGAGTTTTAAAACCGGGTGGAAGAATTTTAATATTAGAATTTTCTAAACCTGTCATCCCCTTACTTAATAAAATGTATGACAGTTATTCATTTAATATGATTCCGAAATTAGGACGTTGGATTGCAAATGATGAAGCAAGTTATCAATATCTTGTCGAATCCATTCGCATGCATCCCGATCAAGAAACATTAAAAAATATGTTACAAACAGCTGATTTTGAAGATGTTAAGTATCACAACTTAACCGGTGGGATAGTGGCATTACATAAAGGATTTAAATATTAATGATAACATTCATTGAAGATCATATTCAAAATCTATTAAATAAGCTGATATCGCTTGATCCGGAATCTAAAAACCGATTAAGCAAATTAGACGGCAAAGTCGTTACTATAGTTTTAAATATGTTACATGGAATCCGCTTTCAATTACACTTTCATGCATCAAATATAGAACTCAAAACTTCGGAAATTAAGCAAGCAGATACCATTATTACAGGCACTCCACTATCCCTATTGCACTTATCCTTGTCCCCAAACAACCGCAAACAATTTTTTGCAGAAGATGTTTCCATAGAAGGTAATATTGAGCTAGGTCAAGACGTCATTGCATTATTTGATGAACTCGATATTGACTGGGAAGAATATGCATCCAAATGGGTAGGCGATGTTCCCGCGCATAACCTTGGACGCTTCGCAAATAAAATCAAGAAGTTCAACAAAAATTTACGCGAAACGCTTTGTCAAAACATCAACGAATACACGCACGAAGAAATCCATTTATTCCCACCGCATGAGGAATTAAAAGATTTCTTTCATGACGTTGACGCGTTGCGCATGGATGTTGATAGACTAGATGCAAGAATCCAACATCTGATAAAATTTATGGACATGAATAAAGAGGCTTAACATTGAAATATATCACCCGCCTATCACGTCTGATACGCATCAATTTTATTTTGGTGCGCTACAACGTGGATGAAATTCTTTTTGCAACGCCTTGGTTTTATCCTTTGCGTTTTTTAAGTTATTTCAATCCTTGGTATTGGTTTTCCTATAAATCTTTACCTCGTGCTGTGCGTTTGCGTCTTGCATTAGAAAAACTAGGGCCCATTTTTATTAAAGCCGGCCAAGTGCTTTCGACTAGACGTGATTTATTACCTGATGATATTGCTGATGAATTAGCTAAACTCCAAGATAATGTTCCGCCTTTTCATGGCAAACTGGCAAAAAAAATTATAGAAACATCGTTAGGACAGAACATTACGGATGTATTCAGTGATTTTGATCTTAATGCATTAGCCTCAGCGTCTGTTGCTCAAGTCCATGCTGCGACTTTATTAAACGGTAAATCCGTTGTCATTAAAGTATTAAGACCGAATATAAAAAAGATTATTGATAGAGACTTAGATTTATTATCGACACTCGCTTATCTTACCGATCGCTATTCAACTGAAGGACGGAAATTTAAACCTAAAGAAATAGTCGAAGAAATTTCACATACGCTTTATGATGAATTGGATTTAATGCGTGAAGCAGCTAACGCATCTCAATTGCGACGCAATTTTCTAAATTCAGCTACATTATATATTCCAGAAATTTATTGGAATTATTGCAAACACGATATGTTAGTCATGGAACGCATCGAAGGCATACCTATACATAACATTAACGCGCTTAAATCCGCCGGTTTTAATATGAAAAAACTCGCAGAAATCGGTGTTGAGTTGTTTTTCACCCAAGTATTTCGCGATAGTTTTTTTCATGCGGATATGCATCCAGGCAATATTTTTGTGTCATGCAACGATTTAGCATATCCCCAGTATATTGCCGTTGATTTTGGTATTGTAGGCTCACTTAGCACCAAAGATCAGCGATATTTAGCAGAAAACTTACTTGCTTTTTTTAAACGCGATTATCAGCGTGTTGCGGAGCTGCATATATCATCGGGTTGGTTACCGCCCGATACACGCATCGATCAATTTGAAGGAGCCATACGCGCGGTTTGCGAACCGATCTTTGAACGTCCTCTTAAAGACATATCGTTTGGTCAATTATTATTGAGCTTATTCCAAACTGCCAGACGATTTAATATTAATATACAACCTCAGCTTATTTTATTGCAGAAAACTTTATTAAGCATAGAAGGTGTAGGAAGACAGCTCTACCCTGATCTTGATTTATGGGCAACAGCCGCACCCTTTCTTGAAAAATGGATAAAGCGTCAGGTAGGTGCAAAAGCATTTCTACGACGTATCAAAGATAATCTACCTTATTGGTCTGAAAAATTACCTGAAATACCTAATTTAATTTATGATGTCTTAAGTGAGGCTCATATACATCAAGAAGAACGTCGTTTTTCAAAAATTTTTAGTCAGTCAGTCGCGGAACAAAAATCTGGGATGGGTATGTTTATGATAGGATTGATAAGCGGGTTGCTTGCAAGTGGGCTAGCGTTGTTTTTCATGCATTAATATGAGAGTGCAGAACAGGGTCCCCGTTCATGAGGAATGTCTTAGTCAACTACCCCGCCCTAAAGGACGGAGCTTGTAAGGAAACTTAAAAGCTAGGT
>CAZHMQ010000150.1:0-4011 GCA_964533645.1 uncultured Coxiellaceae bacterium
TAAGGCTGACAATAGTTCCTTCGGTACGTACTTCAGCTTTAATATCAAACTTCGCAATGCGTTGTTTGATCAATTCACTAATTTCTACTGGACTCAATTGCGTTTGTTGCATATTTCTTTACCTTAAAGAGATTCGAGTAATCGATTTAACTTGCTTCGTACAGAACCATCGATCACCATATCACCGGCACGCACAATAGCGCCACCTAGTAATGAGGGATCAACTTTACATTGTAACGAAACACGTCGTTTTAAACGGAGGGTGAGTTTATTAACAAGTTTTTCTTGATAGCTATCGCTTAATTTGATGGCAGAAACTACTTGCACATCCATCATTTTTTCATAATCTTCACGATAACTCGTAAAAAGCGCAGCTATAGCGGGTAACACAGCAAGTCGATTGTTTTCTGCTAATAATCGAATAAAATTGGTTTTTTCAGAATCTAATACTTTTGCCAATATGTCAGAAAACAATTCCGCCAATCGATCAGACGATATGTCTGGGCTGGAAAGTAAAAGATTAATTTTATCCTGTGATACTAATGTTGCAGCACTAAGCAACATTCCCTCCCACTCAGGAAGAGCATGTTTTGCTAAAGCATATTCAAATGCTGCGCTTGCATAAGGTCTTGCTATTGTTGTTAATTCACCAGTTATCATATTTCAGCCACTAATTCATCCAACAATCCCGTTTGCGCAGATGCATCTAGATTACGTTGTAGAATCTTTTCAGCACCCGCAACAGCAAGGGTAGCTAATTGCTTACGAAGCACCTCTTTAGCTTGCGTGACTTCGCGTGCAATTTCATTTTTTGCATGCTCGATAAGTCGATTACCTTCTTGTTTTGCTATGTCTTTTGCTTCCTCTACAACTTGAGCTGATCGCTTATGAGCTTGATCTATGATATTCGACGCATCACGCTTCGCATCGTTAATGATAGATAATGCCTTATGTTCGGCGTTTTCAAGCTCACGCTGACTGCGAATAGCAGCTTCTAAGCCTGCTGCAATTTTCTTTTCTCGTTCGCTCATAGCCTTGGTGATGGGTGGCCATACATATTTCATGGTAAACCATACCAAAATGGCAAATGTAAGTAATTGACCGATTAAAGTTGCATTAATCTCCATTATCGTTCCTCTCGTTTTATGCTTTAACCTGATTTGCTATTTCTAAAACATAGCTTACAAATGGGCCATTGGTGAAAAACAAAATGAGTCCCATGACGATAGAAATAACTGCAAAAGCATCGACTAAACCTGCCATGATTAATACACGAACCATGAGCATATTGGATAATTCGGGTTGACGAGCCACACCTTCAACAAATTTTCCGCCTAAGATACCAAACCCAATGGCAGTACCCAAACCTGCAAGACCAATAAATAATGCTGCTGCGATAGCTTTAAAGCTTTGTACTTGTGCTATTAAACTTGCGACTTCCATCTTTCCTCCTAGTTGAACATCTTAAAAAAAATTAAAATTAATGTGACTCTTTATTGTTTCTCGTCATTGCGAGCCCAGCTCTTTTTGCTGGGCGCGGCAACCCAGAAAGCTTCCTAGATCGCCACGTCCCGCAACAAGCGCGGGACTCGCGATGACGAAGGCGTAAAATTAATGGGACTCATGCGCCATACTCAAATAAGCAATTGTCAACATCATGAAAATAAATGCTTGAATGCTAATAATTAAAATATGAAAAATCGCCCAAATACCACCTGGCAACCACTGCGCCCACCAAGGCAACATCGCAATGATCACAAAAATAAGCTCTCCGGCAAACATATTACCGAAAAGTCGCAATGCTAACGAAAACGGTCTTACGAGTTCTTCAATCAAACGAAATAATATGTTTAAAGGAAACAAGTATGGGCCAAAAGGCTGAGTTAATACTTCTTTACCTAAATGCCAACCTTTCACCGTGAAGTTGTAAAATAAAATAAGAAAAAACACTGACAATGACATTGCAAAAGTCATATTGGGGTCAGCGGTAGGTACTATTTTGAATTTATCTACTCCAAACATACCCGTAAACATAGGTATCAAATCAACAGGCAATAAATCCATGGCATTCATGAAGAATATCCACAAAAGCAGGGTCAAAGCTAACGGCGCAATCAAAAGACTTTTACCGCGATACGTTTCACCCACATTGCGTGCTACAAAATCCACTGCTACTTCAACAAAGCTTTGTAGTCGACTAGGAACATCCTCTTGCATATGTTTCGCAACATAACGCAACACCCCCCCTATCATTAGAGCTGTCATAAGTCCAACGATAAAAGTATCTAAATTTAATGTCCAAAAACCATTGTCACCAATAGTCATGGTGCTCAAATTGAGCTGAAAATGCTCTAAATGATGTTCTATATATGAGCCGGATGAAGCTTGTGTCATAACCTAATCCTAGTCTGAAAAAGCACCATTATCGATGCCATCCAAAATGCAACGATCGCACCCACAAGTCCTACCAGCGCATAAGAAAACTGCAACTGCAAGTACTTGATTACGATCACAAATAATATTCCGCATAAAGCTAACTTAATCACTTCGCCTGCAAACAGCGCAACCATAAAACGCGTTGCAGCTCGTGCACCCGTGTGCGAACTTACACGCATCATAAATATCAGTGTTGGTATCCAATACGACATGGCACCCATGACAACAGACAAGCCGCTGTGCACGCCTTTTAGCAAAAACCACGTCAATGCATAAGCGATAATTATCATAAGTTGATAAACCACTATCCTAAGCATTTCAGTCTTCACTAATTTGGTTAGTTTCGACATAAAGATAACATACCAAACACCACTGGGCGAAAGTTCGGGCGAGTATAATGACTTTTTTAGGCTACTGCAATGAAAAAAATCATAAATTCTAGTGGCTGAAACTTAGCAAACAAGACTCACAACCCTGGAAAAGGGCTGAGTAAAACATCTTTTTTCCTAATGAATATCTTTGAATATCCAATCAGTTAACCCCATTTATGGCTTGTGCTTTATCATTACATATATTAACACCCGTGTTCTAGCTATTAATTGATTAATAATAAATCCTTAATAATTAATATGTATAGTATATGAACCATTTATATTGTAGAGGTGTTAAATATGATGTTTAGACAACTTGCGAGAACCGCTAGAAAAGCTGCCTTTTCTGTAGCTAAAAGACTTGAAATTACATATATTCCATACGATCAAAGAACTACCGTAGCTAGATTGGGCAATGATCACTTCAAGCAAGAGCTTCAAAAAGAACTTGGCATAGAAATCAATGATGGACTACTTCAAGCACTTAAAAAAGGACTCTGTGTAGGATTATCCATTGCAGAAGTTACAGAAGAAAAAACTGAAAAAAGAGGAGTCTCTGCGCATATTGCTTACTTGGCGAATGTTGATGCACAAGACAAACAAAGAAATCGACCGCCCTTTTTTGCCCGAAAACGACAAGAAATGCTTTTTGTTAAAAATGCATTAATTACCTCTAATAAATTAGAACATGTTAGCGATAATGAAGCCATATTAAAAATGAACTGTCTTCCACACGAAGCCATACAGATCATTCGGCAACAAATTCAGCTAAATCAAAAAGCTACCTTTTTAATTGGAATTATGAGCACAGCCAAGAGTGGTTTGTCCGCTCATATGGTTAGATTTAATGTCCTAGAAAACGGGCAATGCAGTGCTTACGATCCAAACTGGGGGAAAATTACAGGTCCTAGTGAGGAAGTATTGGCCAAATTTATACAATCGCTTGATAAAGACCACTACGATGCAGAAACCATTCATATCGTTGGTGTTCCACGTATAGTTGAAGATGTTCAGAACAATGTAAAAGACTCTGAATCAACTACTATGGTATCAAAGCCTATATAATCTATAGGATAGGGGAATATATCAGCTACAGTGGTTGTAACCCGAGCCGCCGCGCCGCCCCCCCGGCGGGGGGGGGGGGGGCGCGGGCGTGTTTTATTTTATTAAAAAAAAACCAACCAAACAAAATGCAAGCACTATC
>CAZHMQ010000151.1:0-3953 GCA_964533645.1 uncultured Coxiellaceae bacterium
CTTTTTCCCAACGTCGTAAAGTGCTAATCGAAACACCGAGTAGTTTAGCAGCCTTACTTATTGTAATTAATCTATCCATATTGATTAGTTTTACACAGATTTAAATAGATTGCAAGTAACAGTTAACGAACCCTCACCCCTTGCCCCTCTCCCCTCGCAAAAAGCGCTCCGGGAGAGGGGAGTTCTTTTCTTTATTGCTTATTTTTATAACTAAATTTCTTAATTCGTCCCAAATATTACCCACTTCTGCACCCTTAATGATTCTATCAACCTTGGCAGCATCGATTAACAAACTCCACAAATCGTTCTTTTTATGACGCTGCAAGGCGGCTTTGACGTTAGGTTGGCGTTTTTCCCAAATGCGAAATGAAGAGAATAAACTAGCAAGTGAAGAGCCTTCTGCTATTTTTTTTTGTAATTCGGAAAGTGTGCGTAACTCACGTGTTAAAGCCCATAAAATAAGAGTAGGTTCAGTATCTTCATCAGCCAAGTTTTGTAAAATACGTAAGACGCGGTTTGTTTTACCAAGTAGAGCACTATCGATTAAACTGAAAATATCAAATCGCGCATTATCCGTGACGGCTGTTTGAATAGCTTGATTATTCAATGTTCCATTGGGTTGTAGCAACGACAGTTTTTCAATTTCTTGAGCTGCTGCTAACAAGTGACCTTCCATTTGTGAAGCAAGCCATTCAGCATCTTGTTTGGTTAGGTTTAAATTAATTTTTTTCGCACGTTGTGCAATCCATGCAGGCATTTGATCGGGAGTCATAGGCCAAATGGTAATAATGACGCCTTGTTTTTCAATGGCTTTATACCAACTTGATTTTTCCATTTTGTTATCAAGTTTAGTGCTATGTATCATCATAATAGTATCGGATACGGGTTGATGGGCATATTCTTCTAATATTTTTCCATTGGCAGCATTCAGTTTGATATGGTTTAGGTTTAAATAAATTATTTTTTTTTGGGCAAATAAAGAAATACTATGGGTATCTGTGTAAAGATGTTTAGCCCAATCCGTGCCTGTATCTGTGATAGAGATACGTTCTGTGTAACCTACGGCTTGCGCTGCTTTATAAATAGCATCCATCGTTTCTTCTACTAACAAAAGTTCGTCGCCATGGACAAGGTAGATGGGCGCTAATGATTTGCTAAGGTGTTGCGCTAATTGAGCATATGATAATTTCATGGTTTGGCCGTTGTTTCTGGCGTCAATAAACGAGTCACTTCTGTCGAGCCTAATCTAGCCATAATATCGTAGACGATGGCTTGTCGCATTTGATTATATAAATTATTGGCTTCGTTGCTACCCGCAAGAATCTGATCTGACTTGATGGTAAATGAACGCGTTTCGGTGATGCTTTGTGGCGGTACTAATATTTTACCAACGGGATCAGTCACTTGGAAAATAACATTCAAGATAAGATTATACTGACGGGTTTGTTGTGTGCCACTCATCCCTAATAATTGTTGAGAGGTGGCTTCATGGAGTATGCCTAATACCGCAGTGGAATCCTCTCGTTTGTCGACTAAGGTGACGCTTGAGACTTTTAAAAATTGTTTTAAATTGTGTGTAAGTTGTCCATAAGGATCATGAGTATCAAGATAAAGTTTATAAAGAGGAGCCGCAAGTGGCATAGCTCCACGTAAATGGTATCCACAGCTTGTAATACAGAACAAGATAACAATGAAAAACCACGCACGTATTGGGATCATGACGTCTAACCTTATGCATCACCTGCTACAATATTAACTAATCTTCCAGGTACAGTAATCACTTTTTTGACGACTTTATGAGTGATAGCGAGTTGAACTTTTGCATCTGCTAAGGCTGTTTCTTCAATGGCTTTAGTATCAGCTGTGCTAGGCACTTTAATGTGCGTACGTAATTTACCATTGATTTGGACGACTAATTCAATATGATCCATTTTTAAGGCGCTAGCATTACATTTAGGCCAGGGTGCTTGAATGATTAACCCCTTGTAATGTAAATCATGCCAAAGTTGATGGGTTATATGAGGTGCGATCGGTGCAAGTAAACGTAATAAAAAGCTCATACCTTTATGAATAATAAAATCATGATCTCTCATGTTTGTTGTCTCAGGCATTTTATTGAGGATATTGAGCAATTTCATGCAACCCGAAACGACCGTGTTAAGTTGTAAGCGTTCATAATCAAACTTAGTTTGATCCAAGATTTCAAAGATTTGACGCAAAACCTCACGATGTTTGTTATCCATTTCATCTAGGTTAACTTCCTCAGCAACGAGCGCATGATTAAGTTTGCTTATTATTTCTTTGTTTTCATAACCAAATGCCCATAGTCGTTTCAAAAATCGATGTGCACCTTCAACACCACTATCAGACCATTCTAGGTTTTGTTCAGGGGGTGCTGCAAAGATGATAAATAAACGTACGGTGTCTGCGCCAAGGCGATCGATTAAGGTATCAGGATCAACAATATTGCCTTTGGATTTTGACATTTTGATGCCTTGATTTAAGACATGTCCCTGAGTTAATAAACGCATAAAAGGTTCATCGTTATTTAATAAACCTAAATCACGTAAAGCTTTGTGTATAAATCGAGCGTATAACAAATGTAGCACAGCGTGTTCGACACCGCCTATGTATTGATCTACAGGTACCCAATAATTGGCGCGTCCATCTAGCATCATGTTGTCTTGTTTTTTACAAGCAAAGCGTGCGTAATACCAAGATGATTCAAAAAATGTATCAAACGTATCGGTTTCACGATGTGCTGGTTTTTTGCAAGCAGGGCAAGCGGTTTCATAAAATTCAGGAGTTGATTTGAGTGGGGATACCACACCTTCGAATTCAACTTTTTCAGGTAAAATAACCGGTAAATCCTGCTCGGGTACAGCAACCGGTCCACATGTTTCGCAATAGATAATGGGAATAGGCGCGCCCCAATAGCGTTGTCTTGAAATACTCCAGTCACGTAAGCGATAGTTGATTTTACGTTTACCTTTTCCATGATTTTCGAGAAACTCAATGATTTGAGGTATCGCCATGTTGGATGCAAGGCCAGTAAATTGCATAGAATCTATGAGTTCGCCAGGCAGTGTATAAGCACCTTTTTTGAAATCCCATACCGTTTGATCGGTAGGAATAATCACTTGTTTGATAGGCAAATCGTATTGTTTAGCAAATTCATAATCCCGTTGATCATGAGCAGGGACCGCCATCACAGCGCCCGCGCCATATTCCATGACGACAAAGTTTGCCACCCAAATGGGAATAGGTTCTTTCGTGATAGGATGTATGGCATGTAAACCTAAAGGTAAGCCACGTTTTTCCATCGTTGCCATATCGGCTTCAGCGACTTTAATATTTTTACATGAGTCGACAAAAGCCTGAATGGCTGGATTCTTTCGGGCAGCTTCTTCGACTAGTGGATGTTTTGGCGCGACGGCAAGATAGGTGACCCCAAACAATGTATCAGGACGGGTTGTAAAAACAGTAAGATCACATTTTTCAGTGCTAAAAATAACTTCAGAGCCTTCGGAGCGCCCAATCCAGTTTTTTTGCATCGCTTTGACTTGGTCTGGCCAATAGGTTAGTTTTTCGAGATCATTGAGTAACTCATCTGCATAATCAGTTATCTTGAAAAACCATTGAGGAATTTCACGTCGCTCAACGAGAGCGCCGGATCGCCAACCACGTCCATCGACGACTTGTTCATTAGCGAGCACAGTTTGATCGACAGGATCCCAGTTGACTTCAGAATTTTTTTTGTAAACCAGGCCTTTCTCATACATTTTTAAGAAAAACCATTGTTCCCAATGATAATAATTGGGAGAACAAGTCGTAAGTTCACGGCTCCAATCATAGGCAAAACCTAATCGTTTCATTTGATTGCGCATGAAATCAATATTTTTATAAGTCCATTCGGCAGGCGGAATATTGTGTTTAATCGCAGCATTTTCTGC
>CAZHMQ010000152.1:0-3921 GCA_964533645.1 uncultured Coxiellaceae bacterium
AGATCAAATTAAATATCTGTGACGCTCCCTGACGGTCGCGGCTCGGTAAAAGATTATCAAACTTTAACCAAACAGCTTCTTATTTCTAACCATAAAAAATAACACAGCTCATCCTAGAATGAGCTGTTGTTAAGCTTGTGTTAACTATCGTAGTGTCGCTGTTATGCTGTGATCGGGAGTCGCGGCCACAGGTGCGCTATTAACGGCAACTTTTCTTGCAAATACGCTGTTAGCTCTTAGTGCGGAACTTTCTATATTAAGTTTAGCAACATGCTCTTCTAATACTTTACATTTTTGAGGTTGGACTATTTTGCCTTTTTTGTCAGTACCTTCAATTAAATGCGCATTGATTTCAGCTGTAGGATGACTTTTATGTAGTACGTCCAAGTCGTCTTTCATATGCTGAATTTGCTCGCGCTCTATGTCTTCAATGGATTTTTTGAAAGGAGGAAAACCACTGCCTTGAGCAGATATGGATTGATCACCTTTTCTAGGAATTTCTATATCCAATGCTTTGAATGGAACATCAACGATTTTAGCTATATTTTCTGCATATTTAGTCATGTATTTTTCAGATGTCAACATCGTGAGTCTTTTGTCAACAAACTCTTGATTTTCTAAATCATAAGAATGACGTAAAAGCGGATTAACAGCCTTTAATTCTTGCCAATGTAACATACGATCAAAATAAACTTGGATATCATCCTTGCTTAATTCTATGCCAGTCTTAGGATTCTTAAGATATTTGCATTCCTCTAAACGTGCAGCAATAAACTTTCTTAATTCTCTACGACTTTTTTGTTCGAGGTCTTTGGCTTCTAAACCATCACGTTTTGCAAGTAATGTAGCAAATTCTACGGCGTCTCTTTTACCTAATTTGTGATAAAGATCTTTTATAGGAGTTAAATCAGTGAGATCAGTACCATCTTTAAATTGTTCTTTTAAATCGTATGCAGCATGTGCAATGCTATTTTTGAAATAACTTATAAACTCACGACCATCCGCTGTTTTTTTGAAGTGGTAGACAGCATTATGATCTTCATAACGGTGACTTTGATTAACTTTTTCTTGTTGTTTCTCTTCTAAAAATTCTTTTGGATCGTGGAAGTTATGGATGCCAAATGGTTGACATAATGTATCTACATCTTCTGGGCGATAGTTTTCGTTTTCTTGTTTTAGTTTATTCAACGCTTTAAGGAAATCAGTTCTTACTTGAGCTAAGCGAGTTAATTTTTCTTTTAATGCTGCAGGAATAGGATCTTCACCTTCGTTTAATGCTTCAACTTCAAATGCTAAATCTTTTACAAAAACATCCGCTTCACCGCCTTTCAAAAATTGTGAGTTGAATAATTCTTCTTCGTCACGTTCTTTGTATGCTAGCTCTAAGCCTTGAACGCATGCAGCAGTGATGTTGATTTTTAACTTGGCTTCTTTTAATGCTTGAACAAAAGCTTCCAAATTTTTTAAAATCGCAAAATTCACATTCCAGTCACCACCTACGACATCGCCAGGTTTAGCCTGCTTTAAATATTTTAAAAAATTGTCTTTGGCTGCGCCACTTGATGAGCCATGTACAGGAATAACGGTAATAGGAGTTTCTTTGTTAACTGAATAGACATCGTCTTCTTGAGTATTGACTACGGGCATATTTTATTCCTTTTTTATTTTAAAATCACTTCAATAATGTTAATTTTTGTGAAGCGATGCGATTATTGCTTAAGAAAACTTTCAAGTAAAGGTGATTGTTAACCAAACGGCATAAAATGATAATGTTCTTTGTCTTTGCTTATAAAATTTCTCAATAATGTGGTAAGTGGTACGACGAGAATAGAAAATATAAGAGAAAGCACAAATTTCACAACAGTCAGTGATAAAAATATTAAACTAAACTCGATAAGTGTTTTGCCTTTACTGAATGAAAGCGCAGAAAAAATCAGGGAGAACATCATTTCACCGGGCAGTGTAGAGCACAGATAGCGCATCATTAAATATTTTCCCTGATACATAAGTTTTAATTTTTGCATGATATATACAGTAAGTTTATAACCTACCATGGATGCGATAACGCTATTTAATATCATCCATGGTGTGGTTGCAATGATTTGAGAGAGTTGAGTATGTTGTAATCCAGCGCCGAGAATGCCAATTTCAGCAAAACCAAGAAATGCAACCTGACAAATGACTTTACCGTAAATCAATTTGTTAGCAACACTTACATTATATAACTCTGTAACCATATCCAAAACAAAAAATCCTAAACAAAAAAACATCACACTAATGTTTAACGGAAACAATTTTCCTAAGATAGATATATCTAGAAAATATTGATTAAAAATCATGGATAATGTTTCAAATACCACAAAAATCATAGCTAGATAAATAATCATTTTTATTCTCTTTTAAAAAGTGATGCGCATTGTTGAATATAATTTTTGTAACGTTCTAGGATTTCTGCGGGACTTTTATGAATGAATGCTTCAATGGTTGCGATAGAAACAATGATTTGTGCATGATCAGGTCTAAATAAAGAAAACAAATGCGAATGATTCAAGTGTGATGCAGACTCATATAAAGCCGTTCGGCAACCTATGAGTTTATAACATATCAACGTAGAGGGGTTGTTATCATGCATGCTTAATTGAATATTGTCGATGACGTATTGATAATCAGAATCATGATGTTTTAATGTGTCTATCCAACCGATCACATAATCACGAAGGGTATTCACAACGTTTTTTAAGAGTTGCATAAATTACCGCTTACATAATGAAAGATGGGTATGTTCGGTGATGCATTTAGCAATAGATGCTTGGTAGGCCACTTGTAATGTGCGAGTGATGTGATTTTTGTCGCAATCAAATACTTTTTCATGGATTTGTTTAACAGCTTGGATTTCGATGATGCTATTCGTGATAAATACTTCTTTAGCGGTAAACAATTCATCGGGATGGATAGAACGTTCTTCTATAATCATATGCTGCTCAGCAGCAAGTGCTAAGACTATTTCTCGTGTGATGCCAGGTAATACTCCATCTTTGATGTGAGGTGTGATAAGCCTATGATCTTTTGACACGATAAATATATTCGCAGCACTGCATGATGCAACATTGCCTTGTGTATTTAAAAGAATCGCTTCATGAAACCCACGCTTTACCATGTCTCTACGCGCTAAAATATTATCAAGATAAGCTAAGGACTTCATATTTGCTAAAGGAGAGTATTCGTTTCGACGTATGGTTGAGATGCCAATGTTTGCAGGATAGATAGTATGCTCTGGCGATGGAAACACCGCTATCATGATGGTGGGTTTTATATGATCCGGATAATTTAATCCTCTAGGACCTGATCCACGCGTGATTGTTAGTCGTAAAGTGGCCTTACCCCCCCCCTATTGCGTTAAGCTTGCACAATGTTTCCGTGGCTGTTGCTAAGTTTTCATAAGAAAATTCAAAAGCTAACTCTAATAGATCAGCCGATGTTTTGAATCTAGCCCAGTGTTTTTCCAAGGCAAAAGGTTTTCCTTGGTAGATAGGAATGGTTTCAAATATGCCATCCGACAATAAAAAACCTCGGTCGGTGGTATCAATTTTAGCGTCGGTTGGAGAAAGAAATTGGCCATTTAGATAAATCATATGAAATCCATTATTTTATCATTAGAATGCGGATATTGAGCATTATAATGAATGAGGCATGAAAATATGCAACACTTTTCTGAATTCGAAACACGATTATTATGGCCAGGTCCGGCGGCCGACATCGAAATGATCACCACGTCAGGAGATAAACAAGCAACGGTTATTATTTGCCATCCCCACCCATTATTTGGCGGTACCATGGGGAATAAAGTCGTGACGACATTGGCGCGTACTTTTCATGATCACGGTCTTTCGACGATTCGTTTTAATTTTCGAGGCGTAGGCA
>CAZHMQ010000153.1:0-3900 GCA_964533645.1 uncultured Coxiellaceae bacterium
GACCTACACCAAACCATCCACCACGGCCAAAGGCTATTAAAGACTGTGTTAATTGGTAACCACTATTATAAGGGTTTGCCCAAGGATTTAAAAATGAGGTTAATCTAGCCATGCGATAGGGTTCAGAGATGGCTATAATAGATAAACCCAGCAACACAATGATAAATAATAGTATAAAATGTTGTACGCGCATGCCTGCTAAAAACATCATCCCCAGAGCAGTGGCCATGATCACAACTGTTGCACCAAAATCAGGTTCGCATAATAACAATAATCCGACCACCCCCAAAATACCTATAGGTTTTAAAAAGCCTGTTAAATGGGTTCTGATTTCAGTATTTCGACGAAATAAATAACCTGCCAAATACATCACAGCAGCGAGCTTTGCTAATTCTGAAACTTGAATTCTAAGAGAACCATAGCCAATCCATCGAGAGCTACCATTCACGGAATGCCCAATGCCTGGAAGCAAAACAAGCGCCAACAATAGCATCACACCGACCAAAAAGAATCCACCTAGCTTTTCCCACGTGGAAATCTTAAATTGAACGACAATACTTCCCGCCAAAACGCCTAAGACAATACCTATCATTTGCCTATAAAGATAATAAAACGGCTGATTAAGCAATTTATCTGAAATCACAATGGAGGCCGAAGCTACCATGAGCAGACCTAAACTCATGAGCACTCCCACCACCATCAAGAGCCAACGATCATAGGGCGCAGGGGGGGACATTTGAATAGGGCGATTTAACATAATGAGTCCATACCAATGAATGGACATATTATACTGGATTTTAGCTATTTTTCTCTAGTGATTATAGGATTTGTTGACAATACCGAAATATCTGAATTACTATCCCCTGCTAAATTAAAGGAAGGTGTTTTTCGGCGCGGTTTGATTTAAAAATAAATAGTGATTGGGTTCTCTTGCTTGAAAATCGCCCGTACTCGAGTTTTGTCATTGACAATTCAAGTTGGCGATGTATTATACTAATTTTAATATTTATACCGAATTATAGTCAATCTTGAGGAGTCATAAACTATGTTTAGTCAAAAAAAATATGTAGCATGTGAAGTAAAACATCCCCCGAAACCAAAACTGATGCCAAGCAAGGTAAAATACCATGTTTCTTGTTATGGAACAGAATTCCAGATAGAAAAATCTATCAATGATTACTTAGAACAAGCTGTCTTAAAGAGAGATTTTGATTATATGCAGGATAAGCTTAAGTTGTACAAATCAGTTTTTTCTAACATCAATATCGAGGCTATCATCCAGTTTATTTATCTACAAGCTATTCATTATGGCTATAGTAAGGAAGATTTTAATCAATTGTTGAAATACGTTCCTATCGAACGTGCCGATGTGCATACAAAAATAAACTATTACGCTCTCGATGCACATTTCGATAAAAAGTTAAATGTATCTCCTTTTCAATCAGAGCTCACCTTTCCTACAACATACTCTGAAACCTTAAGAGAACTTACGATACGATTTGGAGCGAAAGAACTCACTTCAGAGATAGATGAACTGTATCCAGAACAAGGGGTAACTAAGAAAAGACGCATATAATGACATCAACCCCTCCTTCAGGGGGGTATTTTAGTAATCCTCGTACCGTGTCAGAAAACACTTGTCCACGATGCTCAAAGTTTTTAAACATATCAAAACTTGCTCAAGATAGACAACCCATAACCGTAGCAGGGCTGTCCCATTAAATTCTTCTTTTTTCCGAGCACTTGTTGTGCAACATCGTGTGTATGCCGTGAGGGTACAAACCGGGTAGACTCTTTACATATTAAACCGAGTACATGCTTTACACTTTAGGCAAAAACTAAGGATGAATTAAATGCTGTCTTCGAAATTTATATCCATTTATTTGTGTATTTTCTGATATAATGCCTTTCGCTCAACTATATAACTAATTTTTTAGAGGATTTTTGAATCATGTTTAACAGACCCAAAATGACTGTTACCAATATTGATATTGGCTTTGTAACTTCCGAGCTTAAAATGATGAGCGAAAAAGATAAAAAATACCGGCTCCCTCATCATCTACATTGTTGTCTTTTAGATATAACAGTAGATAGAAACATACCAGAAATAAAAAAACTTCTTAATTTAGCGAACACATTAGGCATAAAAGAGACACTTATTGATCAACTCTATATGCGTGCTGTTGGACTTCGATACAATAAAAAGGAATTGGACGAGCTGCTGGATATTTGCCCTATAAATCCGTCCCGCAAGATTCACCACCATATTGACCGTGGATGTGCTGCTAGAGTTAAAGATGATATTCCAGATGAGAAGAGATATCAAACTTGCTCTCTTTTGGAATACTGTGATTTTTTTCATGGTAAGACGAATGCCGAAAAATACAAGCCATCTCTTGCTAAAAACTTGCACCTACACACTGCATCAGAGAAATCAGAGAAAGATGCCCTATTTACAGAGCAAGGGGCAACTAAGAAAAGACTCATGTAATGAAATAAATCACCTTCCTTGGGAAGGTGATGCTTACAGCCCTCGCACCGCGTCAGAAAACACTTGTCCGCGGTGTTCAAAGTTTTTGAACATATCAAAACTCGCACAAGCTGGTGATAGTAAAACGCTATCTCCGGCTTCCACAATACTATCTGATAGCAAAACCGCTTCTTCCATCGTCTTTGCAAATTGCACATCCACACGATCACCAATCACAGACGCTAATAATGGCGCTGCTTCGCCTATCAGCACCACCGATTTGGCATATTTTTCAATAGACATAACCAAAGGTGAAAAATCGGCGCTTTTACCCACACCGCCTGCAATAATCACAAGCTTACCCTTTGTGTCACCTCCTAAACCTTCGATAGCTGCAAGCGTTGCACCTACATTGGTTCCTTTGGAATCATTATACCAACATACGCCATTGCGTTTTCGCACCAATTCACAGCGATGCGGTAATCCTTTAAATTCTTTTAATGTCTTGATCATGGCATCCATAGACAACCCATAACCATAGCCAATCGCTAAAGCCGCAAGCGCATTGGCTTGATAATGTTTACCTGCAATAGGCAAATCAGACACCGCTAATAATGCTTGATTGGCATGTGCCAGATAAACATCGTTGCTTTTATGCAAAAGACCAAACTCATTTTCTTTGGGTTGTTGCAAAGTAAAAGTGAATTTTTTAATCGCATCACTATCATCGGTAAGCACATCATCACGATTGCATACCGCAACACGACAATGTTGATAGACGCGTTTTTTCGCAGCTATATAATCCTGAAAAGTCGCATACCTATCCATATGATCAGGGGTAATATTAAGCACCGTGGCAACAGCAGGTTTTAAAGAAGTTAATGTTTCTAATTGAAAACTCGATAACTCTAACACATAAAGCTCGGCTTCTTCCGAAATAAGATCCAAAGCAGGCACACCTAAATTACCACCTACCTTAACCTTAAGACCTGAGGTTGCAGCCATTTCACCTACCAAAGTCGTCACTGTACTTTTTGCATTCGTACCTGTGATGGCAATCACAGGTGCATTCACCTCTTGTGCAAATAACTCAATATCACCTATGACAGGCTTGCCTAATGCAATCTGCTTTTGAATGGCAGGTGTTTGCAATGCAATACCTGGACTTAAAATAATACGAGTGGCTTTATCTAATAAGGCTTCATCAAATTGTCCTAAAGAAACCGCTACATTAGGAAAAACTTTTTTAAAATCGGCCAAATGAGCAGGAGCAGGACGTGTATCCATCACCGCAAAAGATTTGCCTTGTTTCGCCAAATGACGAGCACAAGACATGCCTGTTAATCCAAGTCCAACAATGACATAAAAAGGTTGTTGCATCATGTCGCTCTCAACGTAATTTAAGTGTGGCTAATCCACATAAAACCAAT
>CAZHMQ010000154.1:0-3863 GCA_964533645.1 uncultured Coxiellaceae bacterium
CCGCGCTATCCATCCCCGGCATGAATGCCGAGGTTTCCCGCGCAACTGGATGAAAAAGGCAAATAAGGCAAGATTTAGCTATTTATTAGGATTTTTATTGATCCTATTTTCATTGGGACTTGCGGAGTATTTAGAAGTCTATAAAGGCATGATTCCTTGTCCTTTATGCATGCTACAACGAATCGTTTTTATTGTATTGGGCATCCTTTTTTTTATAGGCATGATATTTCGACTGAAGGCGATGGGATTATTTGTCATCAGTTTGTTAAGTTTGCTTGTCAGCATAGGAGGAATATTATTATCAGGAAGACAAGTGTGGCTACAACATGTTCCTCCCTCTAATGTAGGCGAGTGTGGGGCTAGTTTAACCTATATGTTTCAGACTCTTCCACTCATGGATGTCTTAAAACATGTCTGGATAGGTGGAATAGAGTGTTCGCAGCAAGGGTGGGCTTTTATGTATCTATCTATTGCGGAATGGTCATTGATAGGTTTTCTAGGCTTTTTTGTGTTTGCTGTGGTTCAGTTAAAACGTTCATTAGATACGTAACAATTAACAATCCGCTTATAGCAATAATGGTTCTTGCTGGCGTACCATTTAGGTAATGTAAGAATTGTTGTAAAAAAGAGGTCTTTTTTATCGATATGTTTCTTTCTAGAAACCAAGTTTTACCGTAGTAAATAAAAATTTCTTCATTAGCCTCTATATGTTGCTTACTTGTGATGATAAGAAGATTTGTTGCTTCATCATATCGATGAGTGGCGTTTGGTATAGAAGCGTGGTTATAAATAAACCCGAACCCAGAAGGTATAATAATTTTTCTGCCATACTGAAAATAATAATCTTCGAAATTGATGTCAGGATTATCAGAAAATATACAATAACATTCTTCGATAAGAGTGTTTTCAGGAATATCTTGTGTGGCGAATACACCATAACCATGTATGGCTGATGGTTTTACTATAATATTAGAGCGGGTGAGTGCTTTCATGGGTTGATTTTTTTAGCAAGTTATAAGTTAACTGTTATAATATACTTAACACGGCCATATTTTGATTTTTTTTAGCATCTCATATGCGGTTAATCTAGACCACTTCTGAGCGCTAAAAAAATCAAAATATGGCCGTGTTAAGTATACCCCAAATTACATTGGATAATGGCATGGCTTTTTATAAAATCCGCACAATCTTATTTTTCATTATATTAGGGCTTGGATTGCCTGTTTATGCTGAAAATTCTATAGAACAGACCCAAACGCTTCAGATTTATACGAATTTTAAGAGTATTATAGGAAAACCAAGTTGGCTATTAATTATACGAGATGTTGATACAGGTTTGGTTTCACCGTATTTGTTTGATATTCGTAAAAATGATAGCTTTTGGGTGGCTTTTAGTTATGGCCATAACTATAGAATTACGGCATCAACATTGCAATTTGAAGGCTGTGGTGAGATAAAGAATTTTTGTAGTTTAGAGAATGGTATCATTTCTGGCAAATCAATGTACATGACCCTTTCGGGTGTTTTAAGTCCTGACCCTCTTACCCTTAGATGTAATGTAATGAAATATGGTGATACAAAATTTACAATCGTAAAAGATAATGCGATAAATCCACAAATTAATCCGTAAGGAGTGTGTATGCGACTCAATAATATTTTAGAAGAGGTGGGTAATACCCCATTAGTGCTTTTTAATCGAATAGCGAACGAATTAGATTGTGAAATGTATGGTAAATGCGAATTTTTTAATCCAGGTGGTTCACTGAAAGATCGCATAGCCGTAAGCATGATTGAAGCCGCTGAAGAAGCGGGACAAATCAAACCAGGCGATACGTTGATTGAAGCGACTTCCGGGAATACAGGGATTGGCATTGCACTTGCAGGTGCTGTGAAAGGATATAAGGTTATTATTACTATGCCTGAAAAAATGAGCCATGAAAAACAAGTAGTATTGGAAGCTTTAGGCGCAAAAATTTATCGAACACCGACAGAAGCGGCTTATGATAGTCCAGAAAGCCATATTTCAGTCGCAAGACGTTTGCAGAAAGAAATTCCAAACTCCCATATTCTCGATCAATATGTAAATCCAGCAAATCCCGATGTGCATTACCATAAAACAGCACAAGAAATCTTGGATGATGCAGGGGAAGGTCTTGCAATGGTAGTAATTAGTGTAGGTACGGGTGGCACGATTACTGGGGTTGCAAAAAAAATTAAAGAAACAAATCCGGCTATTAAAATAGTAGGTGTTGATCCCTATGGCTCCATTCTAGGAGGCGGAACTGAAATTTATTCTTACTATGTGGAAGGCATTGGTTACGATTTTTTCCCTGATGTGCTCGATAATAGTTTGGTAGATGAATATATTAAAGTAAATGACAAAGATTCTTTTCTCATGGCAAGACGTCTGATTAGAGAAGAAGGATTATTGGTGGGCGGCTCATCGGGTTCTACGGTTTGGGGCGCAATACAGGCCGCAAAAAATCTTAAAAAAGGTCAAAAATGTGTAACTATTCTTGCAGATGGCGTACGAAATTACATGACCAAATTTGTGGATGACACATGGATGCATGAGAAAGGATTTATATAAAAATAAGAGGAGATGAAATGAAACACGATTTAGCAACCCGCGTCATCCATGCGGGTCAATCACCTGACCCAACCACAGGCGCAGTGATGACACCTATTTATGCGACATCCACTTATGTGCAGGAAAGTCCTGGCAAGCATAAAGGTTATGAATATTCACGTACTCGTAATCCTACGCGTGATGCTTATGAACAATGTATTGCTGATTTAGAATCAGGTACGCGTGGATTTGCTTTTGCCTCAGGCATGGCCGCAATTGCGACTATATTAGAATTATTAAAACCCGGAGATCATTTGATTGCAGTGGACGATCTTTATGGCGGAACCTATAGAATATTAGACAAAGTAAGAAAACGTTCTGCAGGTTTACAAGCCTCATTTGTGGATTTTTCTCATCCTGAGAATATACTCAAAGCCATTCGTCCTGAAACACGTATGATTTGGGTAGAAACACCTACCAATCCTATGCTCAAATTGGTGGATTTGAAAAGTGTTGTTGCCATTGCACAAAAACACCAGCTTATCACTGTTGCAGATAATACTTTTGCCACACCCATGTTACAACGTCCGCTTGAGCTTGGTTTTGATATTGTCACGCATTCTGCAACAAAATATTTAAATGGTCATTCAGACATGATAGGTGGTATTGCAATCGTCGGTGACAACGCGGAACTTTCAGATCAAATGGCTTTTTTACAAAATTCGGTGGGCGCTATTTCCGGTCCTTTTGATAGCTTCCTCGCTTTACGAGGGGTTAAAACTCTGGCTATACGCATGGAGCGACATTGTCAGAATGCCATGGAATTAGCCTTATGGTTAGAAAAACATCCTAAAGTTGCACGTGTTATGTATCCTGGATTAAAGAGCCATCCGCAACATGAGCTTGCGAAACAACAAATGAAAGCGTTTGGCGGTATGATGTCGGTAGAACTCAAATGTAATCTGCAAGAAACGGCAAACATGTTAGAGCGTTGCCAACTATTTGCTTTGGCAGAAAGTTTAGGTGGGGTTGAAAGCTTAATTGAACATCCAGCTATTATGACGCATGCAAGTATTCCTGCTGATCATCGTAAGTTGTTGGGGATCAGTGATGGGCTTATTCGATTATCGGTAGGTATTGAAGCAGTGGATGATTTGCGGGCTGATTTACATCAAGCTTTGGCTTGACGCTGAGCAGTTAAATTAAATGTAGGGTGGGCAAAGCGAAAGCAGTGCCCATCTAGGGCCTGTCGTCAATGGGTTAATAGTGTTTAAAAAGCGGTAGAATCGGCTAA
>CAZHMQ010000155.1:0-3862 GCA_964533645.1 uncultured Coxiellaceae bacterium
ATATTTACGTATTTTGCAATAACATCAAGCAAGTCTTTTTGTAACATAGGTAAATAGTCAGGTTTACCTCTTGTATTACGTTCATGTGCAATAATAATTTGTAATCTATCTTTTGCACGCTTAGCCGTTTTTTCTGGGCGTTGAAAATAATGAATAATTTTATTGAGTGTATCCGTGAACGTTGTCATACATTCTCCATTTCCTTGATTCTAAATAGGCGTTTCAACCAATGACTTTTTTCCTCAACAAAACGCAATGGAACATTTTCACCTAAAAAACGAGCCACTGCATCTGCATATGCTTGGCCTGCATCACTCATTTCATCCATTATAACAGGTTCGCCACCATTTGAAGCACGTAATACAGCTTGTGACTCAGGGATAATACCTAATAAGGGGATCGCTAATATTTCATTAACATCTGACAAACTCAGCATGTCACCTCTAGCAACACGTTTAGCTGAGTAACGAGTCAATAATAAGTGTTCTGAAACAGGTTCGCGTCCTTCTTCAGCGCGTTTGGTTTTACTGGAGAGTAACCCTAAAATTCGATCTGAATCACGTACAGATGAAACCTCTGGATTAGTGACCACAATAGCACTATCAGCAAAATACATTGCTAATTGCGCACCTCGCTCAATCCCAGCTGGTGAATCACACACAATATAATCAAATGTTTTACTTAATTCATCCAATATTTTCTCAACACCCTCCAAAGTCAAAGCGTCTTTATCGCGTGTTTGTGAGGCGGGCAAAATATACAAATCTTTAACATGTTTATCACGTATCAATGCTTGATTCAGGTTGGCTTCATTCCTAATGACATTCACAAAGTCGTATACCACTCGACGCTCACATCCCATAATTAAATCAAGATTACGCAAGCCTATATCAAAATCGATAACTACCGTTTTAAAACCTCGACAGGCCAATCCCACAGCAAAAGATGCGCTGGTTGTTGTTTTACCCACACCACCTTTACCTGATGTCACCACAATCGTTTTCGTCATTTTCATTCCCCTTTTAGATTGCCTCGATGCGAACTTTTTCATTTTCTAGAAAGATTTGCACCATCCCCTCTTTTGCGGTAAACGTTTGCATATCTTCTTTTGTTAAATAATACCCTGAAATGGATACGAGCTCCGCCTCTAATGAACGACAAAAAATTCTTGCTTGCATATCCCCTTGCACACCTGCAAGAGCACGCCCGCGCAAGGCTCCATATACGTGAATATTTCCATCAGAAAATAATTCTGCGCCTGGGCTTACAGCAGAAGTCACAATCAAGTCACCATCTTTTGCATAAACTTGCATACCAGAGCGTATAGGATGCGTAACTAATTTAGTTTGTTTAGTCTGTTTTACATTTTTCTGCTTATCAAATTCGGTAAAATTTAATTTGGTCGCAGGCAAAAGAGATAAACCATCCATGACTGCTGCTTGCTGTTGTTCGGCGCTCCCACCACGTATAGCTATAGGTACCATATTATTCGTCGTGACAATCTGTTTTAATTTTAAAAAATTCAGTATTTCAGCAGGATTTAATTTTTCCAAATCAATAATAACAAATGAACCTTTAAACAAATTAGGTGCGCATCGAATCGTCGCACTTATTTGATCTTGAATGGCGTCTAAGTCATAGTGCAGCAGTTGTAAAACAGCACAAGGAATAAAACTTGCTTTAAATTGAAAACAAGTTTGCTCGACCATACCAAGAGTGCTCACTGTCATGTTAGTCTCTAAAATTTTCAAATTGTAATGGTATGTTTAATTTTGCATCTTTTAGTGCTGCTATTGCAAGCTGTAAATCATCTCTTTTTTTACCTGTCACCCTAACTTGTTCGCCTTGAATAGATGCTTGTACTTTTAAATGAGTCTCTTTAATAAATTTGACAATTTTTTTTGCTGTCTCAGTATCAATTCCTTGTTTTACGTTTACTATTTGTCTTGCTTCGTTAAGTTTTATTTCTGGATCTTTATACTCTAAGATTCGAACATCAACTTGACGTTTAGCGAGCTTAGTACGCATGATTTCATCAAGTTGCTTTAATTGAAAATCTGTTGAAGCAATGAGTGTTATTGTATTTTTAGACAACTCTACACGTGCATCCGTACCTTTAAAATCAAATCGAGTGCTAAGTTCACGAGTTGTTTGGTCCACTGCATTTGTTACTTCATGATTATCAACCTTAGAAACTACATCAAATGATGGCATAGCTCACACCTCTATATTTCGTTCAATGTTTTAACTAATTCAAACGCTGCATCAGCCGCATCACGACCTTTGTGGCCATGTTTACCACCTACTCTATCATACGCTTGCTCTTCTGTATCTGTAGTTAAAACACCAAAAATGACAGGAATATCATGAGTAAGTGCTACTTGTTGACAACCTAAACTTATTTGTTGACACACATAATCGAAATGTTTTGTTTCACCTTGTATGACAGCTCCTAATGCTATAATGGCTTTATATTCTTTGGTATTAGCTAATCGTTGCGCAGTTATTGGAATTTCGATCGCGCCGGGTACAATAATCACTTTGACTTGTTCAGAAGTAAATCCCAGCTCATATAATCTAGATACTGCGCCATCATGAAGTTTTTGAGTGATTTCTTCATTGAAGCGACTCACTACAATAGCAATATTAAAACAAGCTGAAGCATTTTTCATTGTTTCCTCGATTATTAGAATGGTAGGCAAGTATAGGTATAAATAGTGATATTAGAATCGAATACCACATAAAACATCGTTTCCAAACTGGCGCCACTTAATGTCTTGCGATAGCTCGCTCAATTCAATGCCATTTGGAAATGCGATTTTACCATGTTTAAGCCAACGTAGTGAAATATAAATATAAGCTTGTTGAAGTAATTTATCATGAACGAATGAAGAAAAACATTTGCCACCTGCTTCTACCCAAAGATCATGAATATTGTCCTGTCCTATTAAAGTGATAGCTTGATGTAGATTTAATCCGTGTGATGTTAGCTCAAGCTCTATACATCGCGCGCCTTTCCTAATAAGCTGTTCACGTATGGGAATGCTTATGTTTTTCCCATGAAATACAGTGATTGATTTAGCTGTTGTAAAAATTTGAGCGGTAAGCGGTATACGTAAGCTCCTATCTAAAATATAAATAGGTTTTGCCCATACAGTTTTGTTTATTCTAGCATTCAGCTTTGGATCATCATGAATGATAGTGTCCGCCGTAGTTAATATAGCATCAGCAAACTTCCGGCAATGATGTGTAAATTTTGAAAGTTCTTTCCCAGTGATTTGAATAGGGTTGCCATCTGCATCTGCTATAGCAGCATTCAAACTCAAAGCAATTTTTGCAGTAACAAAAGGTTGTTTAGTTTTATGCCAATGATTATAGCTACGGTAAAATTCATTAATTAATTTCAGCTCTATGTGGTCACATTGGATACCCGCGGTTTGAAGTATTTCCGCTCCCTTTCCAGCGACAATAGGGTTAGGATCTTTATATGCATAAACAACACGCTTAACACCCGATTTAATAATAGCTTCGACGCACGGTGGAGTTCTACCCCAGTGACAACAAGGTTCCAGTGTCACATACAAGGTGGAATCTGAAGAAATTTTACATTCAACTTGTTTTAATACTTCTATTTCTGCATGAGCTAAACCTGGACCATGATGATACCCTTCTGCAAGAATAAATTTATTCTTATCTACTAGTAATGCACCCACTGAAGGATTTGGATAACAAAAACCTTTGTTAATTTTTGCTTGCTTTAGAGCTAATTTAAGGAAATATTCATCGTCTTTTAAAGGCATATTGGCGTTGTCATGCCAGCATGCTTCTAGCTGGCATCCAGTTTAGATGCCAGCTTGAAGCA
>CAZHMQ010000156.1:0-3837 GCA_964533645.1 uncultured Coxiellaceae bacterium
AAGCAGATTTACCTTTGTCATGTCCTATGAAAGACATGCGAGTTTGGGATGCGCACCCACGTGTCTATTTACCGATTGCGAAAACCGGGCGAGCCGTTTGTCCTTATTGTGAAGCAGAGTTTATTTTAAAAGATGTCTCGTAGGATACTCATCGTCGGTCCTGCCTGGGTCGGCGATATGGTCATGGCACAATGTTTATTTAAACTTTTAAAACACGAACATCCTGGCGTGATAATCGATGTATTGGCGCCTGCCTGGAGTTTGCCTTTGCTTTCACGCATGCCTGAAGTCGCAAATACCATTGTGATGCCTTTAGGCCATGGTCGCATGGGTTTTTTTGAGCGCTATCGTCTAGGTAAATCATTACGCAGCAATAAGTATGATCAAGCGATTGTACTGCCTAACTCCTGGAAATCAGCGTTAATCCCTTGGTTTGCACGTATTCCTATTCGTACAGGTTGGCGTGGCGAAATGCGTTATGGTTTGTTAAATGATTGTCGTGTATTGGATAAAAAACGTTATCCCCTAATGATAGAACGATTTATGGCTTTGGGCATTCAGCCTGATGAAATGATTCCAGTATCTTATCCTATTCCTAGTTTGCAAATTTCACGTGATGAACAAGCAAAAACACTTTTAGTACACCAACTTTCAATGAGTGCTCCTGTGTTAGCCTTATGCCCAGGCGCTGAATTTGGTCCGGCAAAACGTTGGCCGGAGGAACATTATGCGGAGGTGGCCAAAGCTAAAATTGCTGAAGGTTGGGAAGCGTGGATATTTGGTTCACCAAAAGATAATGAAGTTGCCGAAAAAATTATGCAATTGGTGGGTGAAGGCTGTGTCAATTTGGCTGGGAAAACGACGTTGGAAGAGGCGATTGATTTATTGGCTTTAGTTACTGCAGTTGTGACCAATGATTCGGGTTTAATGCATATTGCCGCGGCACTTCATAAGCCTGTGGTTGCACTGTATGGTCCGACTAGCTCTGTATTTACTCCGCCCTTAGACGATCATGCAAAAATTTTATCATTGAGTTTAGATTGTCAGCCTTGCTTTAAGCGTGTTTGTCCGCTGGGTCATCATAAGTGTATGGTAGAGCTTACCGCTAATCGTGTTTTGGATAGACTGTAATGTTTAGGTTTGGTAACATACTGCCCACTCTTTCTATAGAATAACTCACCATGAAAAATGACAATTTCATTAACCATGCCGCTTTAGACCAAGCTGTGCTTAAAAATGAGCCATTTCCCTATGTGGTGGTTCCTCAATTCCTTAAACCTGAATATGTGTTTGAGCTGGTGAAAAATTTCCCAGCTATTACCAATAGAGGCAGTATACCTGCGGATGCCGTGCAAGGTAGTGGCATTTTTAAGCAATTTATTGAAGAAATCCAAGGGCCAGTCTTAAGAAACTGGATTGCTGAAAAGTTTTCTATAGATTTAAAAGATAAACCTACCATGCTCACTCTGCGTGGACAAACGACAGAAAGAGATGGTTATATTCATACGGATAGTAAAAGCAAACTCATCACCGTCTTAGTTTATATGAATGAAACCTGGGATGATGAAGGCGGAAAATTACGTCTGTTAAAAAACAAGCATTCATTAGAAGATTATGTCGAAGAAGTATCCGCTTTAGCGGGCACTTGTGTCATGTTTAAAGTCACGCCCAACTGTTGGCATGGTCACAAACCTTTTATAGGTAAACGTTTGTCTATGCAGTTAAATTATCTGGCAGGTGATGCGGCGTTGACCAAACATCTTAATCATCATCGTTTGACGGCATGGCTAAAAAAACGATTTCCTCGCGTATTTCATACTAAGACCGAGATGTATTAGTCATGCGTGTGCTATTCGTAAAACTCACTTCCATGGGTGATTTAATCCATGCTTTGCCGGCGATAACCGATGCTTACAGAGCAATTCCAGGCATTACGTTTGATTGGGTGATTGAAAAAAGTTTTGCGGAAGTTGCAACATGGCATCCGGCTGTCAAAAATATTATTCCCTCTTCGCATCGCAAATGGAAAAAAGATTTTATTGGCTCTCTAAAAAATGGGGAGATCCAGCAATTTATTCGTAATGTTCGTAAAGAGAAATACGATATTGTGATTGATGGTCAAACCTCAATGAAAAGTGCATTTACTATGTTGCTCACCCGAGGTTTACGTTGTGGTCTTGATAAATATTCAGCGCGTGAATCGTTAGCCTCCCTTGCTTATCAAAAAAAATTTTTCGTCGATAAGAATTTGCATGCCATTAAACGGTTGCGATTGTTGTTTTCGTCAGTGTTAGATTATCCGCTGATAGATTCAAGACCTGATTATGGTATAGCAGACAAAAAATTTGCTTCTGTAAAATTTCATCTCCCTAAGCCCTACGTAGTATTCGTGCATAATGCCAGTTGGCAATCAAAATTATGGCCCGAATCTTATTGGCGTCAATTGATTATTCTTGCAGGCCGGGAAGGGTTTCATGTGGTGCTGCCCTGGGGAAATGAAGCTGAAAGATTAAGAGCTCTGCGTATCTCGGAAAATCATCCTAATGCTGAAGTCTTGCCTTTTTGCAGCTTGTCCCAGCATGCTGCCATTTTACAACATTCTCATGGTGCTATTTGCAGTGATACTGGACTTAGTCATTTAGCTGCAGCATTAAATGTTCCAGCCTTAACTTTATATGGTTCAACCAGCACTCAATTTATTGGTACGACAGGGTTGCATCAAAAACACATGATATCTGCTTTTCCATGTAAAAAATGTTACAAACAAACATGCAATTATGAGAACCAAGTGCATGCAGATGCGTTGTGTCAGCTGACGATGCGATCGGATATGGTTTGGGAAAGGTTTAGCAAACTGTTTTCACGTTGAGTTGGCATCGTCTTTACATTTTTCAGGCGGTGGGTGGATTAACCTTCCCAATCTTTGGTTTCACCCATATTACTTGGCAGAATATCTACTTCATTTTCTGCATAGGTTGGGGACTCATAAGGGACGGTAAGATCAGGCTCGTTTTCGGTTAAGCTTTCTCCCATATTACCAAAAGTACGTTTCTTTTCATCCATCAGCAATTGATCTTTGGTGGGATAAGCCGTGATTTGAATGCGGCTATTGGATTGAATGCCTTGTGCTTTGATATTATTTGCAATAGGAAAATAATTTCCATAACCAACGTATGTAAGTTTGCGAGTATCATTACTTCTTTGTTTGAAGTTATTTACGCCTTGTGACCATAAAAAAGCTGAAACGACGCGTGCACGATTTTCAGTGATTTTGCGTTCCCATTTAGCTGTGCCAAAGCCGCTGCTATTGCCAGAAACTAAAATACTTTGGCAGCATAGACGGTTGAGTACTTTGGCGGCACTTCGTAATGCGGCGTTACCCGTGGGGGTGAGGTCGTATGAGTTATCATCGAATACGCTACTCGTGGGAAGTTCAATGGTAACATAATCTCCTACGGCAAACACTTGGCCCCCTGCATGATAAATGCCCGCCGCATCATAACGTATGGTTGACATATAATAACCTATACTTGCTCCACCTATGCCCGCAGCTCCAAGTAAGGTGTGATTGGTTACGCCAAAAGCAGCGGCTGTGCCAAAGCCTGCCACGCCGCCTGCGGCTGCTTCAACAGGATCTCCAGTATTATGATTGGTGCTGCTTAATGGGTTATAGCTGCATGCGGTGAGCAAGCAAAGCAATAGAATGATAAGGCGTGGTGGATAGAACATCTGGAATCCCTAACAATTTTGTTGAAATTATAACTCTAAAAGTCCTCATCAGTACTAGGGTCTGTCGTCAATTAACCCCCAGCCACGTCGTCCCGCGGCTTGTCCGCG
>CAZHMQ010000157.1:0-3714 GCA_964533645.1 uncultured Coxiellaceae bacterium
ATCCTCAAAAATCAAGGCTTTTGGTCTCAGCCTAGCGAATTGTAAACAAGCCCTATATGATGATCATTCTATCTTGTCAGCTTATTTTATCAAAGGATCAAAGCATATACTCTGATCCTTTTTTAACATTACGGATCAGGCGTCACTCCTGCGGGCGCGCCCGATGCACCACCCGGACAATAGGTGATTCGATAGTTTACGCTATTGGCCGTCCCGCTATTGGAACAAGTGAAGCTGGAAGTCGGATCATCATGTGGATAAGAATAAACCGACGGACAAGCTTGTTTTAACCAAGTAATCTTTGATAATACATTATCTGTCCAACCGTCATTATTCCCGCTACATATTAAACCTGATACAGGTAACGTTGGCACTTGAATACCCATATAACCATTCCAATCCTTGCAACCGCAGCAATCATGTGTACCTGGCGGCACTCCATAACAACTTTGCGCACCTACGGTGCCGCCATTGCATCCATATAAATCAGCGTAGTTTGTTGGAGGTGGTGAACAATCTGCTGTCACACACGAAGTGGTGCAACTAAAAGGTGCTTGTGAATAACTCGAATTAAGGACACACACTTCATCAGGTGTCCAATAACCCAACCATGTACCGCAATGTGTCGTACCGAGGTTACCTAGAATATCAGCTTTTGATAACCCACAAGCTTCTCCTGCAGAGGTAGAACACTCGCTCGTAAGTGTACATGAAGCACCTGCTACATCAATCCATATATAATTACTCGTTGGCGATGGCGGCGAATAATTGTAGGCACAACCGCCTATCGTGCCATCCGTACCTGTTTGAGAAGTCGCAATACCCGCACCACCACAGGTATAGGGATTCGTCGCATCCCTGGTTGCATTGATGGGTTCCATAGACATAGGCACATTGATTCCGTTGATAGTCGTAATATCGTAAAAATCAACATTAGCTTGTAAAGTGGGTTCTGCTTGTATATTTGGCGGAGAAATACCTGTTGTACAACCACCTGTTGTATGCAGTGAAGTACCACCGCAATCACCTGTATCACAGGCGGTTTTAAGGTTAGCTGGATCAGAAGTAGGACAACCCGTACGTCCCGATATAGTGCCGCTCCATTCTTCCGGTTGCGAAGGTGTCGGAGTATATAAACCCTCGTTTAAATATACCGTAGCAGTGCCTGTTAAAGGCGATAACATATAACTACTGGCGGTTGGATTTTTCCAAAAACATTGCGCACTTGGTAATACCGATGTATTGCAAGTAAACGTTCCCGGACTAGCGCCTGCCATAGCATCGCAACTCGCATCGGTCGTACAGCCAAAAAATGAAGTACCACCCGCAGCAAACGAAAACCATACTGGATATGGGCATTTATTTACCATAGAAAAAGTACGCTTACCTGCACTCGATCCTGAGATATTAAAGCTAGTAGGACTATCAACAACCAACTTAGAAGAAGTATTATAAGTCACATAGACATATTGACTCACATGACCTGCTGTAGATAATGAGGTAATCAAAGCCTGAATATGGCAGATACCGCCATTACCTGGAACACTATTGTTACAATCGTTGGTGAATACTGGCGGACCAGTCAATGATGAGGCTACTGTAAAATTTGTGCCTCCTGGAACCAACGGTATAGCACTACTCGTCGTATTTTGTAATGTCCAAATAATATCTTGATGACTATTAAATAACATATCTTGTCCTGTAGGCGCATCAGTAAAGAATAAACCGCCATCTCCACCACCTCCCGTCACATTAAAATTTAATACAGGCGCAGGCGCGATCGTTTGGAAAGTAGGCCCATAGTTAATCAATAAACTTGCATGAACTGCGCCTGCCACACTGCCCGATCTTGCAATCACAGAAACATCACAATCTCCCCGTGGAGGAACATAGTTAGCCAAGCCTCGATACACACAATCATTCGTCACTTGAAAGCTGGCTAGAGGTGAAGCTGGGATCACACGTGTCCTGCTTAGCTCCATATTAAGCTGAACAGGCGAAGGAACATTATTATGAACCGTGTAAGTGATAACTTGTGCCGTATTAACCGCCATGTTTTGCACCGTTTCTGCAGCAACTATCACTAAAGGCACTGTGCGGGCATAAGCTGATGCCATACTTAATACACTCCATATGATAAAACTAACACTTCTTCGCAACATGGTATTTTTCATGAGAATTATCCGATTAAATAACTTAAACCAAATAAAATAGACTGGGACGATACATCGATCACAATAGGCTTAGCGAGGAAAATACCCGATCCATTGTCTGACCGACTAGTTTTTGCTTGGCCTGTATTTGCATAAAGATATCGAGCTGATAACATAATCTGTTTTTGTAGAGGGACTTTCAAACCTACGCCTGCTTCATAAGCAAAGTGAAACTGGGTATGATCTTGCAATGCATAACCACCGCCAGAAGCATCTATATTCGGAATGGGTGAATTTTTAAAATATAAAGTATTACTTGCCACCCCTATCCCTAGCTCAACAAATGGTATAACCGTTCCCCATGGAGCACTAAAATCTAATTCGGTATCTATCATTAAACGCCCGGTTTTTAAGCGTAAATCGTAATTTGAATTAGCCATATTAGCTAAGCTGTATTCGCGTACTGCACCATTCACTATCGTTTGATTATAATAACCGTTCACGCCCAAGGTGATATCTTGCAAAAAATGCCTTTCCCATGTTCTGCCTATATGAAAATCATAAGATAGCCCTATAGCTGCTGCAACTTCGATAGGCTCATCATTGGTAGTAAAGGAATCCGTTCTAAAACTTCCGGGAGGAAACACGATATTATGATTATCGCCAATATTAGTAGCACCGCCACCCACTAAAAGACTCATAGCAATGGGAGGATAACTCGCTGTAAGCGGATAACTTCTGACAACCCAATGGCTTTTCATCTTATGACGCTTAGCCACTCGATGATGCTTCTTAGCAACTGGATGACGCTTAGCCACCGGATGACGCTTAGCAATTGGATGATTCTTAGCCACCGTATGCTTTTTAGGAGGCTTTTTAAGATGGTGCTTCGTAATGGTATGCTTCTTCGTCACTGAATTATCCTTAGGAACGAAATACCCTGGATAAGTCTTAGTGGCTGGCGGAGTCTCATCGGTTGAGTAATTCTTAGGCACTAAATAACTGAGAGAATGTTTAGAATATGGAGTACTTGCTAATACATAGGAGTAAAAACACATTCCTAAGTTAAAAACTGTACTTAAAACAATAAGCTTTCTTCTTGAATACATATGAACATTCCTTGTCAAAATCCGCTCCTATCCTATGCTATTTACTTTAAAAATAGAATACTTGAACATCCCATTAATTCTCTATATATTTAGCACTCAACACTTGAGAGTGCTAAATTCATCCCCATATAGTAAAACAACACGATACACCGTGACTAATTTAGATTTTTTTTGAACAAAACATTGATCAGATAGGAGATAAATATATGAGCATTAGACCATTAGGCGATCGCATTGTCGTGAAGGCCGAAGAAGTTGTAACCAAAACTCCTGGCGGCATTGTGATTCCAGATACTGCTGACAAAGAAAAACCTGCTCGTGGCGAAGTACTTGCCATAGGTGGCGGCAAATATATGGATGGTAAATTACAGCCCCTACAAGTTAAAATCGGCGATAAAGTTATATTTGGTAAATATGCTGGCACCAATGTCAAACTCGATGACAAAGAATAC
>CAZHMQ010000158.1:0-3706 GCA_964533645.1 uncultured Coxiellaceae bacterium
AGCACCTAGGCCAAGAGCCAATACCTCCAGGCTCTGAACTTACAGCGCGTGAAATGGCATTAACAAATACTACATCAGAAGC
Source organism: uncultured Coxiellaceae bacterium (assembly GCA_964533645.1). Lineage (GTDB taxonomy): Bacteria > Pseudomonadota > Gammaproteobacteria > DSM-16500 > DSM-16500 > JABDBK01. The sequence goes on from CAZHMQ010000158.1 coordinate 83, forward strand.
TATTATATCCGTAAGTGGTAAATTAGATAAAATCTTCGATTTAACCCTAGCTGATAATCTCACACCTTTTGTTGAACTAATCAAGAGTTTTAAATTATCAGATGAATTAAAAAAGACGGCAAAAAGTTTACAGTTAGAAAATCCAGGGATCATTAAAACAGCTGATAAATTACGTGAAACATTATTGCATCCTGATTGGCGGCAACTACCAAGTAACTATGATATACCCTCAAACTCACAGATATTTGGTCATCTTGTATATTCATCTGGAATTGAAGGTATTCTTTATCCATCTAAGTTTACCGGGAAGCCATGCCTTGTTATTTTTCCGCGAAATTTTATTGGAACTGAATCTTATATCGCGCTGGATGATGAAGTGCCACACCCAAAAATTCCTAGCAGGATTGATAACTCTAATTGGCGCATAAGTGAAGCCGATGCAAGAGAAATAATTATTTAAATAATGAAAGGCGTCAATAATGTCGTGTACTGAAACCCTAAGCGGGCTATCAAACTTATTTACAATTATAGGTGTTATATTTGCTATAATTATATATTTTTTATGGAGGAAGGATTATGGAATACAGCATGCGCATGAATATACTTTAGCTTTATTAAAAAAAATGAAATATTTGCATTTAGAAATAGATCTTCTTCGAAGAGCAAAATTTTACAACCCTAAAACCATTATTGATGACATAGAGAAGATTTACATTCCGAAAATTGAAGAAAAAATATTAAAGAAAATAATTGAAATTCAAGTGGATCTGCTCATTGCAGAAGAAAGCCTTGTGAGGAACAAAAACTTACAGTCAAAATTCAATGCAACTATTATAAAAAATATAATTTCATATATAAACGTCGAGGCTTATCTATTCTTATACGAAAAATCATCTTCAAGTTTTGATATTAAAAAAAGCGGATTATTTAAGATAATTTTTCCATCTGAAAGTCGCGCTGGTAATGATAAAGTTACCAGAAATACTCTTGGTATTGAAATTATCAATGATGAATTTAACAAAATCATTCAAGATAACTTCGCATCAATTTACACTGATCTCGAAGAGAACTTTGCGAACAATACATTTATCAATGATATTAAAAAATATTTTAAATCATTGTTTCGCCATAATTGAATTAGAATTTGATTCCAAATCTCGATACAGCGTCCATAAGTGATAACCGAACTAATACCTCATGTTCTACACAGAGCCTTTCGTAAGTCTTCCAATGCATACCCTTTGGCTTAATGCCTTCTCCATTTAAAATCCCTGGCCCCCAGTGCAGCTTAGTACGAATTTTATTTGCTTTTCTGCTTACACGATCACTAAACATTTCACGCTGACTCTGATATGCCAGTCGGTAACAATGTCGGCATGCGAATATACTACCACCATATAAGATAGCCGCACGTTTTTCACAACCTCGTGCTGGACATCGAAACCAAGATCTCTTACCACCGAGGTGGCAGGATGTCCTTTCTATATATACCGGATAATTTCGATCAACACACTCACCATCCTCGTTAACACGATAAGATACCATTACATTATTCTGCTGCACTGTAACCTGAATTGAGGCGATAGCTTCGCCGTCATGTATCCACTGCCAAAAGAATGAATTATTAACTTTCAATAAATCATGACGCTCCAACTGGCGAATATCAAGACTCCGATAACTACTAGTCGTATCTTTTGACGCATAATGCCAAAGCCTACCGCTACCTATTCCGCCCATTTGAACCTCCTTTTTTTATCGAAATCATTTGGAAATTTGGATTTTTCATTTACCAGATAAAGCACGCTTATAAGCTTCTGTTACTATGACAATTTCTTCATTCGGAGGGCATGAAACCGACAAAACCGTTGAAACCGATTCTACTCGCCATTTTTCAGCTGAGCTATTACCATCACATTTCACAAAACGTAATCCATCAACAATTTGACCAGCATGGCGCTTTATCCACCATCCTAACTTTCGGCGGTTGATAGTTCCACGTTCATCAGCAATATCATGTATAACTTCGAATAAATCTGCACGCTGAATAGCATAAGCTGGGCTGGTATTTAAAGCATCGCGTATCATTGTGGGGATTTTTCCGAAAGCTTTTTGCCAAGCAGTTAATAAACGTCCCAAAAGTTCACGATCCGGATCTTGTGATATCGTTTCAAATACAGAAGATACAGGATCCGGATATCCCAACCAGAGAAGAGACTGCCGACACAAGCCAGACCACGCACCGTAACTTGCCAAGGATTTACATTCAGATATCGGTTTACCCGCAACAATCCATCCTAAAACTACTGTCAATGCCACAGACACATAATATTCTCTATTCGCAAGAACCTCTGATATTAGATTAGGTCGCTTGAATGAACGAACCGCTGGTATTTCAACTTCAGGATTAAGATTAATGATGATACATCGCCGTGACATATCTCTAATTGGGCCAATATTATTACCACTAGAGAGAAAAAGAGCACGAGTACTCACTACAGCAGTTTTTGACACCCCCAGTATCCGCCCATTCATAAATTCAGAAGTTAAAGCTGTACACAAGCTTTTGTGTGGTAAAATGTCACTGGTTAAATTATCAAACTCAATTAAGGATGCTAATTGCAATCTTCAATGTGTGTCAATGAAGCTAGAAGACACACCGGAAGGTCAATTCATTGAAACGATCATGGCTGCAAGTGGTGAGCTTGAGCGAAATCGTAATAAACAACAAGTATGCAATAGAATGAAAGCTCGTCTTGAGATGGGCTACTGGGTGTTTGATGCGCCGCCAGGTTATAAGTATGAAAGAAGCTCATCAGGAAAAATTCTTGTCATAGATGAAGCAAAAGCAATTATTATTCGTGAAGCAATGGAAGGATTTGCATCTGGTAGGTTCCAATCTCAAGAGGATGTACGAGAGTTTCTCTCTGACAAGAGATTTTGTCATCGTGGTAAATTTAAAAAAGTTCATCCTGAGCAAGTTAAGCGAATTCTGACTCGACCACTGTATGCTGGATTGATTCATTTTCCAGATTGGGATGTGGGTATAAGGCAAGGAAAGCATCCAGCAATAGTGTCGGTAGATATTTATAATAAAATTCAAGAACGATTAGGGCTGAGAGCAAACAAGCAGTTCACTCGTAAATGCGATAACGATGATTTCCCTGTGAGAGGCTTTGTACTTTGTTCGTGTTGCGAGAAACCTTTTACAGCTAGCTGGTCAAAAGGTCGCAATACTCGTTACCCATACTACCGCTGTAACAACCGTGGCTGTCGCCAAACTCAAAAGAGTATACGCAAAGAAGTGGTGGAAGATCATTTTGCCCAAGCGCTTCGCTCTGCATCGCCCTCAAGCCAAGCTCTTGAGCTTGCTAAGGCGATCACGCTAGATGTCTATAATTGCAAGATAGCTGAGAGAAAAGAGGCTGGGGGTATTCTGAAACTCAAACAAAAAGAAATCGAACAGCAGCTAGCACAGGCGACAGATAAGTTGATTGCAACCAGCAGCCCAACCGTGCAGGCAGCATTGGAAACCAAAATAGAAAATCTTGAAATTGAAAAGCGCAAACTGACTGCCGATGTCAAACACAAAGAAGAACATCAAATTGATTTTGGAACCGCACTCAC
>CAZHMQ010000159.1:0-3657 GCA_964533645.1 uncultured Coxiellaceae bacterium
GATTTTTTGGCCATTTCTTGTAGTTACTTCATATTTTTGATAGTGTACCTTCCTTGATTTTACATTAATTTAGGTTACTTTGTTTAATTTATGAATGATAAAGATATATTACAGCGATTTATTTTCGATAGCGCCCCAGTTCGAGGCGAGATTGTTCATTTAAACAACAGCTATCAATCGATTATGAAGCAACATAACTATCCGCCTATGATTCAAAAGATTTTAGGGGAGGCTTTAGTTGCAGCTAGTTTATTGAGCGCAATTATTAAATTTAAAGGCCGTTTAACTGTTCAATTTAGAGGCAATGGCAAGTTAAAATTATTATTGGCACAATGTAATCAGCAATTTCAATTGAGAGGTTTAGCTCAATGGAACGATGAATTAAAAGAAGATGAGTTATGGGATGCGCTCAATCAAGGCGTGCTAGCCATTATGATGGATCCGGACGTTCCCAATGGTAAACGTTATCAAGGCATAGTTGCCTGGAAAGGTGAGTCATTCGTTGAAACTCTTGAAGGTTATTTTTATCAATCAGAGCAATTGCCAACGCGGTTATGGTTATCAGTAAGTGATGAATGTGCGGCAGGCATGTTGTTACAAGTGATGCCAAAAGAGAAACCTGAGTTATACCAAAATGATTGGGAACGTTTGGTTATGTTGACAGACACTATGAAATCTGAAGAGTTATTGCAGATAGAAAATCAGATATTATTGCATCGTCTCTATTCAGAAGAAGATGTGCGTGTCTTTGATAAAGTTCCTGTTATGTTTCATTGCAACTGTTCTGTGGAACGTGGCGAACACGCCATTGCAATCTTGGGTCAAGAAGAGGCTGAGCATGAGCTCAGACTAAAACAAAATATTGTAGTGACATGCGAATTTTGTAATAAAGCATATACATTTGATCGTGTCGACGTTGCGCGAATTTTTACAAAAGGTGATAAACCACCTCCATCTACGCAAATACATTAAAGTAGGCTATCTATGTTGAATGTGATTTATGAATTATCTTTAATTATTGTTTTTTTTGTGACGTTTAAATTTTACGATATCTATGTGGCTACCGTCACTATTATGATTGGAGCCTTATTGCAGTTATTGGCGACGCGTTTTTACAAAGGCTATTTTGAAAAAAAACAAGTGATTGTGTTGGCTATTTTATTTATATTTGGTGGAATGACCTTGTATTTTCATGATCCCATTTTTATAAAATGGAAACCCACCGTTGTTTTTTGGATGGTAGGAGCCGTTTTTCTAGTCAGTCAATTTATAGGTGAAAAAACACTGATGCAACGTATGTTATCTAGTGTTCTCGAGAATAATAAATCTAACGTTCCTGATCATATCTGGAAACGATTGAATTTTGCCTGGGCTGTTTTCTTTCTTTTGCTCGGAGCTTTGAATGTTTTTGTGGCTTACTTTTTTAGTACAGATACCTGGGTGAATTTCAAATTGTACGGTATTTTGAGTGCTTTGATTTTGTTTGGATTTCTGCAATCCATTTTTTTAACGCGTTATATCTCAACTGAAAAATAATGATAGATCTTATAAAAGAACGCCTACAAGCTGCATTTTCACCGACTGAGTTAGAAGTGATGGATGATAGTCATCAACATATAGGCCATGCTGGCAGTAAAGATGGGGCGGGGCATTTTACCGTTAAGATTCGCGCATCTTGCTTTGCCGGTGTGTCGCGCGTTGACGCACATAAGCAAATTTATCGTGTTTTAGAGGACTTAATCCCGCATAAGATTCATGCAATTTCTATTGTCATTTTTGGCTAATTATTAATCACGCGTGTAATTTTTTTAAATTTATCAAAGAGTGAGGGGTCAAGGATCGAATTGACAAATTGTACGGTATTTTGAGCGCTTTGATTTTGTTGGGATTTCTGCAATCCATTTTTTTAACGCGCGTTAATCGATTTTATGTTTATTTAATGCTCTCTTAAGGCAGCTATGAGAATATAGTATATATTTTTAATGCGTCTTATTGAGTATCTGGAAATGCTTTCAAACAACAAAAATCCATTTATAGTTGAAGTACCAGAAGAAGTAGTGGTAGATCCTTCTGGGAAACTTATTGCAACGAAAGAATTACTAGAAAAAGTCTCGTTTCCTTTTTTTAGGGGTAAAAAAAATGAAAGTACTTTGTATATCTTAGGAACTAGCCATGTTTTACCATTCTCATCTCTACAGAAATCAGCTCTTCCTTATATAAACGAAGCTAAATTTGCGTTCTTTGAAATCACTAAATATGCTCCTATCTCTCCTGCAAAGATATATGAAAAACTCTGTGAAATGGGCGTATTATTTGAACATGAAGAAAATAATGATTGGTATAAACAACTATCTCCAACTGTATTGGATTTATTAAAACAATCCATGAAATGTTTTTTCGTTGGTTTGAATATTGCTCTGCCCTCTCTTAAAAAAATTAATCCTGAATTTGCAACTATGATATACATGTTGGGATGTCGTCCTGCTACTGGTATGGATGATGAGCTTGAGGAGATATTTGGTGAAAATGTAGGAGCATTAGAAGGTATTGAGCGTATGGATCAGTTAAAAAATTTAAAAATGCCTCTTTCTGAACTCGAATTTTTCACGTTAAAGAATACTTCTGTACTAAGAGATTATGCTTACGAATTTAATTTAGCAGCGGCAAAACGTAATTTTCAATGGATGCACAAGATCATACAGGTCGGTGCTCATTCAAAAGAACCCGTTTTAGTTTGTGTTGGAGCACTTCATTTGGAAGGAGCAACAGGTATTATTTCGTTGTTACATCATTTTGGCTATGAAATGAGTATCATGCAAGATGGATATTTTCAACGCTTTACCATTTCAAATAATTCAATGGATGATGTTGAAGGTAATGAATTATTAGAAAATATCAATATTGTCATTTCTAATCAAATAGAAGAAATGCTTACCCCCGTCTTGCCTGATACAAAACCTCGAAATATTATTTCAAGTTATTTATCATTCTCTATATTTCCTGAATATAGTAGAACTCTCAGTGAGCAGGTTCATATACAGAGTGAGAGTGAGGGGGGCAAGTATCGAATTGACGTAGCTCACTTGTCCTAATGATTATCAGCTTCTAAGATTTTCAAAGTGTTAGATGGCAAGTATTGCCAAAAATAGAACCAAAAGAAACAAAATAAATAGAATAAAATAAATAGATAAAATAAAAAATTGAACAAAACTGAACAAAAGCTAGATCGTGCAGATCCGCAGCACCCTCATCCACCCTATCGGGCACCTTCTCCCACCGCAAAAAGCGCGGCGAGAGAAGGGATGCTCGGGCTAGCGTACTGAAAAGCTACTTGTGGATAATGATAAATTCGATACTTGAACCCCATAGGACTTTATGGTGACGGTGACTCGGATTTTTGTGCACTGGTATCCGAAGTTGGTTTAGGCTTACTTCCACTGAAAAGATTTAATAAACGTGAACCCTTTGCTCCAGACGGCTTAATGGTCGCCGGGGTAACAGCAGGAGGTTGGCTAACTTCAGAAGAAGCACTTACTGATGAGGTAACTCTAGAAGAAGCGCTCACTGGATTTTGCACTAATTTGGCAGCAGCAGCCCGTTCTTCTCGAATTCGTCGTGCCATGTTAACTAAAAACGTATGATTACCTGATACATTCT
>CAZHMQ010000160.1:0-3589 GCA_964533645.1 uncultured Coxiellaceae bacterium
GAAGTTCTTGCTGGGAGTGGTAGTTTAGAGTATCCTCAACACGTTGATTATATTACAGGTTAAACCGCAAATGATGTTTGTGGAATTTAAAACAAATAAAATGGAGAATTAAAAATATGACAAAAGGGCCCTCATTACAAGATCCTTTCTTAAATACGTTACGTAAAGAAAAGATTCCTGTGTCTATTTATTTAGTGAATGGAATAAAGCTACAAGGATTGGTAGAGTCATTTGATCAATTTGTGGTGTTGTTAAAAAATACGGTTAGCCAAATGGTATATAAGCATGCTATTTCAACTGTAGTGCCCTCGCGAAATGTGGCATCCCCTCTAGATTATAGTAATGCGAATCATAATCATGCGAATGGTAATAATGGGCATCATGCAAATCAGATTCCTAAAGAAAAAGAATAACAATAAGAGGATAGTCGTTTGATAGATCGCCCCCAAGGCGGTGAGCGTGCTGTTTTAGTGCATGTCCATTTCCCCGCAGGTAGTATGCAGGAGGATTTAGTCGAGTTTAAGGATCTTGCTTTATCTGCAGGCGCAGATATTACATCAGTGGTCACAGGAGCTCGAAAAGTTCCTGAACCAAAATATTTTGTAGGCTCTGGTAAAGCAGATGAAATTCGTGCTGTCGTTTTGCAGCATAAAGCGGAAATAGTTATTTTCAATCATGCTTTATCACCTGCCCAAGAGCGCAATCTTGAGAAATTATTTCAATGTCGTGTACTTGATCGTACGGGTCTTATCTTGGATATTTTTGCCCAGCGTGCGCGTAGTTTTGAAGGAAAGTTGCAAGTAGAGTTGGCATTGTTAAAGCATTTATCTACCCGTTTAGTCCGAGGCTGGACGCATCTTGAAAGACAGCGTGGTGGTATAGGTATGCGCGGGCCTGGTGAAACTCAGCTTGAGACGGATAGACGGTTAATTCGAAATCGCATTAAATTTATTACCGAACGTTTGACTCGTGTGCGCTCACAGCGTGAGCAAGGTAGACGTGCGCGGCGTAAGGCTATTATCCCAACGGTTGCTTTAGTGGGCTATACCAATGCTGGGAAATCAACCTTATTTAATAAAATCACTGGCGCAGATGCTTATGTGGCTAATCGCTTATTTGCGACATTAGATCCCACTTTACGAAGCATGGAAGTGCCGGAATTAGGATCCGTGATTTTGGCTGATACCGTAGGTTTTATACGTCATTTGCCGCATGATTTGGTGGATGCATTTTATGCTACGCTAGAAGAAATTTGCGAAGCTGATTTGTTATTACATGTGGTGGATGTTCGCTCCGAGCGTCGTTTAGATAATATTAAACAAGTCGAGCATGTATTAGAAAGTATAGGGGCAAAACATGTGCCTACTCTATTGGTTTATAACAAAATAGATATGTGTGAAGATTTGATGCCAGGCATGGATAGAGATGCGGAAGGCGTTGTTAATCGTATATGGCTATCCGCCCAAGAAGGTTTGGGTTTGGCACAACTTTATGCCGCCATGGTTGAGCTTTTAGGATCTAATGTGGTCGAAAAAACCATGCATTTAACCTCCAAAGATGCACGTCTACGTGCTCAATTATACCAATCAGGCGCAGTCATCTCTGAGTCACTGCTAGAAGATGGGACTTGCGAAATATTGGTGCGTATGCCGCGTGTGAAGCTTGAGAAGCTATTTGAGTGACATAAAATCCACAAATCCGGTTGCACCAAAGCTCAATGAGCTCTAGAATTCAATGTTTTGATTAATAATCCGTATTGGGGAGTGAGCTTTATGCCGTGGAATGAACCCGGTGGAAATGGTAGAAATAATAACCCCTGGGGTGGCAATAAAGACCAAGGGCCACCAGCGCTTGATAAAATAGTGAGCGATTTTCTTAAAAAATTGCGCATGATGATGTTAGGGAAAAAGAACGGATCTTCGTGGCAACCATCTAATCATCAAAATGTTGGATTTTTGGCGGGTGTCATAGGTGGGGCCATTTTAATTTTATGGTTTTTATCCGGGTTGTTCATTGTAAATCCAGCTGAAGAAGCGGTGATACTAAGACTTGGAAAATATTCGGATGTGGTACAGCCAGGGCTTCATTGGTTTGCGCGTTTTCTCGACACCAAGTATGTGCTTGATGTGAGAAAAATTTACTCATTTTCCTTGCAAGGCGATTTTTTAACAAAATCCTCTGAACAAAAAGATATGCCAAATCAAGACATTCAGACCGATACCACTAAAAAACAACCTTATACCATGGATCAATCGAAAAACTTGGTTAATGTTGAATTGAATGTTCAGTACCGTATTAGCGATGCACGTAACTATTTATTTAGCGTGGTGGATCCTGACGGAACGATTAAAGAAGCTGCATCCGGGGCATTGTCTGATGTCGTGGGTCAGATGAAGTTAGATGACGTTTTGACGACAGGTCGAGAAAATTTGAGCTCTGGTGTTTTAGAACGCATTAAAAAGGTTATTGCGCCTTATAATACAGGGCTGGAAGTGGTTGCAGTGACATTACGTAAAGTACAAGCACCTGATCAAGTGCGTGAAGCTTTTAGTGACGTGAATCGTGCGGATCAAGATAAAGCAACTTATATTCAACAAGCGCAAGCTTATGCGAGTAAAGTGGTTCCATTGGCGCAAGGTGTTGCAGCACGTACGCTTGCGGACGCGACGGGTTATCAACAACAGGCTGTATTAATCGCACAAGCTAATATTGCAAAATATCAAGCTTTAGTAAAAGTATATGCCACAGCACCTGAAGTAACTCGCCAACGTATGTATCTTGAGACGATGCAAAAAGTCTTACAAAGTACTAGCAAAGTGCTGGTGGATAGCAATGCCGGTAACAATTTAATTTATTTGCCATTGGACAAATTGATGAAAAAAGATATGCGCAAAGTCAGTGAGAGTGACGCTTCAGCGCCTAGCCCACTGTCGGTCGCCGATAATCAACGTGATGTTACGATGAATCAAGCCAGCACTTCGGAGGTGAAAAATGACTCCAACTAAAATGGCATCCATGATTATGGGCGTTTTGGTTTTATTCTTTTTGACATTCAGCGTATTTATTGTGCGAGAAGGTCAAGGCGCATTGATTTTGCGTTTGGGTAAAATTGTGAGTGAAAAAGGCGATCTCCCCGCGGTGCAAGGACCGGGGTTGCATTTTAAAATTCCTTTTGTAGATTATGTTCGCATGTTTGATATGCGAACCCAAGAATTGGCAACGCCTTCTTCTAACCCTTTAACGGTTGTGACTAAAGAGCAGACCTATTTGCTGGTTGAGTATTTTGCGAAATGGCGTATTGATAATTTAAGCAAATTTTACACCAGTACCGGTGGAAGCGTAAGTTGGGCAGAAACGCTGCTTGAACAACGCATCAATGATATTGTACGTGCAGAATATGGAAGACGTACCAGTAATCAGGCCATCTCAGAAGATAGGGCGAATATGATGGCTGCGATTCGTGAAGAAGCCAATCATATAGGTCGTGATCAAGGTATTCATGTCATGGATGTGCGCATTCAACAAATTATCTTACCGAAAGATGTCATGGATTCTGTCTTTAAACGCATGGCAACGGAGCGTAAACAAT
>CAZHMQ010000161.1:0-3563 GCA_964533645.1 uncultured Coxiellaceae bacterium
TTAATTTTTGACCACTACGGAATGTCACAACTCTACGTGCAGACACAGGTATCATTTCACCTGTTTTTGGATTTCTTCCTGGTCTTTCACTTTTATCATGCAGTTCAAAATTTCCAAAACCAGAAATTTTAACTTGTTGCCCCTTAGATAGCGAATCACAGATTTGTTGAAAAAATAATTCAACAATTTCTTTAGACTCACGTTTGGTCAACCCAATTTCTTCAAATAGCTTATTTGCAATATCTGCTTTCGTCAGTGCCATAGTCTTAGCCCCTTAATTCAGCCGCAAACCTCCGTTTGAGTTCAGCTATTATATTTTCGACAATAGCTGTCACTTCTTCATCCACTAATGTGCGTGAATCATGCTGTAAGGTTAAAGCCAGGGCAATGCTTTTTTGATGTGACGCAATCCCTTTGCCTTGATAAACATCAAATAATGTTACATTCCTTAACAACTCGCCACCCACTTCCGTTATTGTATCCTGAATTGCTTGCGATGGTATAGACCGGTCTAAAAATATTGCTATATCTCTTCTTATTTCAGGAAATTTAGAAAATTCACGGTACTGTATTGCTGAAAACTTTTCCAACGAGTCTAACAAAAGCTCGAATACCAAAACATTGGCTGTAATATCCAACATTTGTTTTACTTGGGGATGTAAAGCTCCCAATATCCCAACAAGTTCATTATCACGATATATCTCCGCCGTTTGACCAGGATGTAAAGCTGGATGGGCTCCGGATTTAAAAGTAAAACCTTTCATAGAGGTGGTAAGTTGCAATAGTTTCTCAATATCGCCCTTTAAATCAAAAAAATCGACATCTCTTGCGGGGCTTGCCCATTGTTCAGGAAAAGCCGTACCACTCACCAATCCACCTAAAACGCGTTGTTGAGACAATTCACATGTATCATTCTGGATAAATCGAAGGCCAATTTCAAACATCCTGACTCTAGGTTGCTGACGATGTTGATTATATAAATAAGTGTTCACTAAACCTGGCCAAAGATTGGTCCTCATCACAGCCATATCGGCGGTTATGGGATTCACCAATGCTTTTGGTTTAAAGTTAGGATTTAATTGATGTTGCAAATTTTTATCCACAAAACTATAGGTAATCACCTCGTGATAACCAAGATCACAACAAATTCGTCGTAATTTTGGTAACGTTAACTTATCTTCCTGAGCCGGATTGATCTGCAAACCAGCGTTTGCTAACTGTAAAGGTAATTGATCATATCCATACAAACGTATAATTTCTTCAATAAGATCAGCTTCTAAAGTGATGTCAGAACGACGCGCGGGCACAATCACATCCCAACCAGCTTGTATTTTTATGCAAGTGAAACCCAAAGATTGTAAAATAGATGCTATCTTTGCGTGATCAATATTAAAACCCAATAACTTCTTGATTCTATCTGACCGTAAAAGAATTTTTGTGGGCGCAGGCAAAAAGGCCTCTTGTACCACATCAATGACCGGACCAGGCTCACCCCCTACTATATCCACGATAAGCTGAGTCGCTCTTTCAAGCGCAATGGATTGGATTAATGGGTCTATGCCTCGCTCAAAACGGTAGGATGACTCGGAACCAAGATTAAAATGTCTAGCCGCATAAGCAATACTTTCGGGATGAAAATAAGCACTTTCTAAAAAAACATCTTGAGTTAATAAGGTCACACCTGACTCTAAACCACCCATGAGACCGGCAATGGCCAATGGCTTATAGTCATCTGCAATCACCATAATATCATCTGTTAACGTGACGGTTTGACCATCAAGCAAAGCAAGCGTTTCCGACGCTTTTGCCTTTTTAACTTTTATACCACCCGAAATTTTAGCAAGGTCAAATGCATGCATAGGTTGGCCAAGTTCTAGCATCACATAATTCATGACGTCGACAATAGGGCTAATACTACGTATACCGCTACGTTTCAAACGTTCTTGCAACCAAAGTGGCGTCAAGGTATCCGCTTTTACATTTTTTATAACACGACCCGCATATCTCGGGCACTCAGTGGATACCTCGACGGCAACTGTCAATGTATCTTCAATGACGGGGCTAACTGGTTTGATATCTAGGGCTTTCCTGTTTAACCCTGTAATCGCTGCCAATTCAGTGGAAAGACCCAACACACTCAAACAATCGCCACGATTAGGAGTGATAGAAATATCAAATACATAATCAGACAAATTTAAGTACTTTCTAAGATCTTCACCCACTGGCGCATCTGGCGCGAGTTCCATGATTCCTGAACTTTCGTCTGCAGCTATACCTAACTCTTGGACTGAACATAACATGCCATTGGACACTACATTACGAATTTTACTTCGTGTAATAGATATATTATTAGGTAGTTTAGCTCCAACTAAAGCTGCTGCGACTTTTAATTGCGGTCTAACATTTGGAGCTCCACAAACAATCGTTAATGGTTCACCTTGACCTGTATTAACCTGACACACTTTTAGCCTATCTGCTTCTGGATGTTTCTCAACTTGCAGGACTTCTGCGACAATAACGTGAGAAAAATGTTCTGCAACAGGCGTAAGCCCTTCAACTTCTAAACCTGCCATGGTCAATTGAGCAGACAACGCTTCTCGCGATTCTGCCGGTTTTATCCATTCATGCAGCCACTGTTCACTCAGTTTCATATTAAAACTGCCTTAAAAAACGTATATCATTTTCAAACATAGCGCGTAAATCTGAAATTCGGTAACGCAGCATAGCCAACCTATCTAAACCACACCCAAATGCCCAGCCTGTATAACGCTCCGCATCAATCCCAACATGACGAAATACGTTAGGATGCACCATTCCACAACCTAATACTTCTAACCATCCAGTGTTTTTACATATACGACAACCTTTGCTGTTGCAATTCAAACAGCCTATATCAACTTCTGCCGAAGGTTCTGTAAATGGAAAATAAGAAGGTCTAAAACGAATGGGGACGGGTTTTTCAAAAAATGTTTGTAAAAATTGCGTTAGAATACCTTTCAAATCTGCAAAAGAAACATTTTCGTCAATCATTAAGCCTTCGATTTGATGAAACATTGGCGTATGAGTCAAATCAAAGTCACGTCTATATACACGTCCCATCGCGATAATACGCAAAGGAGGCTGTTGTTTTTCCATCACATGAATTTGCACTGGTGACATTTGTGAGCGCAATAAAGTCTGATCAGCAAAATAAAAAGTATCTTGCATAGCACGAGCAGGATGCAATGGCGGAATATTCAAAGCTTCAAAGTTATAATAATCCGTTTCCACTTCTGGGCCATCTTTGACAGCAAAACCCATTTGTGAAAAAAGTGCTTCTATAGTATCTCGTGTTTTCATAACAGGATGAATACTTCCCACAGACTGCTTTCGCCCGGGCAAGGTAATATCGACTTTTTCTTCTTCAACTTGTTGATTTATCTTGTTTTTTTGAAGAATAGCAACCTGTTCATCTAAAAGATGTTGAATTTTCTCTTTAACAACATTTACTTTTTGTCCCGCAACAGGGCGCTCAGCCGCGGGTAATTGACCCAAGCTTTTTAGATATTCTGTCAGTTGACCTT
>CAZHMQ010000162.1:0-3553 GCA_964533645.1 uncultured Coxiellaceae bacterium
CTATTTTTTCCTTCAAATTGCACATGTGGAATATCTTTAAATAAATTTTTCATGAATCACGCCTCCCTGCTTTCAAATTCAGTTTCATAACTCTTCCCGATTCTTTCAGAAAAGCTTATCATCAGCACACTTATAGACAATACAAACCTGCTCACAAAGGAAACAGTATAACATGAATCATGATTCTATAGTGATTGTTAGCATTGCAAGAACACCTCAAGGCAAAATGCTTGGCGAATTAAAGGATTTCACCGCACCGCAACTCGGTTCAGTTGCAATAAAAGCCGCTGTTGAGCGTGCACATATTAAACCTTCAGAGATTACTGATGTTATCATGGGTTGCGTACTGTCCGCAGGTATTGGTCAAGCACCAGCCAGACAAGCCGCTATTGCTGCAGGTTTGCCCACAAATACCCATTGCATGACTATCAATAAAATGTGCGGGTCTGGCATGCAGTCCATCATCCTTACCTATCAAGCGCTATTATCCACGGATGCAGACCATATATATATCGCGGGTGGTATGGAAAGCATGAGCTATGCTCCTTATTTGATCCCCAAAGGAAGACAAGGTTATCGCCTAGGACATGCACAAATTTTTGATCATATGCTGTTTGATGGTTTAGAAGATGCCTATGATAAAGGTCGTCCTATGGGGTATTTTGCGGATGAATGCGCTCAAAAATATCGAATTAGTCGCGAAGAGCAAGATCTTTTTGCATTAGGCTCTCTGGAACGTGCAAATAAGGCCATACGTGATAATGTCTTTGCTCATGAAATTATTCCCATCGCAATAAAAAATAAGCAAGGCGAAAAAATTGTTGATGTGGACGAACATCCTGGCTCTGTTAATCTTGAAAAAATTCCCCAATTGCCGCCTATCTTCAAAAAAGATGGTACAGTGACTGCTGCAAACTCTTGTTCAATTTCAGATGGCGCTGCTGCATTAGTTTTAATGCGGCAATCTGAAGCCGAAAAACGTGGACTTAAACCTTTAGCACGCATCATTGATTTTAGCACCCATTCAAAAGCACCAGAACAATTCACCACTGCGCCTATTGATGCCATTCAAAAACTCATGAAAAAACTCAATTGGACCGTCAATCACGTTGATCTTTTTGAAATTAATGAAGCTTTCGCAATCGTTCCTTTAGCTGCCATGAGTGATTTAATGATTCCACGAGAAAAAATTAATATTCACGGTGGTGGATGCGCTTTAGGACACCCCATAGGAGCTACCGGCGCACGCATTATGGTCACACTCATTTCAGCTCTACAAATTTATAAATTAAAATATGGTATTGCCTCCTTATGTATTGGTGGCGGCGAAGCGACTGCTATTGCTCTGGAAAGCTTAACATGAACAATCGAGAATCGATGGAATTTGATGTCATCATCGTAGGAGCAGGCCCTGCTGGGTTATCGGCTGCGATTCGTCTTGCACAACTTAATGCAAATTTATCTATTTGTGTATTAGACAAAGCAGCTGAAATTGGTGGGCAAATTTTATCAGGTGCCGTCATAGAACCGCGCGCGCTTAATGAACTCATTCCTGATTGGAAAGAAAAAGGCGCTCCTCTACATACACCAGTTACCTCTGACCAATTTTTATGGCTAAGCGAAACAAAATCCTTGCGCTTACCCACACCACCGCAAATGAAAAATCACGGCAATTATATTATAAGCTTAGGTGAATTATGTCGTTGGCTCGCAAACTATGCTGAAAATTTAGGTGTTAATATTTTTCCAAGCTTTGCAGCTACTGACATTATTTATGAAAACGGTGTGGTATGCGGTGTCATCACTGGCGATAAAGGCGTTGATAAACATGGGAAACCCATTAACAGTTATCAACCCGGCATGAATCTGTATGCTAAACAAACTTTTTTTGCAGAAGGTTGTCGTGGTTCGATTACACAAACTTTGTTTGCACGATTTAATTTACGTGAGCATTGTGACCCACAAACTTACGGTTTAGGCATCAAAGAATTATGGGAAATTCCTGAAAATCAACATCAAGCAGGTTCAGTGATTCATACCATAGGCTGGCCATTAGATGCTAAAACGTATGGTGGATCGTTCATTTATCATCTAGCTAAAAATTTTTTAGCCACCGGATTTGTTGTCGGTTTAGATTATAAAAATCCGTATTTAAATCCTTATGAAGAATTTCAACGTTTTAAACATCACCCCACGATACGGCCACTTTTTGAAAATGGCAAACGTATTGCTTATGGCGCACGCTCACTCAATGAAGGTGGATTTCAATCTATTCCTAAATTAACTTTTCCGGGTGGGCTGATCATAGGATGTGCGGCAGGATTTTTAAATGTACCCAAAATCAAAGGCATTCATACTGCTATGAAATCGGGTATGCTTGCTGCTGAAAGTGTTATACCTTTATTACAAAAATCATCGCGTAAAGAATGTGCGGACTTCACATCACATATACAATCTAGCTGGATTACAAAAGAATTACATCAAGTGAGAAATATTAGACCTGCGATGAACTGGGGATTACTTCCTGGTCTCGCTTACGCTGCATTGGATACTTATATTTTTCGCGGACATGCACCTTGGACATTACACAACCACAATGATTATGCTCAACTAAAACCAGCAAAAGCATGTAAAAAAATCGATTATCCTAAACATGATAATCAACTTAGCTTTGATTTAATGAGCTCTGTTTTTCTCACCCAATCAAAACACGATGAAAATCAGCCGTGTCACTTGAAACTTTTAAATCCTGAAACGCCTGTGGATATTAATTTAAAAATCTATGATGCTCCCGAGCAGCGTTATTGTCCTGCTGGCGTTTACGAATTTGTACGAAATAGTAATAATCAACCTTACTTACAAATTAATTCGGCGAATTGTGTGCATTGTAAAGCATGTGATATTAAAGATCCTACGCAGAATATCGTATGGACTCCGCCTGAGGGGGGGGCTGGGCCAAACTATACAATGATGTAACTGTCATGCTGAGCGCAGCGAAGAATCACTCGCGTCAGTGACTGCTGCAAAATTTTCATGATGTTTCACATGACCACTACGCTTTTGCCAATATTTTTCAAGCTGCCGTTCAATGGCGTGAAAAGCATCTCGTATAGCAATATAAATATCTTCACTCTCTTTGCGACTCGAAGCTAATTCTTTTCCCGGCACCGTCACATCAATATGCACGCTAAATAACTTTCCTTGTCGCTTGTGCTTTTGAGGTACCTCCACAACGACTCTACAACTGTTAACTTTTCGGGTATACAAAGCGAGTTTTTGAGCTTTGAAACGAATGAGATTTTC
Organism: uncultured Coxiellaceae bacterium; assembly: GCA_964533645.1. Taxonomy (GTDB): domain Bacteria; phylum Pseudomonadota; class Gammaproteobacteria; order DSM-16500; family DSM-16500; genus JABDBK01. Next base: position 3,304 of record CAZHMQ010000162.1, read on the forward strand.
TATGGTTTGTGAAGAAGGTATATCTTTCATAGTAATTTGCACTGAGATCATAAGCGCTACCCCCTTTTTTCATTTTCTTAAAGCCAAGACGAACAATATATGTTCTCTTTATTTCAGTATAACCAAAATATGACCTCTATCATATAGTTTATTACATTTATATTTTTAAAATAAAATATTTATTATTACAATAAGTTAGGGCCTGTCGTCAATTGGTTAATAGTGTTTAAAAAGTGGGGAATCGAGATAA
>CAZHMQ010000163.1:0-3358 GCA_964533645.1 uncultured Coxiellaceae bacterium
TACCCTATGCCAATGGATCGTTACACATAGGTCATTTGGTAGGTTTTATTCAAACTGATATATGGGTACGTTTTCAAAAAATGCGTGATGCAGATTGCTTATTTCTTTGCGGCTGCGATGGGCATGGAACTCCCATTATGATTCAAGCGGAAAAAATGCATATCAGCCCTAAACAATTAATTACTGATATACGCATAGAGCATAAAAAAGATTTAGATGATTTTTTAATAGAACTAGACAATTACTACACCACTGATTCCCCAGAAAATCAGGAGCTTGTTGAAACCATATATAAACGTCATGCGACAAAAAATAACATTCATAAACGTATTATCAAGCAAGCATTCGACCCCGAAAAAAAAATGTTTTTACCTGATCGCTATATCAAAGGTGAATGCCCACGTTGTTCTGCCCTCGATCAATACGGCGATAGTTGTGAAGTATGCGGCGCAACTTATGCGCCCTTGGAATTGAAAAATCCCTACTCTACCCTATCTGGCGCCAAACCTATTGAAAAAGAATCAGAGCATTACTTTTTTAAATTACAAAACTTTGAGTCTATGTTACATCAATGGACTCGTAATGGCCATTTGCAAGATCAAGTGACGAATAAATTAGATGAATGGTTTAATGCGGGTTTGCAAGAATGGGATATTTCACGTGATGCACCGTATTTTGGATTTAATATTCCAGGCGAGGAATCAAAATACTTTTATGTATGGCTTGATGCGCCTATTGGTTATATGGCAAGTTTTCAGCATTTAGCGAAAACTCGTCCAGAATTAAATTTTGCAGAATATTGGGAAGATAATAAGAAAACCGAACTTTACCATTTTATCGGTAAAGACATCATGTATTTTCATACACTTTTTTGGCCTGCCATATTAAATGGCGCGAACTACCGCACACCCACAGCAATTTTTTGTCACGGATTTTTGACGATAGACGGACAAAAAATGTCGAAGTCACGCGGCACTTTTATTAAAGGTCGAACTTATTTGCAGCATTTAAAACCTGAATACTTACGCTATTATTTAAGCACCAAGTTAAACGATAGAATCGAAGATTTAGATATTAATTTTGATGATTTTATGCAACGGGTTAATGCTGACTTAGTGGGTAAATTTATCAATATCGCGAGTCGATGCGCCAGTTTTTTACATAAATATTTTGATGGGAAATGTTCGAGTACACTTGCTGATCCCTCACTCTTTGAAACATTCAGCAAAGCTAATGTAAACATTGCTGACAAATATGAAAAACGTGAATTCAGCCAAGCTATTCGGCAAATCATGGCACTTGCCGATCTTGCGAATCAATATATCGATGAAAAAAAACCTTGGTCAGCTATTAAAGGAGTAGAACGTGCACAAGAAGTCCACGATGTTTGCACGATGGGCATTAATTTATTTCGTATTCTTGTGATTTATCTAAAACCGGTTTTACCTGACATTGCTAAAAATGCGGAGCAATTTTTAAATATTGCACCACTTATGTGGTCCGATAATGAAAAGCCCTTACTAAACCATGCGTTAAATTCTTTTTCACCTTTAGCGCAACGTTTGGAGAAAACACAAATTGATGCGTTAAAAGCTTCTGCTAAAGAAGACATCATTAAATCATCATGAAAAATATTTCAGCTAATGACATAGATAATATATTACCTCAAACCCAATGCGGTCTTTGTGGTTATAAAGGCTGCATGCCTTATGCTGAAGCCATGGCTAATCAAGAGGCTGACATAAACTTGTGCCCACCTGGCGGTGTCAAAGGCTTGCTGAAACTAGCCGACTTACTTGAAAAAAATCCAGAACCTTTTTTAGAAGAGATGCAAGCCAAAGCCAAACCAACGATGCGAGCAGTCATTCGCGAAGCTGAGTGCATAGGCTGCACCAAATGCATAAAAGCTTGCCCGGTTGATGCCATACTTGGCGCGGGCAAGCTCATGCATACTGTCATTACCGATGAATGCACAGGCTGTGAATTATGCATAGCCCCCTGCCCTGTCGATTGCATAGACATGGTAGTATCCGAAGACAATACCGACAGACAAACACAATATAAATCGAGATATGAAGCACGATTAAAAAGATTAAATCATGAATCTACCGTCGAAACACATATAAGCAAGGTCATGACGACCCAAATAAATAAACAAGACTATATTCGCGCAGCTCTTGAAAGAGCGAAAGCAAAAAAATAGGCGCCCGTCATTCCCATCGTGAGTGTTCGCGCAATGACGTCAACTAACTTCCTAACACCCGCAACACACCTACGGCAACTATACCCGCAGCTGCAATAAGTGCCGTTTTTTTGAAAAAAGTGTTATGATTTGCTTGATTTGAGCCTCTTCTACTTCGCACTTCTTCCATGTTTTTATTTGATTGCGCTTGTGCTTCAACATGTGTTTTTGCTGTTTTTAATCTTTCTTCGAAAGTTTTCAAGCATTCGTCTAAAAGTTCTCGCAGATCAGGATCATCGTTGACTTCATCTCTTGCTGTTTTTAATTCTTGTAAAGTTGCTTCTAGATCGTTAACTGTTTTTTTATAATGCTCTAATATTCCATTGCTTATGTGAGGAGGGCAAAAGGTTTGTGCTTGTTTAATAGAAAAAGTATTATCTATATCAGCTTCTAATTTTTCCAACTTTTGAGAAAAAGCGTCGATTTCCTGACATAATTCTTGATGAGGTATTTGTTGGTTATTATTTGCATTTTCCATGACGAATGATTCCTTCATTTTTAAAAAAACTTATCATACGCAAATTCAAAATAAATATATATTAAAAAATGATAACTATTTTTAATAGATTACTAATGATTTGAACGATATGATGTAGGCAAACATTTACTTTCGAGGAACCATATATGCCACTACCATCATTTTTAAAAAGCAAAACACCCAATCCTGAAGTAGATATGCTTAATCTTATTGAAAAACACATAGAAAAAGTTAAAAAAGATGGTAAATATAAAGAAAAAACTCTTACCGTCTCACATACAGACCTCACAGACGAAGCAAGTCCATGGCAAAAGACAGATACTCGCTATCCTGCTAAATTCAATGTATTAAATGCGTTATGCGATTATATGTGTAGCAATAGAAGCCCAGAGGACTGGGACAAAGTACATGAAGTCATACATAGCCCTGAGAATAAAGATTTTGACAAAGGCGGTGTTCTTGGTCATTGCACTACACAAGAATTAGTCTGGAAAGTAAGAGATACTTTTCCTCCTTCGGTTTCTCATGCTAAGAAACTAGTGCAATGATAGTCAACTACCCCGCCCTAAAGGGCGGAGCTTGCAAGGAAACTTAAAAGCTAGGTTGAACAGGGTAAGTGCAAAATATCGCACTAAGTT
>CAZHMQ010000164.1:0-3323 GCA_964533645.1 uncultured Coxiellaceae bacterium
CGACATTGGTCGATAAACTTTTACAACAAACTCAAAGTCTTTCCAAAAAGACCACAAACACTGAACGCGTTATGGACAGCAATGACCTTGAGCGCGAACGCGGTATTACCATTCTCGCTAAGAACACAGCGATTAAATGGGGCGATTATCGTATTAATATCGTAGACACCCCAGGACATGCTGACTTTGGTGGTGAAGTTGAACGTATTTTAGCGATGGTAGATTCCGTTCTATTACTTGTTGATGCCGTTGATGGCCCTATGCCACAAACACGCTTTGTTACCCAAAAAGCTTTTGATAAAGGCTTAAATCCTATCGTCGTTATCAATAAAATTGATAGACCTGGCGCACGTCCTCATTGGGTTGTTGATCAAGTATTTGATTTATTTGATAGGCTTGGCGCAACAGACAAACAACTTGATTTTCCCATTGTATATACCTCCGCTTTATTAGGTTATGCCGTGCTAGATCCTGATCAAAAATCAGAAGATATGTCCATATTATTTGAGACTATAGTTAAGCATGTTCCACCACCGCCGGTGGACTTAAATGGTCCTTTCCAAATGCAAATTACTACACTTGATTACTCAAACTACGTAGGCATGATAGGCATAGGGCGCATACGTCGTGGTCAAGTTAAAACAAACATGCCTGTGACAATCATTGATGCTGAAAATAAAACTCGTCAAGGGCGTATTTTGCAAGTACTTGAGTATCTAGGCTTAGAACGAAGCGAAGTCCCTGTAGCAAATGCGGGTGATATCGTGGCTATTAGTGGTATTGAAACATTAAATATTTCCGATACGCTGTGTGATCCTAACTGCGTCGAAGCTTTAACACCATTAACCGTTGATGAACCTACTGTCAGTATGACATTTCAAGTTAATACATCGCCATTTGCAGGCTTAGATGGAAAATATGTCACAAGTCGCAAAATTCGTGAACGTTTGGAACAAGAACTTTTACATAATGTTGCATTACGCGTAGAAGATACCGCTGACCCAGATAAATTTAGAGTGTCAGGCCGAGGCGAACTGCATCTTTCTATTTTGATTGAAAACATGCGTCGTGAAGGTTTTGAGCTTGCTGTGTCGCGTCCTGAAGTTATCATCAAAAACATTGATGGCGTTGACCACGAACCTTTTGAAAATGTTGCCATCGATGTGGATACCGCCTATCAAGGCGCAATCATTGAACAATTAGGATCACGCAAAGGTGAACTTAAAAACATGATTCAAGATAACAAAGGTCGCGTACGTTTAGATTATGTCATCCCTTCGCGTGCTCTTATTGGTTTTCATACAGATTTCTTAACGATGACCTCTGGTACAGGTTTATTACATCATGTATTTAGTCATTATGGCCCTGTTGCTAAAGGTGACATCCCGCATCGCATTAATGGCGTGCTTATTTCCAATCAAGCAGGCGTCGCTCTCGCTTATGCTTTATGGAATTTACAAGAACGCGGTCGCATGATGATAAGCCCACAAACTGAAGTTTATGAAGGCATGATTGTAGGTATTCATACTCGTGACAATGACTTAGTTGTCAATGTTACTAAAGGAAAACAATTAACGAATATTCGTGCTGCGGGTTCTGATGAAAACGTTCTTTTAGTTCCACCTATTCTCATGACATTAGAACAGGCACTGGAATTTATTGACGACGATGAATTGGTTGAAGTCACGCCTAAATTTATTCGTGTTCGAAAGAAATTTTTAAAAGAGCATGAGAGAAAACGATCTTCGAAAAGTTAAGATCGTTTATTCTTCATTATCAAGGTGATGCTCGCATTACCTTGATAACACATATCTGCTATACAGACGCTGTTCCTACGCCAAATCAGAAATACTATTATTAGAACTGTCTCGCTACGGCTTCTACTGCCGAATCTAAGTATAACTTATTGATTACATGAGATTATTTTTCGCCTGCTCATTTAATATCCCCTTAAGGTTAATCTGGTAATATTTTATACAGCTTAACTACAAACAAACGGGGATAATGTTATGAAATTTGTTACTTTTTTTGTTGTGTTGTGTGCATTAACCAGTAATATTTTTGCTTTCGATGGGAGTAAATTACGCATCCAAGTTGCAGGTGCTACAAACAATGAATATCTTTGTGTTAGCCAAATAGGTTGTATCAATATCAATCAAGGGCGCGCCAGGACATTACCCCTATCCTCAGGTGAGGTAAGTTATATATTTTTAGCTAATGGAAAAAATTATCGAATGTATCCACAAGCTCTGCCTCATTCTTGTGATGTTAATGTAAACAATAATCAAACATTAGTTGTGTCAGGTAGCGTGACCAAAGCAGGGAATGATAATATACGTATTAACGGATTAAGGTGTTCTGTGGTTTAATATTTTTAATGCTTCAGCTTCTTTAATAATTTCTTTAGCCTCACGGATGATTGTTTCAATCTCATGAGGCACAGTTTTTTTTGTTGAAAAGATACTACTGATCCTACCTGTTTCAGAAAAAAGCTTATGCATAGGTAATATTAAATCATCAAGCTCACCCAATCGAATAGCTAGCTTATTCAATCGAACAGCTAGCTCATTATCATTCTCTATACATTCTAAACAAGAGTTAATTTGCGTACGAATTTGAGTTAAATATTCGTATTGTTGAAGCAATCTAAGAGCATTATCTTGATCATAGCTCATCGTTTATTTCCTTATTTTTAACAGCAACTCAAATTTAGTAATTAATAAATCCTGCAAAATTTCTCGTATCTCTGCTTCTAAAAAATTACGTTTGCTAAGCAACTTTTGCTTAATGATAGTTTTATCCTCATTCGTTAATTTTTTTAAAAAATCCGTTTCTGCAATAGACCATCTATCCGCGTGTAATTCTATGATTAATTTGCCTGCTAGATTACCTGCTATACTTCTTTCATGGCGCAAAACATGCAAAAGAATAAAAATATCTTCTTTATTATAATTAGGATCATCTAAGATAGATGTCAAATCCGTTGTTCGATTCTTGGGGTTTTCTAAAATACGTTCTATTAAATGACATTGGTATTTAATACAACGAGATCGCAGATCGAGCAAGCGCCGCGATAATTGGTTTGAAAGACTTGCATCATGTTTGATAGGGCTAGATGAGCTCATTGCTACATCCTCCTAATAACCATTATACCAAATAATAGAGTTTTTATGGGGTAGGCTTAACTCACTGCATAATCCTAGATTCGGCAGTACAAGCCTACTGCGACTGCTTAATATACTGAATCTAAGCAATTATCTTATTGATAGCAAACTAAAAACCCTCACCCCTTGCCCCTCTCCCAGTGCAAAAAACGCACCAGG
>CAZHMQ010000165.1:0-3290 GCA_964533645.1 uncultured Coxiellaceae bacterium
CAATCTCTTTGTCCAGTTATTCCCGCTCACGGCCGAATGCTTAAAATCTCCACAAACTAAGCAATTTATTGAAGCAGCACTTCTCAACACGGATGAACGTGTTAAACATGAAAAAACGGTTTCACCTGCCTTTTTATTTGCCATTTTTTTATGGCATCCGTTTTTAAAAGAAGTCGCATCTTATAAAAGTGAAAGGCTTCCTCTTTTTGTGATTCATGAAAAAGCCTTACAACATGTGCTTAAACAGCAAACTCAAGTTTTAGCCATTACACGCATCATGCAAGTCACTGTTCGAGAAATTTGTGCTTTGCAACATAGATTGAGCCAACGTCGTGGCACGCAGCCTTATCGTTTGCTGGAACACCCTCGTTTTCGTGCAGCTTATGATTTATTAGTCATACGCGCCAATTCGGATGAGTCTGTCAAAGAGCTATCGGAATGGTGGACGGAGTTTCATATAGCGCCACTCGACCGACGTGAGATCATGATGAAAGAAGTGCAAAAAACATCACGACCCACTAAAAAGCGCAAGTTTAAAAAACATCCACCAAAGGCAAAATAAATCCTCCAAATCCCGAACAATTTTTGTAGGCATTCGTTAATCAGGTGTCTTTATTATAGGATTCATGAATGCTTGCCAATTTTTTTACAACTCTTTCATTATACTGAAAAAATTTTTCTCAAAAATGAATGCTCTAAAAAGTGCTAAAATAATATGCAGAACATAAGAAATCACTAAACGAGGTGGGTATGTTCAAGAAAACACACCAGAAAACACAAAGCACTGCTCGTGTTTCGATAGAATTGGTAAAGGCAGGTGATAATAAATCTCACCCCCCAGGGAGAATTGCGACCATGACTCCTAGGGAAAAAATGGAAGCAAAGACTGCAATAATGAGTCAGATTCTGAGTAATCACTGTCACTGCGTTAGTTTGGCATCATTTGAAATTGAAAGTAAGACAAATGCCTTACTTAATAAGCATGCTGATAAGGAACGTAAGCGCAAGTATGACTTAATTCTTCAGGTTCTTAATGATCAGTATTATAACTTAAAAGCCATACAGAATGACCTTAAAATAGCTAATAGCAGAACTAAACGCTCAAAAATAAGAGATCGCGATACTAATTCATTAAACGAAATAATAGAAAAAGCTCAAAGCAATACTGGGGCATACCACAAAGCAGAAACGGAGGATCCAAATGATGATACAAACCCCATAGATAAATTAAAGCAAAGCTATCTTCAAACACAGGATAGTACTGACGCACGAAAAGTTCAATTAGCCATTTTGAATGCCATGATAGAGTACCCTGAATTAACCCTTAGACAAGTTTTATATGTGGTTCAAAAATCAGAAGCAGAAGAGCATCAAATCACTATAGATAGGATTAAAGACTATGCGAAAAGGGATACTAGAATGAAAGAACTTCTTAACGCAATAGAACCAGGATGGGACGAGAAACCTGGTTATATGCCAAGCCAACACCCTAGGGCCGCAGACAGCATCATGAAATTGCAAGAAAAATATCTTAAAAAGCCGGATAGTAGTCCGCAACGAAAAATTAAATTAGCCATTTTAAATGTCATGATAGAGCACCCTGAACTCACACTTAAAGAAGTTTTTTATGCGGTTCAACAGCAACAACCAGGAGACCCAAAACCTAGTATACAGTCGATTAAAGAGAGCGCAAAAGCAGGACGCTTATCTAACATGGAAAAACTTCTTAATGGAATAGAACCAGGATGGTACAAGGAATCTGCTTATAAACCTAAACCACCACCCAAGCCCATAAACCACCACCGCCTCGAACAAGCAGCAGCATTACAGGCCCAATATCTTCCGGAATCGAATAACAGTGAACAGCGACAAATTCAATTAGCCATTTTAGATGTCATAATAGATCACCCTATATTACCACTCGCACAAGTTTTATATGTAGTTCAACAGACAAGACCACTAGACCAAAAACCTAGTATAGAGTGGATTAAAGAATGCGCAAAGGAAGACAAAAAAATGGCAAGTCTTCTTGATGCGATAAAACCAGGATGGTTCAAAGCACCTGATTATAAACCTCCGGAAGAAAAAAAAGACCCCACTCCTTCCATAATACCCACACGCTCGACGAGAGGACTGTAATTCTTTTAAGGTGACTTGAATTTATCACCCAACCAGTTGATCATAGCTTGTAATCAACTGATTGAGAAAAAAATGGCAAAAAAATCTCCAAACTTTGCGCATGTGCGCGAACTTCACAAAGCTGGCTTATTAGATGATGCCGAAGACGGTTATCTTGCTCTTCTACGCATCAATCCAAGAGATCCAGAAATAATGCATTCGTTAGGTATAGTGCATACCCAAAAAAAGAATTTTAGCGAAGCTATAAGCTATCTAGAGAAAGCCATACGCCTAGCACCCAACGATCCCGCTATTCCATTACATCTTGCGAATGTTTTAAAATTACAGGGGCTCTTTAGCCAAGCTATTCAATTATTAGAAACCACAATAAAAACACATCCGGATTACCCGCCGGCTTTCAATAATCTTGGCACCGTTTACTATGCATTAGGTAAACTTGATGAAGCCATCCAATCCTATCGTAATGCCATAAAAAAATATCCAGCTTATGTCGATGCTCACTACAACTTAGGTTTAGCACTGAGTAAAAAAAATCGTCGAGAAGAAGCAAAAGATGCTTATCGACATTTACTGACCATCAGCTCAGATCATCAAGCTGCACGTTTTCATTTAGCATGTATTTATATGGAAGAAAATAATATTGCAGATGCATTGAAAGAGTTTCTCACTATCGAAATCGCTCAACCTTATCATTTTGAAACACAAACCAATCTTGCCACTTGTTTTTTAAAGTTAGGACAAATTAATGAAGCAAAAGATCATTATGCAAAAGCATTGGAACTCAAAGAAGACACGCAAATTTTATTTAATTTAGGTGTGATTAACATGCAACAAGGTCACATTGATAAGGCCATACAGTATTATCAACAAGCTGTTCTCATCAATCCCGATTTTTTTGCCGCTCATAATAATTTAGCCGTTGCTTTTTTAACAAAACAACACATGGGTTACGCGTTAAAACACTTTGAGGAAGCTTATCGCATACAACCGAAAAATACAGCTCTTAGCTACACCATTCAAATGCTTTCACAAAACCAACCTCTTTTATCAGCGCCCCCAGAATACGTACAATCCTTATTTGATGCTTACGCTGATCATTATGAATCGCATTTAATGAATGCGCTGGACTATAAAATTCCGGAACTTTTTCA
>CAZHMQ010000166.1:0-3243 GCA_964533645.1 uncultured Coxiellaceae bacterium
CATCCGGTAGTGGTAATATTGGATTTGGCTCGACATTAAATGGCGCGTTTGATCTCGTTTTAAATACTTCAGGCATTACATCATTTGGCAATGTTGTCGGTGGTTCAGCTGCGTTAAATAGTTTGACAACCAATGCAGGCGGTTCAACCAGCATCGGTGCAAATATTACAACAGTCAATGCACAAACCTTTAATGATGCTGTCAATTTAACAGGTAATAGCACATTACAATCCAACAGCAGCGGTGATATACACTTCAGTTCAACACTGGATGGTGGACAAGCATTAGTGGTTAATACAGCAGGTGTGAGCTTCTTTGGTGCGGCAGTCGGTAGTGGATCAACACTTGGCAGCCTAACAACAGATGCGCCAGGTTCAACTACACTCAGCTCAGATGTTACAACAACGAATGCGCAAACGTATAATGATCCTGTCACTCTTTCAGGTTCAGGAACACGTATTTTGACAGTCACAAGTACTGACCTTAATTTTAATTCAACTCTGAATGGCTCTGTTAATTTATTCACGGATGTATTCAACAATACGGTATTGAATGGTATAGTTGGCGGCACGACTCCTTTAACTTCTCTTTCACTGACTTCAACAACAGCAGATATCGCTGCAAATGTTACGACTACAGGTTTACAAGACTACGGTGCAGCTGTCACGCTAACGGGCACAGGTGCTAAAACATTTACTTCTTCCATAACTCCCGGTACATCGATTCGTTTTTTGGGCACCCTAGATGGCGCTTATGACTTAACATTAAATGCTCCCGGCACCACTATTTTGACTGATGTGGTAGGCGGTACAACTCCACTGGCAAGTTTAACGACGGATGCAGCCGGTTCTCTGCAAATTACGAATAATGTCTCAACAACCGGTGCACAAACCTATAACGACCCTATCACATTGGTTGTTGCCACGACAAAAACACTCTCATCGTCTAACAATGGCAACATCACAATCGGTTCAACATTAAATGCCTCACGCAGTTTAATCATTAATACGGGAGGAATAACCTTATTTGGGGGCATTGTAGGAGGCACGACACCACTGTTAAGCTTAACCACTGATGCGGCAGGTTCTACACAAATCGCTGCGAATATCACAACAAGCGGTTCACAAGCATTTAATGATGCAGTCACATTAAATGGATCCGGCACAAAAACTCTTGCATCAACAGGCAGTAGTCTTATTGCATTTGGTTCGACATTAAATGGCGGGTCTGATCTGGTTTTAAATACTTCAGGCGTCACATCATTTGGCGGTGCGGTTGGCGGCATAACTCCGCTTTCAAGCTTGACAACTAATACAGGCGGTTCAAGCAGCATTGGTGCAAATATTACAACAGTCAATGCACAAACCTTTAATGATGCTGTCAATTTAACAGGTGACAGCACATTACAATCAAACAGCAGCGGTGATATACACTTCAGTTCAACACTGGATGGTGGACAAGCATTAGTGGTTAATACAGCAGGTGTGAGCTTCTTTGGTGCAGCAGTTGGTGGATCAAGCGCTCTTACTAGTTTAACCACTAACTCAGGCGGTTCAACCAGTATTGCTTCAAATATTTCAACAACGGGCGCACAAACATTTAATGATGCAGTGACATTAACGGGCTCAGGAACATTTGCTTCATCGGGTAGTGGTAATATTGGATTTGCTTCGACATTAAATGGCGCGTTTGATCTCGTTTTCAATACTTCAGGCATTACATCATTTGGCAATGTTGTCGGTGGTTCATCTGCATTAAATAGCTTAACAACCAATGCAGGCGGTTCAACCAGCATTGGTGCAAATATCACAACAGTCAATGCACAAACCTTTAATGATGCTGTCAATTTAACAGGTAATAGCACGTTAGCGAACAGTAGTGGAAATATTCAATTTAATTCGACGTTAAATGGCGGACAGGCATTAACAGTTAATTCAAGCGGTGTCACTCTCTTTGGTGCAGCGATCGGTGGATCAAGTGCTCTTGCTAGTTTAACCACTAACGCAGGCGGTTCAACCAGCATTGCTTCAAATATTTCAACAACGGGTGCACAAACCTTTAATGATGCAGTGACATTAACGGGCCCTGGAACATTTGCTTCATCCGGCAGTGGTAATATCGGATTTGGCTCGACATTAAACGGCGCGTTTGATCTCGTTTTAAATACTTCAGGCGTTACATCATTTGCTACTGCAGTCGGTGGATCAAGTGCTCTTACTAGTTTAACCACTAACGCAGGCGGTTCAACCAGCATTGCTTCAAATATTTCAACAACGGGTGCACAAACCTTTAATGATGCAGTGACATTAACAGGTTCAGGAACATTTGCTTCATCCGGTAGTGGTAATATTGGATTTGGCTCGACATTAAATGGCGCATTTGATCTCGTTTTAAATACTTCAGGCATTACCTCATTTGGCAATGTTGTCGGTGGTTCATCTGCATTGAATAGCTTAACAACCAATGCAGGCGGTTCAACCAGCATCGGCGCAAATATTACAACAGTCAATGCACAAACCTTTAATGATGCTGTCAATTTAACAGGTGACAGCGCATTAGCGAACAGCAGTGGAGACATTCAATTTAATTCAACATTAAATGGCGGACAGGCATTAACAATTAATTCAAGCGGTGTCACTCTCTTTAGTGCAGCTGTTGGTGGATCAAGCGCTCTTGCTAGTTTAACCACTAACACAGGCGGTTCAACCAGTATTGCTTCAAATATTTCAACAACAGGTGCACAAACATTTAATGATGCAGTGACATTAACGGGCCCAGGAACATTTGCTTCATCGGGTAGTGGTAATATTGGATTTGGCTCGACATTAAATGGCGCGTTTGATCTTGTTTTAAATACTTCAGGCGTAACATCATTTGCTTCTGCAGTCGGTGGATCAAGCGCTCTTACGAGTTTAACTACTAACGCAGGCGGTTCAACCAGTATTGCATCAAATATTTCAACAACGGGTGCACAAACCTTTAATGATGCAGTGACATTAACAGGTTCAGGAACATTTGCTTCATCCAGTAGTGGTAATATTGGATTTGGCTCGACATTAAATGGCGCATTTGATCTCGTTTTAAATACTTCAGGCATTACCTCATTTGGCAATGTTGTCGGTGGTTCATCTGCATTGAATAGCTTAACAACCAATGCAGGCGGTTCAACCAGCATCGGCGCAAATATCACAACAGTCAATGCACAAACCTTTAATGATGCTGTCAATTTAACAGGTGACAGCG
>CAZHMQ010000167.1:0-3226 GCA_964533645.1 uncultured Coxiellaceae bacterium
ATAAACATAAACAAGAAAAAGTGATAGATTTAATTTTTGCTTATCGTAATTTAGGTCATTTGCATGCGAATTTAGATCCTTTAGGAATTTATAAGGGTTCGTATAATCCTACTTTAGATTTAAAATATTATGATTTTACTGAAGCTGATATGAATACGTCATTTGATGTCGGTTCATATCAAGGGATAGCGAAATCTTCTGCTACATTGAATGAGATTTATCAATCTTTGCATAAAGTTTATTGCGGCAGTATCGGTATTGAATACATGGATATTATGCAGCTAGAAGAAATGAATTGGATTCAGCAGCGAATGGAAAAAAATTGGCATAACTTTTCTCTGACTAACGATGAAAAAGTTCACGTCCTCGATAGACTTGTGGTTGCGGAAGGATTAGAAAGATATTTAGGCACAAAATACGTAGGACAAAAACGTTTTTCCTTGGAAGGTGGCGATAGTTTAATTCCTATGTTAGATGTCATGATTAATCGCAGCGCCGAAACTGGGTTGAAAGATGTTGTGATTGGTATGGCTCATCGCGGGCGATTAAATGTTTTAGTTAATATTTTAGGAAAAGCACCTCAAGATATCTTTGCTCATTTTGAAGATCAAGTAATTGATGAAGCAAGCTCTGGAGATGTGAAATATCATTTAGGTTTTTCAACCAATTTAAAAACTACATACGGTCCTATGCATGTTGCTTTAGCATTTAACCCTTCACATTTAGAGATTGTATCGCCTGTCGTGCAAGGTTCTGTGCGCGCAAGACAGCGACGTAGAAAAGATATCGATCGTAAATTTGTCATGCCTATTCAAATTCATGGTGATGCAGCTTTCGCAGGTCAAGGCGTTGTGATGGAAACGTTTGCTATGTCACAAACTCGATGGTTCTGGGTGGGCGGATCTATCCATATTGTCATCAATAACCAAGTAGGTTTTACGACTAGCAATATTAAAGATGCACGTTCTAGTCTTTATTGCACTGATGTAGCTAAAATGGTGCAAGCTCCTATTTTGCATGTTAATGGCAATGATCCCGAAGCGGTATATTTTGTTGCGCAGCTCGCTTCAGATTTTCGTGCTCGTTTTAAGAAGGATATAGTGATTGATCTCGTGTGTTATCGTAGACATGGTCATAATGAAGCGGACGAACCCTCAGCAACGCAACCTCTTATGTATAAAATCATTAAAGCTTTACCTACGCCTGCTAATTTATATGCGAGTAAATTACTTGCTGAAAAAGTTATTAATGATAAAAAAGAAAAACAATTGGCAGAAGATTATCGCAATAAACTAGAACAAGGGAAAAGCGTTGTTGATTTATGGACTGATCAAAACGGCTATGAATTTTCAGATGAATGGGCACCTTTTGCAGGTAAAAAATGGACTGCAAAAGCAAGCACAGGTTTGCCATTAAAAAAATTAAAAGAAATCGCAAAACAACTTGAAAAATTACCCGAAGGTTTTATCTTGCAACCACAAGTCAAAAAAATGATGGAAGCAAGAGAAAAAATGACAGCGGGTGAGTTGTCTTTGAACTGGGGATATGCAGAAACATTAGCTTATGCGACATTGCTAGTGGACGGTTATCCTATTCGTTTGTGTGGTCAAGATGCAGGTCGTGGTACATTTGCCCATAGACACGCTGTTTTATATGATCAAAACACAGGGGCTCCCTATATTCCACTTAGCAATATTGAAGCATCGCAAGCACAAATCAATGTGGTCGATTCACTTTTATCAGAAGAAGCCGTATTAGCATTTGAGTATGGTTATGCTTCTACCGTTCCTAATAACCTAGTGTTATGGGAAGCCCAGTTTGGTGATTTTGCCAATGGCGCACAAGTTGTTATAGATCAATTTATAAGCTCAGGCGAACAAAAATGGGGTCGATTATCAGGTTTAGTGATGTTACTTCCTCATGGTCAAGAGGGTATAGGTCCTGAGCATTCATCAGCCCGTTTGGAACGTTATTTACAACTATGTGCGCAAGATAATATGCAAGTGTGTGTGCCAAGTACACCTGCACAAATGTTTCATATGTTGCGCCGTCAAATGATAAGACCTTATCGTAAGCCACTTATTGTAATGACACCTAAAAGTCCTTTACGTAACCCCCTCGCTGTTTCCACGCTAGATGAATTGGCAAATGGTGAGTTCCAATTAGTGATTCCAGAAAAATCTAAAGACATTAAGAAAGTCGACAGGGTCATTTTATGTGCAGGTAAGATATACTATGACTTGCTGGAAAGACGTAATGAGTTAAAATTAGATAATGCTGCGATAGTACGTGTTGAGCAACTTTATCCATTCCCTGAGGCATGTTTTAAAGAAGTCATGGCTTCCTACAAAAAAATTAAAACTATTATATGGTGTCAAGAAGAGCCCATTAATCAGGGAGCATGGTATAGTATTCAACATAATTTACGTGAATGTTTGGATACGGATCAAAATTTAAAATATGTAGGACGCCCTTCGATGGCAGCACCTTCTGGGGGTTATAACTCTGTTCATGTGAAAGAACAAAATAAAATATTGGCCGAAGCTTTAACCGAGCCACTCTGAAAACGACTTAATATTAAAGGAAAACCTTAATGACAATTGAAGTAAAAGTTCCTATGTTGCCAGAATCGGTAGCTGATGCCACTGTTTCAACTTGGCATAAAAAAGTGGGTGATGCAGTATCACGCGATGAAAATTTAGTTGATTTAGAAACTGATAAAGTAATGCTTGAAGTTCCATCGCCAGTCGACGGAATTTTAAAGCAAATTATTAAAAATTCAGGTGATGTGGTAAACGCTAGTGAAGTAGTTGCAGTGATTGAAGAGGGCGCTAAAGCTACAGCCTCTGCGCCTGAAAAAACTTCAGAAAAGACTTCAGGAAAAGCAGCTGCTGCTGATCTAAGCCCTTCCGTGAGACGCGTCGTGGCTGAACGTGATATTGATGTTTCTGGTGTCAAAGGCACAGGTAAAGGTGGTCGAATTACTAAAGAAAATATACTTTCTGTTGTAAAAAGCACGTCAGCAGATAGCGCGTCTTTTGTAGAAACAACCGTCGGTAATCGCCTCGAAAAACGTGTTCCTATGACTCGTATTCGTGCAAGAATTGCGGAGCGTTTGTTGGAGGTCACGCAAAACACGGCGATGCTAACCACGTTTAATGAAGTGAATTTACAAAAAGTTATTGAATTACGTAATAAATATAAAGATAAATTCGAAAAAAGTCAT
>CAZHMQ010000168.1:0-3104 GCA_964533645.1 uncultured Coxiellaceae bacterium
GTGCTTATAGCTCGGTAATAAAGCTTTTAATGCAGGAACTCATATACTGGACTTTGGCCATATTTAAAATGGTGGACACACATTGCTCGATGTAGCGTAGGGTGGGCAAAGGTCGCTCTTTGACCGTGCCCACCAAAAGTGCAAATAATTAATAATCACGCAATGTTTTGTCCACCCTACCTGTAATTTTTAAGAATGGCCAAAGTCCAGTTTATAATCTCCGAATTTTCCATAATGATTATCCGGTGCTTGGGTCGCAGGGGCCGGAGTAATTGCTTAGTTTTTTATGTGTTACGCGGCTTTTTCTCAGGCTCCTGAGTTGTAATCTTTGGTTTATCCTGGTGGCTGAGTTGTTGAGATACGGAAAGTCGGCCAGCAGCAGAGTCAACTATTCCATTTGCAGTCTTGATGAAAGCATTAAATTGATTACTACTAACTATTTTACATTCTTGTATTTTTTCTTTGGCATTCCGGAATCTTGCCGTATCTTCTTCGTGTTCCGTAAATAATGCATGTCGTATTTTCATGGTATGGTCAAATTCATGCGCTATAGTATCCCATGTATCTGAACGACGAAATTTGTTAATTTGACTAATAATTTCTTTGATATTTTTTTCATCCAATGGTTTTTTCCTAAATTCCTCCTCTAAGTTGTTCTTGAGCGTTTTCGCTGGGAAGCTTTCGGGTGTGAGAGGATCGTCTATCTCTTCTTGTATCTGCTTAAGCATTTTATTTTTTAAAGAGTTAAGAAAGATAGTATTTTCCCTTTTTAAATCGGTTACGGCAAATGAATAAATTGTAGCAGGTTCACGAGATTGTATTTTATATTCATTAATTAAGTCTGCTGACCGATCGATCATTTTTGAACCCTCGGTTCTTTTATAGACTGATTCAGTGAACTTAGATCTCAATTTATTAGGAATGCAAAACAGCATTGTGCGGAGAAAATTTTGAAAATTATCTGAGACTTGATTCCGTCTTTGTGCGAATCCTTCTCCAGACCATGGACGTGCTGCATCTACTTGAGCTTTATACTCCTCTATTTTTATCGCGCATACCCTTATTTTTTTTTCTGGATCATCGTATTGTTCTGTTCCATATTGACTCTCTATCCCTAGCCTTACGGGCATGCCTAAAAGTATTTTTTGTAATTCTATAGTGTTATCTAATTTGTCAAACAGTATCTTATTGGCGCGCGTTTCTTTGCTTAAGCGAAAAAGTCTTTCGCTCCTTATTTTAATCAGTTGTGTTACTAAGTAATCAACTACCGCTTCCATTTCTCCGGGGGCGTTAACACTGCTATCCCTCTTGAGTGTATTTGCTATCTCATTAATAGTCTCACGATCTTTCTTTGGTGCACATGAAGCCAGTTCACTAACTAAGCCAGCGAGGTATATTCTTGTATTACTTTCTAACTTCGCTGCAGTCTCCTTTGCTAACTTCTCCTCATCCATTTGTGAGTTAGTCATATAAATACTCCTCGTTAAAGTACTTATTCTTACCCTTCCAGTATATACCTATTTTTATGAGTTTATTGCAATTAAAGCTAACATACTGTTTTTTTTAAATAAATTTATCGATGATAAGGATGATTTTTCAAAATACTCACCGCCCGATAAAGTTGCTCAGCCACAATAATACGGACTAAAGGGTGGGGAAGAGTTAAAGGAGAGAGAGACCATTGGGTATCTGCTTTTTTAGAGCAAGCTTCCGATAATCCATCGGGTCCACCAATAAGCATATCAATATGACGACCTTCGCTTTGCCATTTCTCTATGTGAGAGGCGAGCTTTTCGGTTGTCCAAAGCTGACCTGTGACTTCTAAGGTAATAATACGATTGCCGGGTTTAATGGCTGCGAGTAATTTTTCACCTTCGCGGTCTATCAGTTGTTGAATAGAAGCCCCCGATTGCGTCACGCGGGGGCTTCGTTTTTCGGCCGGAATTTCAATGAGTTCTAATGAGCATGAAGTTGGAAACCGTTTAAGATACTCATTAAAACCTTCGTCTACCCATGGAGGTAGTTTATTACCTACGGCCAATAGACGAATTCGCATGCTGTTCTCGCAAGAGTTCAATAGGTTCCCAGAGATCTTCTAAGTTATAGAATGCTCTGGTTGCGGGAAGCATGATATGTACTATCACATCTGCTAAATCGACTATGACCCATTCACCTTCTTTTTCACCTTCCGTTTTGATGTAAGTATGATGATTTTGTTTAGCTTTTTCGACGACATTTTCAGCAAGTGATTTGACATGTCGATTCGATCGACCTGTACAAATGATCATGGTATCAGCTAGGGTTGTTAAATCTCGGATATCTATGGTTATGAGGTCTAAGGCTTTTAAATCGTTGAGTGCTTCTATTGCAATTTGCTCTAGGTGCGAAATAGGCATTCTACGCTCCTGTATGATGTACACACTTTAATTATATATGACAAATATGATAGACACCATGCTCTTCTATGTATTTATATACATTTTCTGGTAATAAATAGCGCGGACTTCGGCCCATCGCTATTTGTTTGCGTATGTCGGTCGCCGATATATCCAGTGGTGTGATGGGTTGTAAAATAATAGTTCCAGCAAGTGATGTATGTATTACATCTGGATGATGTGTTAAATGTTGGTTAATCAATTCGGAAACCGTTCCTGTCTGAGGAATATGGTATTGGGGTCTATGAGCGATCACTAAATGTGCTAGATCCAATATGGCTTCATAACGATGCCAGCTTGGGAAACCGAGTAAAGCATCTATACCCATGATTAAGCAAAGTGGGGTGTTTGGATTATTATTGCGCAAATAAGTGAGTGTATCCACCATATAGGAGGGACCTTGACGTTGTATTTCACAGTCGTCTACTTTTAGCGCAGGCTCGTCTATGATGGCAGCCCTCACCATCGCTAATCTATCTTCTGTCGATGCAACAGGTGATTTTCGATGTACAGGTTGAAAGCAGGGAATAAGGCGTACTTCAGCCAAATTGAGGGTTTGACACAATTCTAACGCCATACGCAAATGTCCGAAGTGGATCGGGTCAAAGGTGCCGCCTAAAATGCCTATGGCTCTAGCATTCCCCTCTCTCGGAGCGCTTTTTGCGAGGG
>CAZHMQ010000169.1:0-3096 GCA_964533645.1 uncultured Coxiellaceae bacterium
ACTATAATAGCCAACAAGACTAAAACCATCGCAAACACCCGATCAAGCAACTCTAACGCTTCTTTTTCTGCTGCACCCATTTCAGGAATATGGTTTCCTTCCATGACATCTAAAGCCGCTATACCACAATCGGCAAGCAAGTCCTCATTGGATGCTAAACCTTTACCAAGCCCCTTTTTCCAACATGCGAATACTTCTGTGAAATGACCACCTAAGGCAAAAATAAAAGTAAAAACTCTTACTGGAATCCAATCCATGGCTTGCCTAATTTTTAAAGCAACTTCTGTTAAACCTAAATCTTCACGTGCACTGAATAAAGCTATCAAGCGATACAAAACCGCACCTAATGGCCCAACTATCACAAACCAAAAGATCACCGAAAAAATTCGTTCATGCGCCGCAATAAAAATAGCGCGCACCATTGCCTTATGAAAAACTTGTGAATTAGTGGAAGCAGAAATACCAAATGATTTTTTGGCTGACTCCATTGCCAATGTTGGATTTTCTTTTTGTAATTCATCCATACAACGATAAACTTGTACCCATAAATTATAAGGACCAAGACAATATAATAAAATGATGACGCCAAAAACTAATTCTGCTATGCCAAAGAACCAACCCGATAAGAGATATCCAAGCACACCAATAACCACCAGTGGTGGTGTAAGACTAATGATTAATCGCAATATATCCGGCAAACGTACACTATGTTCGCTTAACCACCGCTCATAATTTAAAAACCAACGCCATTCGCGAAAATGATGCCAATGAAAAAATCGCTCCATCACAAGTGCAATCAAGGTAATAATAAATGTCATTGATTTTCCTTTTTTATTTTGTCATCTAGTAATTGTTCAGCGGTTACGTCATCTAAAAGTTTGTTCAAATATACCCAATCAAAAACAGGTCCTGGATCCGTTTTACGGCCTGGCGCAATATCCACATGACCCACAATATGGCTACGATGAATCGAAGGATACATCATCATCAATTGTGCTATCACACCTGCTAGGGTTTGGTATTGAATGGTTTCATAAGGTAAATCATCGGTACCCTCTAATTCAATACCAATGGAAAAATCATTGCAACGCTCACGACCTTTAAAATTTGATACGCCCGCATGCCATGCGCGTTTAGCAAATGGCACAAATTGAGTGATGACACCTAAACGATCAATAAAAAGATGGGAGGATACTTTCAAGGATGCTATCGTTTCAAAGTAAGTATGTATTGAGGTATCTAATTGACCACAAAAAAAGGATTCTACATATCCTCCTCCAAATTTCCCAGGTGGCAAACTAATGTTATGCACAACTACCATGTCTATGAGTATATTCGGGGGTCTATCGTCACTATGGGGTGAGGGCCTATACTCTGCTGAGGTAAGTAAACCACTATTCTGATCAATTTTCACACTCATCTCTCGATAGGTAATTTCATGACAAGATCATAACAAGTATAATCATCTTGACCAAGCGAAAGCGTTGCGTTAATCTTAGCCATTTTTTGAGAATATTAGGTATTATGATGAACCCACAAACCATCAAACAGTTAATCGAAACCGGTTTAAAAGACTCCACCGCTATGATTGATGGCGAGGATGGTCAACATTTTACCGCTATTGTTATTAGCCCCGCATTTTCTGGCAAGAATCGCGTTCAAAAACAACAATTGGTATATGCCACGCTAGAAAATTATATTAAAGATGGTTCCTTACATGCCATTTCTTTCAAAACGTTTACCCCTGAAGAATGGCAATCACACCAAACAATGAGTTCAAACCATGGATAAACTAATCATACAGGGCAATATCCCTATTAATGGCGAAGTACGTATATCAGGTGCAAAAAATGCAGCATTGCCTATTTTAGCAGCAGCGCTGTTGACGCCCGCCCCCGTGCAACTTTTTAACATCCCCCACTTACAAGACGTGACTACCATCATGAGTCTATTAGGGCAGATGGGCGCAAAAATCACCCTAGATGAACGCTCTACGATAGAAGTAGATGCCGGAAGCGTGAATATTTTACATGCGCCTTATGAGCTGGTTCGCACCATGCGCGCCTCTATCTTGGTACTTGGCCCTCTATTAAGCCGTTTCGGTGAAGCCGTTGTCTCCTTGCCTGGCGGTTGTGCAATAGGTACCCGACCTGTTGATCAACACATCAAAGGCATGATTGCTATGGGTGCAGATATTGTTGTTGAAAATGGTTATATCAAGGCAAAATCTAAAAAACGCTTAAAAGGCGCCAATATAGTCATGGATCTTGTCACCGTCACGGGGACAGAAAATATCATGATGGCGGCTGTATTAGCCGAGGGTCAAACCATCATACGCAACGCTGCTCACGAACCTGAAGTGGAAGATTTAGCGAACTTCCTTAATACCATAGGTGCAAAAATCACTGGTGCAGGCACATCCACCATCATTATTGATGGCGTGAAAGAATTAACCGGTGGCAGTTACCATGTCTTACCCGATCGTATTGAAACAGGCACCTATCTTACTGCAGCCACTATTACACGCGGTAAAATTAAGGTAAAAAATACGCGACCTGATATTTTAGAATCCGTTTTAATCAAGCTAAGTGAAGCGGGTGCTGAAATTGAAATAGGTCCAGACTGGATTAGTCTTGATACTAAAGGTAACCGTCCACGCGCAGTCAACATCAGTACAGCACCCTATCCTGCTTTCCCTACCGATATGCAAGCGCAATTCATGGCTTTAAATACCATTGCGGAAGGCACAGGAGTCATCACTGAAACCATTTTTGAAAACCGCTTTATGCATGTTCAAGAGTTGCAACGCATGGGCGCTAAAGTTTTTTTGAAAGGTAATACTGCCATCTGTACCGGCATTCCTCATCTCCAAGGCGCACCTACCATGGCAACCGATTTACGCGCCTCTGCAAGTTTAGTCTTGGCGGGTCTTGCCGCACATGGTGAAACCAATGTTGATCGTATTTATCACATTGATCGCGGCTATGAATGTATAGAAGAAAAACTTTCGCAGTTAGGCGCAAGAATTCATAGAGTCTCGCATTAGTACTACAGTTGTAATTAAACATATTTCGCATTTCTCTTGTAATGATAAAA
>CAZHMQ010000170.1:0-3012 GCA_964533645.1 uncultured Coxiellaceae bacterium
CTATCGCAATGGAAGATGGTTTACGTTTTGCAATTCGTGAAGGTGGTCGCACAGTAGGTGCGGGTGTTGTAGCTAAGGTTGTTGAATAGTAAAACAGGCCAGTAGCTCAATTGGCAGAGCGACGGTCTCCAAAACCGTAGGTTGGGGGTTCGAGACCCTCCTGGCCTGCCAAATAACAAACAAAATATTTGTGAATACAGTGATCTAGAGCAGGGCAACACATTGATGGTATTAAAGACAGTGGAAACTCCAAGCAGTACAAGGCTTGATTGGTTGAAGTGGTTAATGGTTATTTTATTAATTATCTCTGGACTAGTTGCAAATTACTATTATAATGACCAACCTTGGCCTTTACGTTTGTTGGGTTGGCTTTTTTTGTTGGGTCTAGTGGCTGCTTTTGCATCACAAACCTTTCAAGGAAAACGTGCGCTTATTTTTGCGCGTGAGTCTCGGATGGAGTTGCGAAAAGTATTTTGGCCGACGCGTCAAGAGACTATGCAGACTACACTTTTTGTGGCGATTATGGTAGTCGTGCTAGCTCTTGTTTTATGGGGTGTTGATAGTATTTTAATGTGGCTCATTGGATGGCTTACCGGGCAAAGAGGATAAACCATGGCAGACCAAACCAAGCGCTGGTACGTTGTGCACGCTTATTCTGGATTTGAAAATTATGTAAAAAATGCACTTTTAGAGCGGATTAAGCTTGAAAGTGTAGAGCACTTATTTGGGGATGTTTTGGTACCCACAGAAGAAGTTGTTGAATTGAAAGGTGGGCAAAAGCGTAAAAGCGAACGTAAATTCTTTCCTGGTTACGTTTTGGTAGAAATGGAAATGAATGACCAGACTTGGCATTTAATCCGTGACATACCTAAGGTGTTAGGCTTTATTGGCGGTACAAGTGATAAACCTGCTCCTATTACTGCTAAAGAAGCAGAAATAATATTACAAAGAATGCAAGACAGTACGGATAAACCAAAACCAAAAGTACTTTTCGAAATTGGCGAAGTTGTCCGAGTCATCGATGGTCCATTTGCTGATTTTAATGGGGTTGTTGAAGAAGTTAATTACGAGAAAAATCGTTTACGAGTCGCTGTGTTAATATTTGGTCGTTCAACGCCTGTCGAATTACAGTTTGATCAAGTTGAAAAAGGTTAGTTTTATAAAGCAATGCGATATTACAAAATATCACATTGCTTTTTGTTTGCGCAGTATCTCTGATGCTGTTTGTATTAAATAAGGGGAGCTTTTATCAAGCGTTAATACCCAGTGGAGTGAATTATGGCAAAAAAAGTCAAAGCGCTAGTAAAGCTGCAGATAAAAGGTGGAGCAGCGAATCCAAGTCCGCCAGTCGGTCCCGCATTAGGTCAGCAGGGTGTCAATATTATGGAGTTCTGCAAAGCTTTTAATGCGCAAACTCAAACACCTGAACGCCAAGGTAAACCGCTTCCGGTCGAAATTACAGTTTTTGAAGATCGTAGCTTCACCTTCATTATTAAAACGCCACCAGCTTCTTATTTAATTACTGTAGCTGCTGGAATTGAAAAGGGAAGTAGTACACCTAACACAAATAAAGTTGGAAAAATTAATCGTAAGCAACTCGAAGATATCGCAAAAGTTAAAATGCCAGACTTAAATGCAGCTAGCTTAGAAGCAGCTATGCGTTCTATTGCTGGTAGTGCGCGAAGTATGGGTGTTGAAGTAGAAGGAGAGGTGTAAGTTATGACATCTAAACGTATGCGTTTAATCAATGAAAAACTAACGCCAGGCAAATTATATGCTTCAAAAGAAGCCTTTGCTATTTTGAAAAGTATGCCACCAACTAAGTTTAATCAAAGTATTGAAGTGGCTGTTAATTTAGGTATAGAGCCTCGTAAGTCAGATCAAGCCGTTCGTGGTTCTATTGTATTGCCGAATGGAACAGGTCGTACCATTCGTGTTGCTGTATTTACATCATCAGCTAATGTTGAAGCTGCAAAAAATGCAGGGGCAGATATTGTCGGATTGGATGACCTAGCTGAAAAAGTAAAAGCTGGTGAAATTAATTTTGATGTTGTTGTCGCAAGTCCTGATGCAATGCGTGTCGTAGGTCAGTTGGGTCAAGTCCTGGGACCACGTGGTTTAATGCCTAATCCTAAAGATGGTACTGTGACAGTTGATATTGCTGGCGCTGTTAAAAATGCTAAAGCAGGTCAAGTACGATATCGCACAGATAAAGCAGGCGTTATACATTGTATGTTAGGCAAAATAAACTTTGAAGCAGATGATCTTGCAAAAAATCTTGAATCATTACTTATAGCATTGAAAAAAGTTAAGCCAAGCACTGCAAAAGGTATTTATTTTAAAAAAGTAACAGTCTCAAGCACAATGGGACCTGGTTTACAAATTGATATATCGAGTGTAGAAAATTTATAACTCGGTGCTAAAGACTTTGTGGGTGGCTTAGTACATGCTTTCTAATACAACGCATGTGTTATAAGTCAATTCCCGTCAAAGACCGTAGGTGCAGTTGCTTAATAAATCTACTGATAAGAGTAGGTAAACCTACGCAGACGGTGATGCCAAATGTATTGTGGTATTGCTGTTCGTCAACAAGTATTACCTCGTGGTAATACTGAATTAAGGAGGTACATGTGACCTTAAGACTCGAAGGTAAAAAAGCAATTGTTGCTGAAGTCGCTGAAGTAGCAAAAAATGCGATCTCTGTTGTTGCGGCTAATTATGCTGGTTTGACAGTTAGTCAGGTTACTGAGCTACGTAAACAAGCACGTAATGCAGGTGTTTACATGCGTGTTATACGTAATACGTTAGCAAGACGAGCATTTGAAGGAACACATTTTGAGTGTATGGACCCTGCTTTAGTTGGACCGCTTGTTCTGGCATTTTCGACAGAAGATCCAGGTGCAGCTGCTCGACTATTTAAAGAATATGCTAAAAAGTTTGATAAGTTAGAAGTTAAAGCTTTATCAATCGATGGTGCATTGTTACCAGCGAATGATTTAAACAAACTAGCAA
>CAZHMQ010000171.1:0-2998 GCA_964533645.1 uncultured Coxiellaceae bacterium
AAGCCGCGGGACGACGTGGGTGGGGGTTAATTGACGACAGACCCTAGTTAATTTTCTAATCCGCAATATTATTTTCTTAGTATCTTTTTCTCTCTTGATCACAATCCCCTCATTTATTGATGTTTGCTTTATAGTTATTACTGAACTCAAAAAAGGAATTCTTATTTATGAAAAAAAATGTATTAATTGGTTTATTGAGCATATTGTTTTGTAATGCGACATTTGCATATTTATTGATAGGAGAAGGGCATGTAAGTGAACCAACTATCATTAGTAATGGAATCTCAAATTTTCAAGTAATAGAGAATCCTGTTTCGGAAGAGCAAGTAGCTCAGTTTAATAAAAGGAATAAGTAACAACATAAGTATGTGAGTTAGAAATGTAAGCCCGCAATACCAAGAATGCTACATTTTCAACCAATTTTTAATTATTACTTATTAAATCAATTCATTGAAATTTGAATTATGTATTCTATTAGAAAAATGATAATAATTTCGTTTCTCACCATTCACACTGGTGCATTTGCTTTACCGCCTGTCGATAATTGTAATATGAATGGCATTTGGTATATGCAAATGATGCCTATATATCAGTTTCAAGTGGTACAATCAGGATCATCGATAATAATTACCACGCCCACCTGGCCACCGGATGCACAGTTAATAGGTGCTGGTTCGGTGTTGCCTTCAGGTGTTGTATTTTATCTTGGAAAACCGGGTTCGCCTAAAAATTTTAAAGGGACTTTTATTCTTTTATGTTCTGCCATGATATGGCAGTCCACAAATTTCCATAGAGGCATGGAAGAATATACCATGCTGCGGATGCCGATAAAAATTGTTGAACCTGTTGACAATGATCTTGTTATTACTAGTGAACCACGCATGCCAGACTTCAATGCAAAAGTAATTCTCGATAATCCCTTAGATTTAAAAAAACTGAATAAAGACATTCCAACCTATAGTTGGAGTATTCAAATTAAACATGATATTGGATCAGATATGCATATAGACGCGTATCTTGATAAAGTAGAAAACGATAACGATGTTCATCGTCCAAATTTTAATTTGCTGAAAGAAACACTAAAAGATGGCTCTATCGTAGATGTACCCGGCGGTGTTGTAGGAGGGGAATTAACTTTATCGGCGGATTATTATCGAAATCTGCATATTGAAAAGAAGTATACCATTCTTAAAGGTACGAACCCAGGTCAAGCCGCTATTGAGCAGGTCTTAACTGATAAAACATTAAGACAGATTGCTTGTCAAGAAAGCCACTACAAACAATTTATTGCCGCTAGAGAAGGTGGTATAGGATTTCTTAATACACAAAGCGGTAATGTTCGTGGTGGCGTAGGTATCATGCAATTATATGATGATAAACCAACTACAGCACAAGCATGGGATTGGCGAGAAAATCTTAAAGCGGGAATAGATTTATATAATAAAAAACGCATAGTTGCCTTGCAACATCCTTATAAAGAGTTTAAAAAGTTAAATAATGAACGAAAAAAATTAGGCTTGCCTTTTTGTACAAAGGAATTACCACCATTGACTCAAGAGCAATTAGCTAGAGAGATACTAAGACTTTATAATTGCGGGTTTGAGTATCGTTGGGAGCCTAGAGATGCTCCAAATTGTGAAGGGAGGTGGATTATATCGCCTTCCTGTGCAATAACAAACCCAAAAGTTTATGATAAAGAATATGTCAATAATGTCTTGAAATGCGATATAAATCGTTATTATTAAGGAATTCAACGTGGCTATAAAATTACAAATTTTAGCGTTTGCTTTAATCGGATTTATTTCACCATGCATGGCTTATACAAAAATTTTTAAACATAATGAGGTAACTATAGAAGAAAGTGCCGGAAGCAAACATGGATATAAAATATCAATTTACCAGTTACCGAAAAAATCTAGTACTAATGAAAATTTTCTAGATTCTGCATATTTATCCTCAATCACACAAGACAATAATAAACCCATATGGGGTTTTACAACAACCCAATTGCCTATTACTGATGATGATTGTTATGAAGCCCATGAATATCCTTGTGATGATGAATATACTTCTTGCTATAATCACTGCCTTACCGGCTTGCAGCCAGAAGTTATAGAGTTTGACGAAAGAAGTAAAAAGTTATATTTTTTAGTAGGGACAATATCGATTGGAACTGGTGGAGGTCCTGCATTGTTATTTATGGCCGATGTTAATAAAAAAGAAATCAAATTAGTTCATGCAGAATGGCATCATGACCTAGGATCACTATCTCCATCAGGAAGATATTTAGTTATCCATGGGAATAGTACATTAATATCATATGATACCAGAAATTTTAATCGATCTGAGCTAAATAAAAACGAAAATAGCTATGATGAAAACAATAATATACGTCATGGTTTGTATGTAAAAAAATGGCTAAATGACAAACAATTTATTTATCTTGATATAGCTCGTTACTTTGTTCGTCCTATCCCAGAAGGTGGAGAGCCATTTTATAGTGCGAAAGAAGTGCTTTATGACCTTGCTAATAGAAAAATATTAAGTGAACATAAAATAACGAAAGATGAAGCCGATGCTTATGAAAAATTATATAATTAGTTGATAACTTCTTTTATTACGAACCCCGGTTCAATTCCTATCCAAGTACAATTTCCCGGGGGCATATCCAGGGGCACTTTTTCCATAAAAAATTTTATAAAACCCCACAAAAAAAGCATTAATCCCACCAACTCAATTCCCCGCCGCTCCACCATCTCGTTTTTATCGCTAGAAATCTCCTTTAACATCTTGAATGGTAGGGATAAATTAGCGGTTCCAACGCCCTCTTTAGGGTCAATCACAACAGGGCGTGCAAATACTAAACGTTGAACCAGTTTTTTCTGCTCTAAATTTCCATTAACCCATACAGCATGCGGGTTTGACATGAATTCCATTACCTTTGTGAGTGCGGTTCCAAAATCAATTTGATGTTCTTCTTTGTGTTTGACATCGGCAG
>CAZHMQ010000172.1:0-2838 GCA_964533645.1 uncultured Coxiellaceae bacterium
TTATTTTAGAAGTGGATGGTGAAACCATTGTGCGAGCGGATCCACATGTGGGTTTATTGCACAGAGCCACGGAAAAATTAGCAGAAAGCAAACCTTATAACCATACTATAGGTTATATGGATCGATTAGATTATGTTTCCATGATGTGTAATGAACATGGTTATGTATTAGCCATTGAAAAATTATTGGGTATAGAGCCACCCGTTAGAGCGCAATACATTCGTGTTATGTTTGATGAAATCACTCGAGTGTTGAATCATTTATTATGGTTAGCAGGTCATAGTATTGATATTGGTGCATTAACTGTATTTTTATATGCTTTTCGTGAGCGTGAAGATTTGCTCGATTGTTACGAAGCCGTATCAGGCACACGTATGCATGCGACTTATTATAGACCAGGCGGCGTATATCGTGATTTACCTGCAAAAATGCCGCAGTACAAACCGTCACGCTGGCATGATGCAAAAGAAGTGGCAGCAATGAATGAAAATCGCCAAGGCTCTTTGTTGGATTTTATTTGGGATTTTACGACACGTTTTCCTAAGTTTGTGAATGAATACGAAACTCTATTGACTGATAATCGCATTTGGAAACAGCGCACGGTAAACATAGGTATCGTTTCACCTGAGCAGGCCATTGCCATGGGTTTTACGGGGCCAATGTTACGCGGCTCAGGAGTTGAATGGGATTTGCGCAAAAAACAACCCTATGAAGTCTATGATCAATTAGATTTTGATATTCCTATCGGTGTTAATGGTGATTGCTACGACAGATACTTAGTTCGTATCGAAGAAATGCGCCAAGCGAATACTATTATTCGACAATGTGTGCAATGGTTGCGACAAAACGAAGGCCCAGTGATGACGGATTATCGTAAAGTTGCGCCACCCACACGTACTCATATGAAAGAAGATATGGAAGCATTAATTCATCATTTCAAACTCATGACAGAAGGCTATTGCTTACCCGCCGGTGAAGCGTATGCAGCCATTGAGCATCCTAAAGGCGAGTTTGGGGCTTATATTGTTTCCGATGGTGCGAATAAACCCTATCGCTTAAAAATTCGACCGGCAGGTTTTCCGCATTTAGCAGCTTTAGAAACGATGGTGAAAGGACATATGATTTCAGATGTGGTCGCAGTGTTGTCTAGTTTAGATATTGTGTTTGGGGAGATAGACCGCTAATGCCTGCCAATCAAAATAATAGGCAACATAACATGCTTTCAGCAAAAGTACGTGAACAAATCGATCATTGGTTGAAGCGTTACCCTGCCGATCAGCGACGATCGGGCGTGATTGAAGCGTTGCGCTTTGTTCAAGAAGAGAATGGATATTTAACTCAACCTTTGATGGATGCGGTGGCAGACTATTTAGGAATTTCAAAAATTGCTGTGTACGAAGTCGCGACTTTTTACAGTATGTTTTTTGTAAAACCGGTGGGTCGGCACATCGTCGATGTATGTACCAATGTTTCATGTATGTTGCAAGATGCTGAAAAAGTTCTATCCCATTGTAAAAAACGTTTAAACATTGATTTAAATCAAACGACCGAAGACGGTCAATTCACGTTGCGTGAAGTGGAATGTTTAGGCGCATGTGCAAATGCACCAGCGATTCAAGTTGGCAAAAAGTATTATGAAAATATGACACCTGAAAAAATAGACGCTATGTTTGAGGAGTTAAGACATGGCAAATGAAATTTGTTTTCGAACATTGCACTTAGATAAGCCTTGGACACTTAAAACTTACGAAAGTGCGGGTGGTTATGAGCAATGGAAGAAAATTTTGGCGGAAAAGACACCGCCATCACAAATCGTTGAAGCCTTAAAATTATCCGCATTACGTGGACGCGGTGGTGCAGGATTTCCTACTGGATTAAAGTGGAGTTTTATTCGTCACGATCTTCCGGGGCAAAAGTATGTCTTATGTAACTCCGATGAAAGTGAGCCTGGCACCTGCAAAGATAGGGACATTTTGCGTTTTAATCCACATCAAGTCATTGAAGGTATAGCCATAGGTGCTTATGCCATGGGTGCCACAGTAGGTTATAACTACATACGTGGAGAATATTGGGAACCTTACGAAAGTTTTGAGGCAGCGCTCAATGAAGCAAGAGCTGCAGGGTTGCTCGGTAAAAATATTTTAGGTTCTGGTGTTGATTTTGATTTATATACCAGTCTAGGTGCTGGGGCTTATATTTGCGGCGAAGAAACCGCGCTCATGGAATCCTTAGAAGGCAAAAAAGGTATGCCACGTTTTAAGCCGCCTTTTCCAGCAGCACGTGGTTTATATGGCAAACCGACGACGATTAATAATGTCGAAACGTATGCATCGGTTCCGGTTATTTTGCAACAGGGTGCCGAATGGTTTCTCAATTTAGGTAAACCTAATAATGGTGGTTGTAAAATCTTTAGTGTATCAGGCCATGTCAACAAACCGGGTAATTATGAAATTCCTTTAGGTACACCCTTTAAAGATTTATTAGCTATGGCGGGCGGTGTTCGTCGCGGTAATAAATTAAAAGCCGTCATTCCGGGTGGTTCATCCATGCCTATTTTGCCCGCAGACATCATGATGAATTTGGATATGGATTTTGACTCCATACAAAAAGCAGGTTCGGGCTTAGGCTCAGGCGGCGTTATTGTGATGGATGAGACAGTATGCATGGTAAAAACACTAGCGCGTATTTCTCGATTTTATATGGAAGAATCTTGTGGTCAATGCACTCCTTGTCGAGAAGGCACGGGTTGGGTTTATCGTTTGGTACAAAAAATTGAAGATGGCAATGGTACGATGGAAGATTTAGAAAATTTACGTCGTACGGCAAAAAATATTGAAG
>CAZHMQ010000173.1:0-2823 GCA_964533645.1 uncultured Coxiellaceae bacterium
CATCATTTGAGAGGTTGTTAAACCAGACGCAGTTGGGTCTCCCGTACCTGTACTGGGGAGGCCGCCTGTTGTAGTTGTATTGTAATAATTGTTAGTAAAAGTACTTCCGTTATCATTCCATCCTACAAATCCACCCACACCATAGAGGGCATAACCCGCATCTGGCGTAGCTGTCACACTTCCTGTGCTATAAGAATTGATAACCGAACCAGGACCATTAATGAAACTTAAGCTTCTACCAATCAATCCTCCTCCCTCAAACATCATCGACAAATTTTGTATACTGTTAGTAAGGGTGACATCGACTGTTGAGTAAGAATTACTAATTGTTCCACTAAAAAGACCACCCACCAATCCTCCGCCGATCACTTGCTGTTGCAAGCCATCAACACTAATCGATCCTGTGGCATACACTTTATCAAGTGTGCCATCCAACGCGCCAGTAAAGGGTGCAGCACCTGCGTTATTACCATTAACAGCTGTAATATTCACATTAGTCAATCCCATATCTTGAACAAGACTGCCTGCGCTTTGAGTAGTAATAAAAGTCGGTATCGCACTCTGAGAAGCCGTATTTTGATCCCACTTGATATAAAGCCCATCCACAAGATGCCCATTCCCATTCAATGTACCCGTAAATGCAGCGTTAGTTCCTATTGAAATAAATCCACTTCCACTGCTGTTATCGGTTCCCCAAATATCTGCCTTGTTCAGAATGGCACTTCCCAAATCAATATCATTAGCCAGTGTATAAGTTTGACTGCTATCTATAGACATCAGTTCAAGTTGATGCCCATTACGGAGAGTCGTACTGTATTCGGAACGCAACATGGGACGTGTGTAAGGAGATGCCCCGGTACCGTCATAATTCATTGCATACCAGATACTACTAAAATCCCATCCCGTGTAATTATTTTGAATCAGCGCTTGAGCCGTAGTCAGACCTGTTGCTCCAGTGACTGCTCCTGTTGAAGAAGCCTGAGGCTGATTGGATGTCTGTGTATCCCAAAAGTTATTAACACTGCCCACTGTCAAATTGACAGTATTGTCATAAAATAATCCGCCTTGTCCAGTGGTACCTGAGATCAAACCCGATGAGTAGGAATTTGAAACAGTAGATGATTGATCAAACGTACCGACCAGTCCGGCTCCCTGATTGATAGAAGAATTCACCGTACCAATATTGTAGGAATTACTGATTGTCCCACCCTCCATCAAACCAACCAAACCACCCAGGTAAGACGGTCCGTTAACGGTTCCTGAGTTATAGGATGAAGTGATCGTACCACCCTTGTTAAGTCCGACAAGACCGCCAGCCTGATTTTGGTTACCGCTAATGATAGTAGCCGCATTATAGGAATTTTCGATCAAAGCATTGTTTGAAAAATTGAGCGTTGCGCCGACCAGCCCACCCACACCTACATCACAACAATTACTTGTCGAAGGTTGCGTGAGAAGACCTGTCACAAAAACATTATTCAATGTACCACCGCTCATATTTGCACTAATACCACCGAGTAACTGAACACTTGTTCCCGCACCACCCGTAAAATCAACGTTGGTCAGACCCAGGTTCCTAATAATGCCCGGACTGTCAATACTGTAAAAAAATCCGACTAAATCCTCCGTCGGGCGATTGATAAAGAGGTTATTGATGACATGATCCTGTCCATTAAAATTGCCCACATAAGAATTCAGTTGAGCAAGCGGTAAAAATCCCGCACCGCCAAACCAGTGGAGAGTCCCTGTCGCATCGATATCCTGACTTAATACGTAATTATTACCAAAAAATTGCGTGTTGGCTCCCTGTAAACCATATACATCTGACAATATGTTATACGTATCACCGCCAATGACTGTCGTGCCCATGTTGCGGATGAAAGTAGTACCATTTGCAAATTGGAAATCATTGGCAACAGCAAAATCTGGATTAGCGGGATCGGTTTGAGTCCATCTTCCTTTTGAGAGCGTAAAGTTATAAACGTCAACTGCACCGGCAGCACCTGTTGTAATACTGTTTGCCACATTCGGTGCGGACAAGGTTAAAGTGCCTCCTGCCAAATAAATACCACTATTAATGCCGATCGTGCCTGTATTATTCAGATCCGAGTCAGCCGTTATATTCAAACTGCCGGTACTGGTATTGCTGATGCTCGCATTAATAACAACATTTCGATTAGCACTTAATGTCAATGAATTTGAATTATTCCAGAGAACAGGATCAGAAACGGTAATATCACCTAGCTGAGCGCCACCTGAACCGGTTTGTACAACAATACTGGCTGTACCCAGGGCAGCTTCCAAATCCGCTACCGTTAATATCGAATCATTCACATTACTGGTATACGTATTCGAAGCAAATGTAGCAGTCGTTGGACCGGTATTTTGAATTGTTAAATTTTCAGGATCGAGTAACCACGTTCCCGTGACACCTAATGGCGCACGTAAATCAATCGTGCTGCCATGAACATCTAAATATTTTTTACCCGATGTTTCAACGAATCCACCATCACCACCTTCCAACCCACCGCGCGCTGAAATACTGCCGTTAAATGCCGTATCATTGTCGGCCCATACAATCACTTTACCGCCATTGCCATTTTGAATGGCATCGGCATTAATCCTGACGCCTTTGGCTACTTGTGTTGAAGAAGCATTTTGTTCAGGACCTTTTCCCTGATAATTTCCACCGATTAACACAGTACCGCCACCTGAATACCCACTCGCATTAATCACGGTGGGTGATTCAAGATGGACATTTCTCGCTAAGATTTTAACAGTACCGCCACGTGTATTTCTTCCCTTTCCTGACACATCAATTCG
>CAZHMQ010000174.1:0-2807 GCA_964533645.1 uncultured Coxiellaceae bacterium
GTCAATTCCCACCATTAAATCTTTATTTGGCTTCTTTGCCATAATTTTAATTCCAATATTGTTAATATAATTTTCGTTAGCGTGTTTTTTTAAATATTAGGCTTTCCAACGCACAGCAAAACCATTGTTGTAACGCAAATCAACATAATCGACATCTTTGCTCCTATTCCCCACAACGTGAGGATACACTTTCACAAAATGACTGATGCGAGTCAAGACATCTTTATACCCTATATTCAATTTAATACCATTACTCAAAATAACTTGCCATGTAAGCTGGGGTTTTAGCTCTAAGCTTATAATCTTAAATTGCAAAGGTTTCAACAATGTCGTCATTTTAAGATAATAGCTAAGCACTTGCATATGCTCCCCCTCGGGTCCGATAAACAGAGGCAAATCGATGGGATGACTATC
The DNA here is from genome assembly GCA_964533645.1 of uncultured Coxiellaceae bacterium. Taxonomy (GTDB): domain Bacteria; phylum Pseudomonadota; class Gammaproteobacteria; order DSM-16500; family DSM-16500; genus JABDBK01. The sequence continues at coordinate 415 of CAZHMQ010000174.1, forward strand.
TTGATGGGGACTAAATATTTCACCCGCGGTCGTTAACAAACTTGCATGATTCCAACGAGCAATCGGTTTTTTTTCTACGACTTGAATAACAACTTGGTTAGGCCATACTCGACGCACATAAGCTTCAGATACCCAAGAAAAGTGCATCAATCTTTCTTTAATTAAATCGACATCCACTGCAAAAAAGCCTTTTTGTACTAATGGTCGCAACAAATGTTGAACTTCTTGGTGATCAACATGCTCCAAACCAGCTATTTTCACTTCTTTGATAGGAAAGTAATAGGGCTGTTTTGTGTGATTAAATATAAAAGAAATTGCAAGAATGAACAGAAAAAAACTCAAAAGCTTCACTACAAGCTTCCAAGAAATCTTGAAATCTTTATAATGCTTCCTTACTTGAGTCATAATCATCTCGGATCCATCCTACCTTGTTAATTCCCGTCCAACAAAACAAACTTCCGGAATTAAACTCACACCATGTTCAAGCATCACTTTTTCAGCTATATGCCTTATTAATTTTTCTATATCACTTGCACTGGCATGACCTTCATTGATAATGAAATTAGCATGCTTTTCTGAAACCTTCGCCCCACCCATGGTGAGTCCTTTTAAACCTGATGATTCAATTAGCTTTGCTGCATATTGGCCCGGAGGATTACGGAATACCGAACCGCAATTAGGCAATCCTGTGGGTTGAGATGCATTTCGCTTTTCTAATAATACACGAATATTTTCAAGAGAGCGTGTTTTTTCTCCAGGTGTCAACTTAAAATGTCCTGCAACAAACCATTCATCAGAATGACGTTTTACGTGACGATAACCCACTTCAAATTCGTGAGCTTGTCTTATTCGTCTTGTACCCTGTCTATCAATCGTTTCTACCTGCTGAAGCGTCTGCCATGTTTCACCCCCATAACATCCTGCATTCATAGCGAGCGCACCGCCCACTGTGCCTGGAATACCCGCCATAAATTCAAGCCCTGTTAAACCCTGTCTTGCAGTATATCTTGCAAGTTGTGCGCAAGAAACACCTGCTTCAGCACGGACTAAACGATCGGCTTCTTGTGTTGTCATATTCGCCAATGCGCCCTGCGTAACAATGACAACCCCAGCCATACCGCCATCTCGAATCAATACATTACTGCCTAGACCCAACCAAAATATCGGCACATCTGCAGGTTGTTGTTGCAAAAAAATCGCCAGATCAGGAAGATCTGCCGGTATATATAGCATTTCAGCAGAACCACCCACTCGCCACGAGTTATACTCTGCGAGCGATTCATTTCGCATTAAACGACCGCGTAATGATAGCGTTTCAACTTGCATTAGCTAACCTCTTTAACAGAAGTCATAAGCGATTCACGTAACTGCGAAGCTGCCAAATTTGATGCCAATGCGCCAATATTACCGGCACCTTGCATAAGCAATATATCTCCATCAAGCAACACATCCTGTAAGAGCTTAGCCAATTCACTGTGTTCTGTAACTAAATATGGATTGACTTTCCCACGCTCAAGAATCGCTTGTTTTAAGGATGCGCTATCTGCGCCTTCAATAGGAGCTTCGCCTGCCGAATACACATCTAATAAAATTAAAGCATCAGGATTAGACAAAACCGTACAAAAATCGTTAAACAAATCATGCGTACGTGTATAACGATGCGGTTGATAAACCATCACAAAACGTTTATCTGGCCAACTTTGTCTAGCCGCTTGAATCGTAGCTGCAATTTCTCTAGGGTGATGACCATAATCATCAATCAATTTGATGTTTCCACCCCTTTGTAAAGCAAAGTCACCGTATATTTGGAATCGACGACCAATGCCTGAAAAGTTTTCTAAAGCACGCTGAATGGCTTGATCAGAAATTTTTAATTCAGTGGCAACTGCAATCGCTGCTAATGCATTCAAAACATTATGCTTACCTGGTAAATTTAAAGTAATTTCGAGTTTGTTATTATCAGGTCGCTCAACTACAAAATGCGTACGCGTTCCTGTCTGCAAAATGAGAGTCGCTCTGAAGTCCGCATCTTCTTCAAAACCATAAGTCACATAAGGACGCGAGACATCAGGTAAAATACGTCTAACTTCAGGATCTTCTACACACAGTACTGCCAATCCATAAAAAGGTAGGCGATTTAAAAAATCGACAAAAGCTTTAGATAATTCAGCAAAATTATTGTGATAAGTGCCCATATGGTCAGCATCAATATTCGTAATAATCGAAACCATAGGATTTAAATGTAAAAAGGATGCATCGCTTTCATCGGCTTCAGCAACCAAATAACGTCCCGTTCCAAGACGAGCATTACTACCCGCACTATTCAGCCGTCCGCCAATAACAAATGTAGGATCGACACCTTCTTCGGCAAGAATACTGGTCATTAAACTCGT
>CAZHMQ010000175.1:0-2797 GCA_964533645.1 uncultured Coxiellaceae bacterium
AGGAGCCCTTTTTTCTATTGACCGGAGTACAGCTAATGGGTGACCCTAGTGGCTTTGTGATTGTTGCTATCTAGGAATATCCATAATTTTTTTATTTCTTTAATCAATAGAAAGCGTTCTCTGGATTTTTCTATGCCTCCGATATCGCGTGCTCTTATGTTGCTTGCTGGGTTGAATGGGAGGCTGCCACGGCTTACGCCATAGTTGAATACCTGTTTGATGGTGCTTAAGACTCTATTGGCATGAACGGGTGCGCCACGCTCAACGATTTTATCTAATGCAATTTTACCTAGTAAGGGAATGATGTCAGAATCAATCTGTTGTTTTATCTGGAGAGGTTTTTTGCGAGATTTTTCTGCGTAACCTTTGTACCAGGCTTGTATAAGCTTTTCTACTGTGTTGTTTTCTTTTTGCTTGTCTTGCTCAATGATGTTTTTTGGATTGTGGCCTTCTTTGCGTAATCCGCTTAATTCGGTAAAACGTTTCTTAGCGTTAGCCAAGCTTACGGTGGGGTAGTGGCCTATCGTTAACTTGTCGGTTTTACCGTTTATTTTGTAACGATAAATCCAGGTCTTTACGCCATTAGGTGTGACACGAATGCCAAATCCGCCGCCTTCGTATTCTTCATAACGCTTGATTGAGGGCTTTAGGCCCTTGATATAGGTATCAGTAAAGTTTGACATCATAGCTCTCAAAGATTAAAAGTGACGAAAGTGTCAAAAGTGATGCTCTAAAAATATATTTTTTATGAGTCACGATATTATAAAAGTTATTATTGTTTATTCATTTATTGATGATAGCTTCAATCCGTTTTATTTCAGACATGATTTTATTGAAATTAGGAGGATCGCCAAAAAACATATCAGCCATATTCTCGCTATCTCGTTTTAGCGATTCAATAAACACTTCATTTGGGTATAACCGCATACTGCCAATTTTTGCTTCGCTGTAGTTCGCCCATTTTGATGGAAAATAAGTGGTTTTGTTTTTGACTACATCATCTAGCAATTCGAGGTCGTTTAGAGCCTCTTGGGTCATATTTTTCTGGTCGAGCATAACGATGTCATAATAATGACGGAATATTCGGCCAGGAAGAAGTTTTGTAGTATCGCGGTGATGTTCAGCATGAAGCAAGGTTACCTTCTCCCAAAATGTTCTTTTTGCGGTTAATGAGGTTACTTTAATGATTGGCGGGACTTCAAATAACTCTGGTAATAGCTGCTGTGTATAGCTTGATATGACTTTAGATTCGCAAGGACTATTATCTCCGCGTGCGCCAAATTCCAGTCTAATTGAAATATCAATGTATCCATCAGAAGATTTTTCCAAACTGCTTGGGTAGTGGAAGATTAGACTTTGCTTATCCTTTTCATCAATTGTCAATTGCCATTCTTTGTCATTGAAATAGGCCGAAAGGTTTTTTCTGAATTCTTCTGTTAAAACAGGTTTAACGTCATTAGCTATTTTGATTATCACAGCATCGCTCAGTTGTTCTAAGCGTTTACCACGTTGGCTCGGTGTTGCGGCGGATATTGGGTCATTGTCTCCCATGATGCTGATATATGATTTTGCTAAGGTTAGATCAATATCCTCAGAAAAACGATCAATCATGTTATAGCATTTTGATAAAGATGTGCCGCCTTTGAAAGTTACATGTGGCGCAAGAACGGGGTTTTTGAAGATTTGATCGAGCGTCCAGCATACCCAGAAATCTTTTTCAATAATAACGGGTCTTTTAATGTTTTTTGACCGGGCCGCTGCTTCTTGAAATAATTGTGCGCGCTCTTTGTGGGGTTTATTGAGAATTTCTTTCATCGGTATTCCTTATTATTTTTAATATGTAAGATGTCATCCAATCTGGAAATTGTTTCAGGTTTTTTTTAAGCTGTAATTTATCTCTTGAAGAAAGAATTTTTTGGCTTTTTGTTATAATGTCGTCTGTAATGTTATTTTTTCCTAAATGATGTAATGCATTAATTACCCTAATAGAATTTGTGCTAAATGGAATTTTATTATTTATGTATTTAGAATGGATAAGGGTAATAGGATAGTTTGAAATTTTTCGCTGCGTTGAGTTGCCAGAAGTAATATATGTTGATTTTGCGGGTACTTGCAGATCAAAACCAAGTAGATTTGCGAGCGCTGCGCCGCCAGGTTGTATGGTATTCCCCTTTTTTGTTGCAATAGCTTTGGCGACGGCATCGGGGTTTGGCGCAAGTGTACCTAGTTTGGGATGCTGCACTGGAAAATCATATATACCATGGCCTAGCTTTCTGATGGTGCCTTTTTTAACAAGTCGATATAGAGTAATGCCGATAATATTTCTAGGGGCCATATCAATGAAATCTTTGGGCGTAAAGACCCAGCCGTGCTGCTTAGCTCGTATACGACGCAAAATGCTATCGCTAACTGATTTCATATGATTACCTGTAATGAATTATATATTAAAAATATTACACATAAAATTATAAATAATCATGTAACTAATTGTAAAATAAGTAAATAATCTAATTATTAATTTATAAGTGCTTATTAATATTATAGCAGGCATATTGCCATCTTCAAGAGCTATCTAATAATTTACTTGCAGCGACTGCTCGGGGTACACTTCAGGGTACACTTAATTCTGTTCTTATATGAATCTAATTGATATTGATTGAGGCAGATGATATTAAGAAAATCCATATAAATCAAGGTGAAAGCGATCTTTTTGAAACTGTTTGTTATCGTTTGATACCGATGTGATATAGACTCTTAATCAATAGGTCGTTGGTTCGATCCCAACACGGCCCATCTT
>CAZHMQ010000176.1:0-2735 GCA_964533645.1 uncultured Coxiellaceae bacterium
CACGTTTGTTAGAACGTGCTTCACGTGTGAATGAAATTTATGTAGAAAAAGCAACAAATGGTAAAGTTAAAGGTAAAACGGGTTCGCTCACCGCATTGCCAATCATCGAAACTCAAGCAGGTGACGTATCCGCTTTCGTTTCTACTAACGTTATTTCTATTACCGACGGACAAATCTTTTTAGAAACCGATTTGTTTAATTCAGGCATACGTCCTGCTATTAACGCAGGTCTTTCAGTATCCCGTGTCGGTGGTGCTGCACAAACGAAGATTATTAAGAAACTTGCGGGTGGCATTCGTATTGCCCTTGCTCAGTATCGTGAGTTGGCAGCATTTTCACAATTCTTATCCGATTTAGACGATGCTACCCGAAAACAATTGGAGCGCGGTCAACGAATTACTGAAATCATGAAGCAAAAACAATATCAACCACTTTCTGTTGCAGAAATGGCGATGATTTTGTTTGCTGCAGATAGAGGCTATGTAGATGATATCGCTCTTCATAAGATGGCTGAATTCGAGCAAGGATTGTTAGGTTATGCACGTAGCAACCATGCTGATTTCCTCGTTATGATTAATGAAACGGGCAATTATAACGATGATATTGCTAATACGATGAAATCTATCCTCGAAAAATATAAGGCAATGTTTATTTAAGAAAAGGTATCATTATGGCAGCCGCGAAAGAGATACGTACTAAAATTCGCAGTATCAAGAATACGCAAAAAATTACTCGCGCCATGGAAATGGTGGCGGCGAGTAAAATGCGAAAAGCGCAAGAACGTATGCGACACGCGCAGCCGTATGCGAAAAAGATTTTACAAGTCATTGGACATTTGGCCAATGCACATCCCGAATATAGGCATCCGTTTTTAGAAAAGCGCGAGATTAGACGTGTTGGCTATATTGTAGTGAGTACCGATCGAGGTCTTTGTGGTGGATTGAATGCAAACCTATTAAAAACAACCATACAAGATATGAAATCTTGGATGGATAAAGGGGTTGAAATCAGTCTATGTTTAATCGGCACAAAAGCAGAAGGCTTTTTTAAACGAGTGGGCGGTCAAGTTATCGGGCATGCTTCTCATTTAGGCGATGCACCTACTATTACGGATTTAGTCGGTATTGTTAAAGTGATGTTAGATGCTTATATTAGTAATAAAATAGATGCACTCTATCTGTGTTCTAACGAATTTATTAATACTATGCGTCAAGAACCTACCATTCAACAATTATTGCCAGTAGTGCCATCGACGGATGAACAACTACATCATCATTGGGATTATATTTATGAACCTGATGATTCTAAAATATTATTAAATAAAATTTTGACACGCTATATTGAGTCACAAGTTTATCGAGGTGTGATAGAAAATATCGCATGTGAACAAGCTTCGCGTATGATTGCTATGAAGAGTGCAACAGACAATGCATCTGATTTAATCAGTGAGTTGGAGACGGCATATCATAAAGCGCGTCAAGCTGCGATTACTCGCGAATTAACAGAAATTGTAGCAGGTGCGGCAGTTGTTTAATTGGACATAGGGCTTTTTTACAATTCGCTAGGCTGAGACCAAAATCCTTGATTTTTGAGGATCGCAGCACAGCATACGTTGTTGGTATGTGAGCAGCGAACCGCAGAAAATCGAGGATTTTGGGCCAGCATAGTAGAATTGTAAACAGCCCGTGATAGATTTATAGATTAAGAGGTAACCTAAATGAAAGGTGTAGGTAAGATTTCAGGAATCATCGGTGCTGTCGTGGATGTTGAGTTTCCACGAGATGCTGTGCCCAATGTATATAATGCACTAAGAGTAGAAGAGAATAATCTTGTATTAGAGGTCCAGCAGCAATTAGGAGATGGCATTGTTCGTACGATTGCTATGGGTACCACCGATGGAGTAAAGCGTGGTTTATCAGTTGCCGACACAGGACATCCCATTAGTGTGCCGGTAGGCAGACCTACTTTAGGTCGTATCATGGACGTCTTAGGTGAACCTATTGACGAAGCTGGCCCTATTGATTCTGATCGCCTTCCAATTCATAAAAATCCACCTGCTTTTGATGAGCTTGCAGCTTCGGAAGAATTGCTCGAAACAGGTATTAAAGTCATAGACTTAGTTTGTCCTTTTGCCAAAGGTGGTAAAGTCGGTCTGTTCGGCGGTGCAGGTGTAGGTAAAACCGTTAACATGTTAGAACTTATTCGAAATATCGCCATTGAACATAGCGGTTTCTCGGTATTTGCTGGGGTGGGTGAACGTACTCGTGAAGGTAACGATTTTTATTTAGAAATGAAAGAATCCAAAGTATTGGATAAAGTATCCTTGGTGTATGGTCAAATGAATGAGCCACCAGGTAATCGTTTGCGTGTTGCATTAACAGGTTTAACCGTTGCGGAAAGTTTCCGTGATGAAGGCCGTGACGTATTGCTCTTTATCGATAATATTTTCCGTTATACCTTGGCGGGTGTGGAAGTATCTGCATTATTAGGTCGTATTCCATCTGCAGTAGGATATCAACCTACCTTGGCAGAAGAAATGGGCGCACTCCAAGAACGTATTACTTCGACTAAGACCGGTTCTATTACTTCTGTACAAGCGGTATACGTACCAGCAGACGATTTAACCGATCCATCACCTGCAACTACTTTTGCACACTTAGATGCAACTGTGGTATTGTCACGACAAATTGCTGAATTAGGTATTTATCCTGCGATTGATCCATTGGATTCTACTA
>CAZHMQ010000177.1:0-2711 GCA_964533645.1 uncultured Coxiellaceae bacterium
GCAATTAAATAGCTTTTCTGGTTTATGTGTTACTAAGTTGGACGTATTAGATACTTTAGATACCTTGCGTATTTGTACAGGTTATCGATTATATGGGCGAGAAGTATCTGTGTTGCCTACTTCCATTGCAGATTTTGGCGCGTGTGAACCTATTTATGAAGATTTTCCTGGTTGGAAGCAATCGACATTAGGTGTGAAAAAATTTGCTGACCTGCCAGAAAATGCAAAAAAATATTTATTACGTATTGAAGAGTTAGTCGGCGTGCCTATTGATATGATTTCCACAGGACCTGATCGTAAAGAAACAATCATATTGCGCAATCCATTGGAAAAAAGTTTAATCGATAAGACTTTATCGGGTATCAAGGAATGGATTTAAGTAGGGTGGGCTAAGCGCGGCGTGCCCACCAAACGGTAGATGTGCCGAGGAGAGGACTCGAACCTCCACAGGGTTTCCCCCACAAGTACCTGAAACTTGCGTGTCTACCAATTCCACCACCCCGGCAAGAACGTGCACTGTAATAGAAAATAGGACTTCTTGTCAATTATTAGGAAGTTGTCTTGAGCTCAATAACCGATCTTAGTTTATTACCGTGCGAGCATCTCAAAGGTGTAGGCAAACGTTTATCTGAACGTCTATCACGGTTAGGAATTGAATCGGTACAAGATGTGTTATTTCATTTGCCTCTACGCTATCAGGACAGAACACATATTTATCCTATTTCCAAGCTATCACTGAACGATCATGTGGTGATTGAAGCCACCATTGCAACGGTTAGCCGACCTGTAGGAGGACGCACGCGTTTATTATGTCGATTGGATGATGCAAGCGGACATATGCATTTGCGATTTTTTTACATCAATCCAGTTCAGATCAAAACATTTAAAGAAGGTGTGCGTCTACGTTGTTATGGCGAAGTGCGTTTAGGTAAATTGGGTTTAGAAATGATCCATCCTGAATATATTATATTAGATGAAAAAACTATTTTACCTGTCGAAGAAAATTTAACGCCAGTCTATCCTACAACGGAAGGTTTAAGTCAATTGATGTGGCGCAAATTGACAACACAAGCTTTAGAAATGTTAAATACAAATGGATTTTTACAAGATATTTTGCCTTTATCGCTGTTGCAAACATTAAACTTTCCAAGTTTAAAAGAAGCTTTGCATTTTGTGCATAGACCTCCTATGGATGCACCACAAGATTTATTACTTGAAGGGGCGCATATTTCACAAAAACGTTTGGTATTTGAAGAATTATTGGCGCACCGTTTAAGTTTATTAAATGTAAAAAATTTATTTCAGGTGCAAAAAGCAATTCCCCTTCCTCGGGTCTCGTCATTATCAGAAGTGTTTTTAAAAAACTTACCTTTTGCACTAACAAAAGCACAATGTAGCGTTATTGAAGATATTTATCAGGATATTGCAAAGCCAAGACCTATGTTACGATTATTGCAAGGCGATGTAGGATCAGGAAAAACCTTAGTTGCAGCACTTGCTGTGTTACAAGCCATAGAGCATAATCATCAAGCGGCTATACTTGCGCCCACCGAATTATTAGCAGAACAGCACTTCAATAATTTCAAGTCATGGTTTATTCCGTTAGGTATTAATATTGTGATGTTGTCTTCACAAATGAAAGTCACAGAACGACGTGATACCTTGCATGCTATGGCAGAAGGCACGGCAAAACTTATTATAGGCACACATGCTATTTTTCAAAAAGATGTTTTATATAAAAATCTTGCGCTCATTGTGATTGATGAACAACATCGATTTGGCGTGGAACAACGCGCAGCATTGCGTGACAAAGGAGTGCATCAAGACAACTGTCCGCATCAGCTTGTGATGACAGCAACTCCTATTCCACGGACGTTAGCCATGTCAGTGTATGCCGATTTAGATTGTTCTGTCATTGATGAGCTACCGCCAGGTCGAACCCCAGTGAAAACATCAGTGATACCTAATACGCGACGAGATGATGTATTGGTTCGTATTCGTGAAGCTTGTCAATCAGGGAAACAAGCTTACTGGGTTTGTACTTTGATAGAAGAATCAGAAGTTTTACAATCTCAGGCTGCTGAAGATACTCTGCAAATGTTGCAATCCGCACTTCCCGAATTAAAAATCGCCTTATTGCATGGCCGAATGAAATCATTGGAAAAAGATCAAGTGATGGCAGCTTTTAAGAAAGGTGATATTGATTTATTGGTTGCAACGACTGTGATTGAGGTCGGAGTCGATGTTCCTAATGCCAGCTTAATGATTATTGAAAATTCGGAACGTCTTGGACTTGCGCAATTACACCAATTACGTGGACGTGTAGGGCGTGGTTCAGTAGAAAGTTATTGTTTATTACTCTATCAATTACCGTTATCAAACCATGCTAAGGAACGTTTGGGCGTGATGCGTGAAACCACGGATGGATTTAAAATCGCGCAACGTGATTTAGAAATTCGTGGTCCAGGTGAAGTTTTGGGAACTAAACAAACCGGCGATATGAGTTTACGCATTGCGGATTTGATACGTGATAGTGATTTATTACAGTCGGTGCAACAAATCGCGGAACAATTACAAAAAGAATATCCCGGGTCAGTGACTCCTTTAATTAAAAGATGGTTGGGAAATAATGAGCGTTTTGGAAGAGTTTAATGGATTTTCATTGATAGAGTTAATGATTGTTGTTGCTCTTATATCAATGATGCTAGCTT
>CAZHMQ010000178.1:0-2580 GCA_964533645.1 uncultured Coxiellaceae bacterium
GTTTGTTTTTCTTCCATAGAAGGCGATGCTTCTTTTAAACAATGGTTTAATGTTGTTTGAAACGGATGCGTCGGGAGTTTTTCTCTAGATTGATTTAACATAACTAATGCTTCTCTTACAAATTGAAGACTAGTTTTTCGTTCATCATCATTTAATTCAATAGAAGGTGGATTAGTCTCATGGAGAAATTGATCATACACACGAGACTCGCATTTTAGCTTAAACGTAAGCGTTGCATCTTTGTTACCTCTATTATCCAATACATTTTTAAATCTTATCTGTCCTTGTATAACTTCTTGAACCATTTCATTTTGGCTAAATCCTTCAAAGGTATTTGGATTGAATAAGATAGCAGGATACATTCCATGACGTAAAAGTTCCTTATTTAATATTTGCATGCAAAATGTCCTACAATTTCCATCTCGAAATGGATGTAATCTTTCGAGTTTTTGTATCATATTCACAATCATAGCAATTTTTTTTGTAGTATTTTTTTCTTCCATCATGCGAGTTTCATAATCGGAAATAATACGAGTTATTTTCGCTTCAACTTCTGAGCTTGCACAGGGAGCCACGGCCACTAATGGAGTGGCCTCCTTAGATGTAAGAATACCCATGCCGTTATCTGGTCTTCTTATGTCTGGCCCTGAAAAATATTCAATACCTAATTCTCTTTCTTGTTTTTTTAACTCCTTAAGGCCTGCTACAGTTGCTGTTACCTTGTAGGTATCATTCAAATAAAGATAAAATGCTACTTTATTTTTTGTATCACGTAGTTTACCTGAGTTAAAATCTAGTTCCCTTGGATTAAAAACTTGACTCGTACGGAGAAGGCCTTTAGTGACTGTATAATGCGTATTGTTAATTAAACGAATGCTTAAAGGTTCGTTAATTTGAGTGAGCAATGAGAAAAAAGTGAATAATGATAATCTCATATACCCATCTTCAACTTCTCCAGACGGGCCATATCCTTTATCAAAGGCTTCACAGGCAGTGACTGTCAGCATTCTTTTGTTAAATAATATTTCATCACTCATAAGGTCGCGATTTATTTGCGAGAATTGACGACTTCCATCTATAAATAATCTCCACCATTGATGAATAGGATAGTCTTGCAATAATTTTTCTAAAGGTTCTGTACGTCTATTAAGCATTTTCAGAGCTCCTGTTTTAAATAAATAGGTCGAATAGTTAGTATTGGCGAGTTATTGTACATATAGTACAACAATAAGTCAATTATAGATGGATTATAGATGGATTATATGTGGGTGATAGATGCTCAATAGGAACGTGATGCAAAAAACGCGATCATGCTGAGGTTTGTCAAGGGTGCTTTTAGTTATTTTTTAATGTTGATAATATAGCCAAATAATCATGTTCATCCGGCATTTTTCCGGTTGTCTGAGCATCCCATAACATAGATGCCAAACAATCCATCATCTTATGTTCTACTAGGTGGGGATCTCGTAGGCCTAAACACAGTTTAGTATAAATAGCTTTTATGCCAGCGGGTCTGTCCGTCATCATTTGTTCTTTTAGAGCAAGATGCAAGCTCATATGTAAAAATGGGTTCTGTTCTTGAAAATGATCTTGCTCGAGATTTTTAGGTTGAGTTAAAAACTCATGATATTCAGGATGTTTTATAATAATCGAAAGAATGTGAGCTTCTAAGGGTTCTAAAAGCTCTTTTTTTTGATGTTTTTCCCACACATCAAAAAATACTTTGCGCATGTTTTTACGTTCTGTAGCTGACATGTTGGGGGCTCGTTTCGAACAAATAATTTGTCATTCCGAATCTTCAGATGAATCATTACGATCTAATTCGGTTCTTAATTTAGTAAAATCAGGGAGATCATTGCGTTCATTCCATATTCCTTTTATTCCTGGTGTTTTATCAGGAAACTCACACAAATCTCGAATGATACATTCAGGACATTTGGGCTTGCGTGCTACACAAGTGTATCTTCCATGTAAAATTAACCAGTGATGCGCGTCATGCAAAAATTCTTTAGGAATCTTTTTGACCAACTGTTTCTCAATCTCTAAAGGCGTATTACCTTTGGCCAATCCTATGCGTTGAGCTACTCGAAAAATATGAGTATCAACTGCAATGACGGGTTCTCCGAAATAAGTATTCAGAATGACGTTGGCTGTTTTTCGTCCAACACCAGGCAGTTCTTCTAATGCTTCTCTGCTCTCAGGTACTTTCCCTTGGTATGTGGTCATGAGCAATGAGCACATTTTGATAATATTCGCCGATTTAGTTTTGTACAATCCTATGGATTTCACATAGGATTTTAGTTTTTCTTCACCTAGTTCTAGTATTTTTTCAGGCGTATTGGCAACGGGAAATAGAATTTTGGTTGCTTTATTGACAGATGTGTCAGTTGCTTGTGCAGAAAGAATGACGGCTACTAATAACTCAAAAGGACTATGATAAATCAGTTCAGTGGTAGGTGAAGGATTAGCCTTTTTGAAGCGAGAAAAGATTTCATGGATTTTTTTTGCATTCATAGGTATAAAAAATAGTAGAAGTTGAGCGATTGTATAATATAATTCTTTACCAAACCAGTCAGAGGC